>DCTZ01000005.1:0-24136 GCA_002329485.1 Caryophanales bacterium UBA1427 | reverse complement strand
GTTCACGGCTTCCTGACCGCTTTGACCGCCGACGGCAATCTATTATATAAAGAAGGCAAAGCGAGCACATGGAGCAATACTTCCGCAAGTTTTGCGTCTTGGTCTAATTTGGGCAAAACAAGCAACGATTACGACTCCAAAACCGAAGAATATACAAAACTTGACAATAAACCCATAAAACTGTATGTAAGCATTTATTACGAAATCCGCAATACCCAAACCGGCAAATACGACTTCAAACACTTTACCTATCAGGCTGAAGACTTGGATTTGGAAAAAATCGATTTTGACTCTTTCGACGAACGTCAAATCGACAACGAAACGGCCGGCAAAAAAGGGTATTTGGTCAACCAGGGCGAATTGTTTGAGCTGCGGATTGAACGGCGGGTAACCGGAGAAACGGTCAACAAGCTCCGCACGTATCTGATTCCGAAAACCGTCGACGGAGTTACCATGGAAAATATGGCTATCGAAATCTATGCCCGGGTAAACAATCACCCGACCGATACCGAAAATTATTTCAGCGAATACATTTTAATCGATTCCTATTACGGCTGCATCAACCAATCGTCGATAATGCCTTCGATGAATGCGGTTGACGTCAACAAAGTTTACACCATTTCCAAATTGTACATTATCGCCAAAGTCACCGGAAGCGACAACAGGGAAACCGTAACCAAAGCTTGGGTCGACTTCGAAAACATCAAGACATACTAAAAGTGGTTTATTGACGATAGCGCTGTTAAACAAACCGATTTTGGGTAATAATAATAAAAAAGCGAGCCGAAGATATTGCCGAAAATAAAAAAGTACTCATTTCGTTGACAAACAAAAGCACTTCATGTATAATATACAAGCATGGTTTATAGGAGGTGCTCGTATGAAAAGAACATATCAACCTAACAAACGAAAACATAGTAAAACCCACGGATTCCGTGCCCGCATGGCAACAGTCGGAGGAAGAAAGGTATTGGCTCGTAGACGTTTAAAAGGTCGCGCAGTCTTATCAGCATAATTTTCCACTTATGGTACAACCAAATATCGATACATAGACCACTTCTTGTCACCAAAAACGTTAGAAGAGGTCTTTTTGTTTTATAACGAGGGATAATAATGAAAAAACGCTATCGCTTAAAGAAAAACGAAGATATTGCTCGAATCGTCCGCGGACGGAAAAAAGTGAGCAGTCCCTGTTTTACGCTGTATTATCAGAAAAACAATTTGAAAAACAACCTGTACGCAATTTCGGTTGGCAAAAAATACGGCAGTGCGGTTGAAAGAAATTATATTAAACGCGTCGTTAGAGAAATCATGCGTCCGATTCTAGACGTGCTTCCCAATGTATCGGTAGTAATTGTTGTAAAAGAAGCAAGCAAAACGCTGAAATTTCTTCAGTTGAAAGAGGAATTAACCGAGCTGATAAACTCAATCAATCAAAAATTTAATATTGAGGAGAATTAAATGATTACAAAGACAAGTAAAATAATTCGTTATGCGATGATAACAATTGTTTTGGGCTTTTTCGCTTTTTTCCTGGTGAGTTGCGGAAAGAAAGAGACAATCACTTATAAAGATTTGGAAACCGAAATCCAAAACGCTCAATTGGAAAAGACCCGCAACGCATTGAGAACGTACCTTTTAGTACCGGAGGAAAACGCGGACGCGCAGACATCAGTTTACGCCAAGATTACCTCAATCCTCACAAACGAAGCGATTACCAACACCGACGAGTTTTTGGATAATGCCTTGAATCAGCTTGAAGCACTCGCCCAGGAACTCGGGGTAAGCGTTCGGGGCGTGGACAGAGAAGCGTTTAAAGACGAAATCAAAAACGCCCAGCTTCAAGGGGCTAAATTAAGCGCAATCGATCAAATCGACCGTTATATCGAAGCGGATTCTTTGGAAGATTACCAAAACGAATTAATCGAAAAAGCCAAAGTCAAATATTTGGCGAAATTGGATACGGCTACCCAAGCCGCAAAACTTGGACTTGTACGCAGAACCGGTTCGAGTTGTACCGGTGCGACCGTCCAATCGGTAAACGAAGCCGAATTCGAAGCAACTCAGGATGTTTACGAAATAGTGTATTTTTATACAATCCAGGCCGACCGCTATCGTTTGCAACCCGCTCCGATCCAATTTTACGGATTCGGAAACGGTTTTTGGGGCCATTTGTTCAATAATTTCTTTACCTTCCCAGTCGGCTGGGTTTTGAAAACATTGTCCAAATTGCTCGGCGGTTACTATGTTATCGGATTAATCCTTACCACATTGCTCGTCCGTACACTCGGCTGGCCGATTTACGCCAGAACCAACGACATGAGTCTGAAAATGCAATTGATGCAACCGGAACTAGCCAAGCTGGAAGCCAAATACGAAAGAAGAACCGATCCGGAATCGCAAAAAGCGAAACAGATGGAAATGGCCGCAATTTATCGCAAATACAAAGTCGGCATCGGCGGCTGTTTGCTCCCGTTCCTGCAATTCCCGATCTTCATGAGTATCTTCCGGGCGATTTCCCGTTTGCCGTATACCAACGGCGAAGTCAGCGGAACCGCCAACTGGATTGAAGGATTGAATACCAAGGTCTTTGGCATCGATTTGTTCAAAGACCGTACCCAGGGCGATTCCTGGCAGATGTGGGGCGTAATTATTCTGGCGGTTTTGGTTGTGGGAACGCAGCTTTTGAGCCAATTCATTTTACAAAGAAAACAAAAGAAACTTCAGGAAGAATCGCAGGCCAATATTCCTGCCTACCGCCGTCAGGCAGTCGCACAGGAAAGCGAAACCCAAAAAACCATGAAGTATACGATGTACTTCATGACAATCATGATGGGAATGTTCGTCTTGAGCAGCGCAGCCGGCTTGGGATTCTATTGGTTGATTGGTAACATCTATACAATGTTCCAATCTTATATCGGGCAAAAACAGAGCGCTGAACGCTTAGAACGTTTACGCAATAAGCACGCGAAGTAAGAGGTGGAGAAGTGAAAGAGAAAATATATGTGGGACACACTCTTCAGGAAGTTGAAGAATTAGCTGTCAAGGAATTGGGCGTAGCAAAAGAAGATTTGTATTTCGATGTTTTGACGCCGGAAGAAGTATCCCGGGATGAAATTCAGGTTCATGTCATGGTTGATGCCAATCCAATCAAAAAAGCCAAAGATTATTTGGAAACTTTTTTGCAAAATGCCAATATCATGGGTTACGTGGAACGCAAAATGCGCGACAACGTTGTCGAATACAGCGTATCGACCGACGGAGCCAACAATGTTTTGATCGGCAAAGGTGCCAAAACACTGAGCGCTTTTCAGTTTTTGGCTTCGATGATTGTCAATCAGTATTTCGACCGCGATCACGAATCGGGGTTTGTCGTAAAAGTCGATGTTGGCGATTACCGGAAAAAACGCGACGAACAGCTTGAACGCATGGCAACCCGGATTGCGAGAGATGTCGCCAAAACCAAAATTCCCGTCAAACTTCATTACATGAACGCCTACGAACGTAAAGTCGTTCACAACAAATTATCCGATTGGCGCGATGTCACAACGCATTCCGAAGGCGTTGAACCGGAACGCTATCTGATTATCGAACCAAGAGTAAAAAAGTAAAAAGCAAAAAATAAAGAGAGGGCTTGCGGCCCTCTCTTTTTGAAAAAGAAACTAGAAAAAAAATAATAAGGGATGAAGACCAAATAGACCAAGCAAAAGATGAGCGAAGGTTAGTTCGGACTTCAAAACAATTATAACACAGGGAAAACCGGTTCGCCAACGATTAAACAGTGAAAATGTTTCCATTTACTGGTATATTAAAATAACCCCAGAAGATATATCTTGTGATATAATATACATAAATAAAGGGAGGTAAGGAAGATATGAGCTTACCGGATACAGTGATTGCTGTTATTTTGGGGGCAATTTTATTGCTTAACGCAGTTATGCTTGTCCTGTTGTTTAGAACGATTAAAGACAAGGGAAAAGAAAAACCAGAGGATTTTGGAAATCTGATCGAAAACGCGCTTTACAAAAATCAGCTTGATTTGATGCAAAAAACCAACGACCATATCAGAGAGCAATTGGAAAAGACGCGCGCGGTTATCGATCAGAGGTTCGAGGTTTTGTCCGAAAAGAATGCGCAGACTTTATCGAACGCCACCAAAGAACTGTACGAAATTCAAAACAAGTTCAGTCAGGTCGAAGTTCAGCTTTTAAAAACCGTTTCCGACGAACTCGCCAAAATCAATGCGAGCGTCGAAACCCGTTTGGCAACGGGATTCGAACAGACAAGAACAACTTTTACCAACGTAATGGAACGTTTAGCTGTTATCGATCAGGCACAAACTAATATCGAAGCTTTGTCAAAAGATATCATTCAGCTTCAGGATATCCTGCAGGACAAAACCAAACGCGGAAATTTCGGCGAATTCCAACTGAACGCGATTTTGGAAAATGTCTTCGGAGTAAGCGGAGATATATATCAGACGCAGTACAAGATGTCGAACGACACGAGAGTCGATGCCATAATCTTCACGCCGGAGAACAAAGGGCACATTGCAATCGATTCGAAATTTCCTTTGGAAAACTATCGGAAAATGATTGCCCCGGGTATTCCGGAAGCCGAAAAAAAGAATTACGAAACGGCCTTCAAAGCCGATGTGAAAAAACATATCGACGATATTTCCCGAAAATATATTATTCCGGGCGAAACCATCGGTTACGCCTTGATGTTTATTCCGTCCGAAGCGATATATTATTATATTTTGGCAACCCAACAGGAATTGGTTGGTTATGCGGAGAAAAAGCACGTGGCTTTGACGTCCCCGACGACTTTGATTGCCACGCTTAAAGTAATCCAGATATCTTTGTTGGATTACAAACGGCGCCAAAACACCAACCTGATTATCGAAGAGTTGCGCAAACTAAGCAAAGAATTCGAACGTTACAACGATCGTTGGACTCTGGTCAGAAAAGCAATCGAAAAAGCCAAAGACGAATCCGACAAACTGAGTACGACTAACGAAAAAATCATTAAACAGTTCGAACAAATCGGCAAAATGGATGAAGAAACCTTATTGGAAGAAAAAGTGAGCAGCGAATGAAAGAAACAATGAACGATACGATTTTAGGAATATCAACCGCCTTCGGCAAAGGCGCCATCTCCATCGTGCGGATGAGCGGAAGCGAAGCTCTCGAGATAGCTTCAAGAGTTTTCAAAGGCAAAGACCTTCGCAAAGTCCCAAGCCATACCGTGCATTACGGCCATATCGTCAATCCGAAAACCGAAGAAACGATTGACGAAGTTTTGGTGACGGTATATCGGGCGCCGAAAACATATACCAGAGAAGATATCGTGGAAATCAATTGCCACGGCGGCATTTTTGTAACCAACCAGATTTTCGAACTGCTTGCGCTTCAGGGGGCGAGGATCGCCGAACCAGGCGAATTCACGAAACGGGCCTTTCTGAACGGACGGATTGATCTTACGAAAGCGGAAGCGGTTATGGATGTGATTGATGCTGAGAGCAAAGCGGCGCTTCGGCTCGCCAATTACGGCCTGCGGGGCGACATTAAAAACGCAATCGACAATTTGCGCTCCAAACTCATGAATATAATCGCCACTATTGCGGTCAATATCGATTATCCGGAATACGACGATGCGGAAGAATTAACCAATTCGGTCATTAAACCCCAAATTCAGGATATATATAATCAGCTGAAAAAGATACTTGCCTATTCGAGCGATGCCAAAAAAATCAAAGAAGGCATCAAAACGGTTATCATCGGCCGGCCGAACGTCGGCAAAAGCAGCCTGCTAAACGCATTACTTAGAGAAGACAAAGCCATCGTGACTCCTATTCCGGGCACAACCCGGGATATCGTGGAAGGAAAACTCGTATTGGGAAGCATTATGCTGAACTTAATCGACACGGCGGGCATCAGGGAAGCCCAAGACGAAGTCGAAAAAATCGGAATTTCCAAGAGCCAGCACAAAATCGACGAAGCCGAGTTGATTCTTTTGATATTGGACGGCAGTGAGCCGCTCGAAAAAATGGACTACGATTTGCTTGAACTGGTCAGAAACCGTCCTCATTTAACGGTTATCAACAAAAGCGACCTTCCGCTTGTCGTCAATCCGGAAGCGTTTTCCGACGCGATTGTCATTTCGGCCACCAACCCGAATGACATAAGCAAGTTGGAAGAAGCTATCACCAAATACGTAATGATTAGGGATATCAACGACACCGACGTTTCCTATATAAGCAATACCCGCCAGCTTGCCAAAATTAACGAGGCAATCAGCAATCTGGACGAAGCTATGAAGGCAATTTCGGAAAACGTCTATATTGATATTGTGGATATATATATTCAGGCGGCCTGGAATTCCCTGGGGGAAATCATCGGGGAAGTCCGCACGGATCAATTGATTGACGAACTGTTCTCGAAGTTTTGTTTGGGCAAATAGCAAAAAGACTTGACAGATTGCTCAAGAGAGCATATAATACAGATAACAAATTACGAAAAAGCAAAACGTTGAAGAGGAAAAGTATATCGGGAGCGCTTCTTCCAGTGAGTTAAGGACAGTGGAAACTTAACAGAAAAGCCCGATAGAAAGAACACCTCGGAGTGGTAGAAGAAATCATTTTTGAAAGTAGAACTACCCGCTTAATCCGGCGTTATGGATCAACGAGGGCACGGCAATATATATGCTTATCGGCATAACAGCCGTGAACTAAGGTGGTACCGCGAAATTTTCGTCCTTAGGAAGCAAATTCCTAAGGACTATTTTTATTTCAAGAAGGAGGAAAAAATATGAGCGACTATCAAAAAACCAGTGTTCAGCATTTAATTAAGGAAAAAGCAGGCGCTGTCGGCAAAAAAGTGCGTTTGGAAGGTTGGGTACGCTCCAACCGCAGTCAGAAGGAATTCGGATTTATCGTTTTGAACGACGGTTCGTTTTTTGAAAGCATGCAAATAGTTTACGACCAATCTTTGGAAAACTGGCAGGAAGCCGCCAAAATCCGTGTGGGAAGCGCGGTGACCGTGGACGGAGAGGTCGTATTGTCGCCAAAAGAAGCGCAACCGATCGAAATCAAAGCCCACAAAATTGTGCTTGAAGGCGACAGTCCGGAGGATTATCCGATTCAACCCAAACGACATACCAGAGAATTCTTAAGAAAGAATGCCCATTTAAGAGCCAGAACCAATCTGTTCTATGCGGTGTTTAAGGTAAGAAGTCTGCTGGCGTTTGCCATTCACAAATTCTTTAACGAAAAAGGCTTTATCTATGTCCATTCGCCGTTGATTACATCCAACGACGGCGAAGGCGCGGGTCAAATGTTCCAGGTCACCACCCTCGATTTGGAACGCATCGCCAAATCCGGGGAAGTCGACTATTCCAAAGATTTCTTCGGAAAAAAAGTCAACCTTACCGTTACCGGCCAACTGGAAGCCGAAACATTTGCGCTGGCGTTCAAAAAGGTTTATACTTTCGGGCCGACTTTCCGGGCCGAAAACTCCAACACCACCCGCCATGCCTCCGAATTTTGGATGATTGAACCGGAAGTTGCGTTTGCTGATTTGAACGACAACATCGCCTTAATCGAAGAAATGGTCAAATATGTCGTCGGATTCATTTTGGAAAACGCCAAAGAAGAAATGGAATTCTTCGATAAGTTTGTCGCACCGGGCAAAATCGCCCAGCTCGAAGCGCTGCTAAAATCAAAAGCCAATATCTGCACCCACAAAACTGCGGTGGATATCCTGAAGACAAGCGGCCAGAAATTCGAAGTCGAACCGGAATACGGACAGGATTTCGCTACCGAACACGAAAAGTATTTGACTGACGTGCATTTCAAAGCGCCGGTCTTTATAACCGATTGGCCGAAAGACATCAAAGCATTCTATATGCGTTTGAATGACGACAACGAAACGGTTGCAGCGGTCGATTATTTGGTACCGGGAGCCGGAGAATTGGTCGGAGGATCCCAACGTGAAGAACGTTTGGATATGCTGCTTAAACGCATGGACGAACTCAAAATGAACAAAGCTGAACTCGACTGGTATATCGACTTAAGAAAATACGGCGGCGTCAAACATTCGGGTTTCGGAATGGGATTCGAACGCTTGATTATGTATGTGACCGGAGTAGAAAACATCCGCGACGTCATTCCTTATCCTAGAACACCGAAAAACTGCGAATTCTAATAAAAAAATGCAGAATAAGGATTTTAACCTTAATCTGCATTTTTTATTTTTTTGATTAATTTTCGTCCGAATATATATCTTCGTCGTAGTATTCAAGGAAACTGTGTTGTTTGTCGCCGTGTTTCCAGCCCAATGCGCAGTTGAGATTAACGTTTTGCGCGCTGCGGTAAATCGAGATGTCGACGTTCGGATAAATCTTGCGCATGTTGGCAATCAGGTTTTTGACTTCCCTGCGTTTGGACGAGGTTTTTCCGCACGCCACCACGCACCCGCAATTCATCGGCGTAACCCCGATTTGCTTGATAAAACGGATAATGTCTTTTTCTTTAATATATATAAGAGGTCTGATTAGTTCCATGCCGGGGAAATTCTGGGCTTTCAGTTTCGGCATCATGCATTTGTATGTCCCGCCGTAAAAGATGTTTAAGAGGATTGTTTCAATTGCATCGTCGAAATGGTGGGCCAAAGCGATTTTGTTGCATCCTTTTTGTTTGGCAATCGAGTATAATGTTCCTCTTCGCATTCTGGCACACATATAACACGGATAATCGCCGGCGATTCGTTCGACCACCTGGAAGATATCCGATTTTACTATTTCGATCGGAATGCCCATTTTCTTGGCGTTTTCTTCTAAAGCTACAACATTTTCTTCTGTAAATCCCGGATCCATGACGATATATACCACTTCAATCGGCACCTGGCCGTGCCGCTGGTATTCCTGCATTAGTTTAGCCATGGTTAAACTGTCTTTCCCGCCGGAGATGCATACCGCAATCCTGTCGCCGGGTTTAATCAATTCGTATTCCGCTATCGCCTGGATAAAGGGGCGGTAGAGGTCTTTACGGTAAGTCGTTATCAACAATCTTTCGATTTCTTTAATATCCATAGTTTTTTCCTAAAAGAAAAGGTCTTAACGACCTATTTCTTTACCTTCTTTACATTTGTCGGTTTCAGCTTCTTGGTTTCCTCGTCTTCGATAGTCCAAATGTTATAAAACAGATAAGATAATCCCGCCGTAATGACAAGAGCGATTGCGGATTGCCATAAAAGGGTCGGCCAAACGAATTTCAGGTATCCGGCCGCTTTGAGGTCGGATTTGTAACCTTCGGACAGATTCGGCAAAGTGTTGAAGTTCAAACTGTTGTTGGCTGTTGTTGAAGACTTAATATTGGTTAATGTTCCGATGGTCCAAACTTTAATCGGATCTTCGTCGAGTCCGGTTTTTTGGACAATCGCAAACGTTGCTTCTCTGGTAGACAAGAAAGGCATGGAGCTGATTTCTTTTTCGACACCGTTGTCGTCGATATGAGTGAACATGTAAGTGTTGTTAGGGGTAATAGTATATACGTAATGCGCTTTGTCCGCATTCTCAGGGTCGTCGGCATTGTTGTCGTAAATAGGATAGTAACCGGAACGCGCGGACGATGGGGTTGCGGCGCCGGTGGAACCGCTGTCTTTGAGGGAATCGCTTAAGGAATCGAGTGCCGAACGAAGATGTAGATCGGCTTCCGTTCCGACTCCCTGAACCGAAACGATATATAAATCGGCCGGTTTGACGATCGGGTCTTCGGTTGTTCCGTAGGCGATATCGTAAATGAAGAATGTGTATTGAATCGTTTTGCTTTCATCGATTTCGTTCATGATGGCGTAAGACTCAACCGAAAACGCATTGGCCAAATTCAAGGTGCCGTTGTTTAATTGAAGCGCGTCTTTTGTGTCCGGATCTCTGAAAGTTACGTTATTGACGTTCTTTTGGAATTTTGCGGCCGAGAAACGGACGGAACGTTCGATTTGTTCTTCGGTCGAATACTTGCTGTTGAAATAGTATTCGATGAAACGGTCCTGATTTTTCTCCCAACCGCCGACGGCTCCGTAAGAGTAAAAGGCAATAAAGGTTGTTACAATTAATGGAAATAAAATTGATATTATTAATATTATAATTTTTGTTACACGCATTTGCATTTATATTCACCTCGTTAATTTTTTCTGTATTATTATACCACCAATTCTTCAATAAAACAATGAATATATTATAAAAGATTTTCAAAAAAGCAAAATTGGTTAATTTTTCTATTGAAGTTTTTGTGTTTTTTTGCCGTTTTTAACCCCTTCAAAAAAGTTTCGGACGAACAATTTGCCGGTTGTTTTGACAAAAGAATATTATATAATAAAGATACAGCGCATACACTATTATATAAACAAAATATTTTTTATACATTTTTATACATTTTTTTGACAAAAAAGTCTATTTTGATTATAATGTTAGTAAGGAGGAGCATTATGAAGATAGATTGGATTACAAAAAACAGTTCTTTAGGCGCTGTTACGCTCTACGAAAACAATATAACTTTGAACAAGCATGCGGCCAATTATTTTAAAGACGCCTATGCGGTTGCTGTGGGAATCGATCGCGAATCGGGAAATATCATCATTCAGAAAGTTTCCAAAGAAGAAGCGGAAAACCATGATGCGGAAAGTTTGCACAAAATAGCCATCAAACCATCTTACGGACGCATTTCGGGTAAACATCTAATTACGGAAATCAGTGATCATCTCGCGCTTGATTTTCGCAGCAAGACAGCGTACAAATTCAGTGCTCTCTGGAATACCGGAAACCGGATGTTGATTGTTAATACCAAGGAGGTATATTAATGTTATCATTTTGGGGTTCAACGCAAATGTACATGATTATTATTTGGATCCTTGTAGCCATTATTGCAGTAGTATTGGAAACCGAATCCGCAGAGTTAGTTTCCATTTGGTTTTCCCTCGGTGCAATCGGGGGTCTACTCGCTGCAATTCTCGAAGCAAACGTGATCGTTCAGATGGCGGTATTTGCGGGAGTATCGTTTATTTTGGTTCTCGCAACCCGACCGCTTGTGGCGAAGCTGCAGAAAAACACCGAAGTAAGGACCAATGCCGACCGGTTAATCGGTAAAGTCGGAGAGGTTACGCGAGAAATCACTCCCTTCTCAAAGGGCGAAGTTATTGTCGATTTTCGGACGTGGACGGCTATTTCTCTCAACAACCAATCTTTTGCCGTAGGCGATAAAGTCGTCGTGGCAAGGATTGAGGGTAACAAACTGGTCGTAGATGCGATTCAGGAAATTAACATTAAATAACTTAATAAAAAAAGAAAGGAAGAGAAAATTATGGAAGCTTTTTTAATCGTTGTTATTGTTTTGTTGGTCTTGATTGCGATAATCATTATTTCGCACATTCGTATTGTTCCCCAAACCAACGCTTATGTCGTTGAACGTCTGGGAAGATACCATGCAACCTGGGATACCGGAATTCATTTTTTGGTTCCGTTCATCGATCGGATAGCGGTCGATCCGAATGCGGCTACCACATATGCCAAAAGCAAATCTTATTACAGTCCTTACAAAATCGGAATCGTCAACCTAAAAGAACAGGTAATTGATTTCGAACCTCAGCCAGTAATCACCAAAGATAACGTTACGATGCAAATCGATACCGTAGTTTATTACCAAATCACCGACCCTAAACTATATGTGTACGGCGTATCGAATCCAATCGGCGCGCTTGATAATTTAACGACAACCACTCTCCGTAATATCATGGGTGATCTTGATTTGGACGAAGCGTTGACCAGCCGCGATTTGATTAATACGAAAATGCGCGCAATTCTCGACGAAGCGACCGACCCGTGGGGCATCAAAGTCTTCCGCGTGGAAGTCAAAAACATTATGCCTCCGAAAGACATCCGCGACGCCATGGAAAAACAAATGCGTGCCGAACGCGAACGCCGTGAAGCTATTTTGCTTGCCGAAGGGGAAAAACGAGCCGCCATCCTTCGCGCCGAAGGTGACAAACAATCCGAAATTCTCCGTGCCGAAGCCAAAAAAGAAGCTTTGGTTCATGAAGCCGAAGGTCATGCCAAATCGATTTTAATCGTGAACGAAGCAACGGCTCAGGGCTTGAAGATGATCAAAGATGTTGCGGTCGACAAAGGCGTCTTGGCTTTAAAAGCTTATGAAGCTTTGGCAAAGATGTCGGAAGGTCAGGCAACCAAGATTATCATTCCTTCCGAACTTCAAAGCATTGCCGGTTTGGCGGTTTCCGCAAAAGAACTCTTGAGCGAAACCGAAAAGAAAGAAAACAAAAAGTAATATATATAAAGGGAAGCGGAAAAACGAAGAGAAGTTTTCAGGCTTCCCTTTATTTCTTTATATATAAGGAAAGAATTTGACAAGTTGCGCCGAAAACACAAAAGCTGGGCCGAATTCAAAAAAAGATAAAATAACTTTAAAAATCTGATAATCTATGCTATACTATCAATGATTATTATTGGTTTTTTTCGAAAACAGAGTTGATGTGCTCTTGGTTTTTATTTAATGAAGAGAAAGGAAGTTGAACTATGGCCTATAAAGCATTATACCGAAGTTATCGGCCCAACAATTTTGCGGAAGTCGTCGGACAGTCGCATGTAACACAAACATTGCAAAATGCGATAATGTACAACAAAACCTCTCACGCATATATTTTCAGCGGACCTAGGGGAGTCGGAAAAACGACGATTGCCCGGATTTTTGCGCGTGCCATCAATTGCGAAAATCCTCAAAACGGCGAACCATGCAACAAATGTCCGAAATGCGAAGCGATTCTTAACGAAGTCACGACGGATATCATCGAACTTGACGCAGCCAGCAACAACGGCGTCGACGAAATGCGGCGCATTTTGGAAAAAGTAAACTTTCTTCCGAGCCTGTTGAAAACCAAAGTATATATCATCGACGAAGTGCACATGCTCAGCCTCTCCGCATTCAACGCTCTTCTAAAGACATTGGAAGAACCCCCTCTTCACGTGTGTTTCATTTTTGCCACGACCGAACCCCATAAAATACCGTTGACGATTCATTCGCGCTGTCAAAGATTCGATTTCAAACCATTGACCAAAGCGCAAATCGTCATGATGCTCAACCGGGTAATTGAAAGAGAAGGTATATTGATTAAGGATGAAGCCGTCGAAGGAATCGCGGAAGCTGCGGAAGGCGGAATGCGCGATGCTTTGGGTATGCTAGACCAGGTCAGCGCCTTTACCGACGACGAAATAACCATCGAAGATGTCGACAAAGTGACTGGCCGGGTTTCCAAGGTGAAACTTTTGGAACTCCTCTCTTCGTTTGAAAGCAAAGACGTCACAAACTCCTTATCGATTATCGAGGAATTGGTCGAGTCGGGAAAAGAAGTCGATCGCATAACTTACGGTTTGATTCAGCTCTGCCGCGATCTTCTCCTTTATCAGACTCAGGGAAACGCCCTAAGCAAGAAGGCAGTTTTCGACGACGAAAAATTTATCGCCCTGGCTAAATCGCTGAAACGGATGCAGATTCTTAAATATTTAGATATTTTAATCGATATTCAAAACAAGATGAAATGGACGACTTCCCAAATGATTTATTTGGAAGTCGGAATCATGAAAATGATTCATTACCAGGACGAAACTCCGGTTGTTCAGGAAATCGATATCGAAAAGAGCGAAACGATTGCCATCCTCGAAGAAAGCATCTGCGACCTCGAACGCAACGTCCAAAGCCTGGAAGCCAAATTTGCCAACCAAAACATCAAAGATTGGCAGGAAAGCGTCAACGCAAAACTCGAGTTTTTGGAAAACCGAGTTAGCAACACCACATATAATAAAGAAATAGAAAATAGAATATTGGAATTGGAAGATGCCCAAAAACGTCTTCAGGTCGAATTCGAGGACAAAATGGGCATCGTGGAAGTTATTGGCGATGCGCTGAGAGAAATCAAAGCTGACGTCGAAGCCGTAAAAACAACAAAACCGGCGGAAAACGATGTTCAAACCGGTAATAATATAAATGAAACAAACGAAGAATTGCTGACAAGACTGACTTCACTAGAAAATCAGGTTGCGGCTTTATCTGAAAAAGCCCAGAAAGTTCAACCGAAAGCCGATGAAGAACTATTGGCAAAATTAACCGAATTAGAAAGCAGAATCTCTGTAATCAAAGAAAATGTCAAAGAAGAACCGAATCCAATCAACAGCGACTTGTTGGAAAGGATTGAAAAAATCGAAAGCAAAGTCACGAATATTCTGGGAGCCAAACCGGAACAATCTCAGGAACCGAGCAATCTGTTTATTGCCAATACCCAGGAAATGATGATGCAGCTTCAAAACCGAATCGACGATATGGATTCGCTTGTGCAGCTGATTATGGGCAAATTCAACGGTGTGGAAGAACGCTTGGATATTGTTGAACTTTATCACAATGAAGAAAAACCTCATTCCGAGGAAGTAATCAACGAAATTAAAGATCAATATAATGAATTGAAACAACAATTCGAACATTATCAGGATGCGGTGGAAGCGTTCCAACTTGCCTATCGGAGCGAAATCGACGGTTTGGTAAAAAGAATCGACGATTTAGCCGAGAAAGCGGAAAAGAAAGAAGAAACGCCGGCGCTCGATGCCACGGTGCTCGACGAATTATCGAAATCAATCAATAATGTCAAAGAGTACAGTTTCAAATTGGGCGCACGGATTAACCAACTCGAAGAAGCAATGAAAAAAGCTCCGGCGGAAGTTCCTGCTGCACCTGAAACCGTGCCGCAGGTTCAAGCTGCTCCGCAACCTCAAACGCAAACTTCGCCGACTACGGTTGTTGTTCGGACTCCTCGGGCTGAAAGCGAAACCGTGGCTCCAGTGACTGCAGAAGAAATCGACGATTTGGAAACCCAAAGAGTCTACGATGTCAAACGGATCGAAACGATTCTTCACGAATCGCGCGACCAGAAAGCCCGAGAGGAAAAAGTCAAGATCGTCAATAACTGGCGCCGGATGGGCGACAAGCTGAGTTTGCATCTGACACCGGTTGCCCGTTACCTGATGGACGGTGTTCTTGCCGCAAACGGTCTCAAAGAAATGATTATCGTTTATCCGAACGCGCAGATATGCAATTACCTGATGGAAGAAAAAGTCCATCTCGATGCCAAACAGGTTCTGAAGAACGCCTTCGGCAAAGAGTACGATTTCATCGCCTTGCCGGAAAGCGTATGGCAGGACAAACGCAAAGAATATCATTCGCAATATTACATGGGCGTCAAATATCCGAAACTTTCGCCGATTAATCATCCAGAACTCAAAATCATGAAGACGGACAAAAGCCTGACGACGCCTAAAGTAAATTCGATTGACCAAAAAGCGGAAGCTTTATTTGGTAAAGCATTGATTAGAAAAGAGGGAGAATAATGAATCAACAATTAATCCGTAAAGTCCAAAAGATGCAACAGGAAATGATGGCGGCCCAAAAAGAAATCGAAGAAGCGGTATTTACGAAAAAGACCGGGGCCGTGACGGTTACGGTTACCGGAACCAAAGAAGTCAAAGAAGTGGTAATCGACCAGGACTTCACCGTGGAAGGACCGGACGATTTGGAAATGCTGGGGGACATGATTGTTGCCGCATGCAATCTTGCCTATAAAGATATCGAAAAAATGACCGAAGAGAAATTGGGAAAATACCAAGATCTTCTCGGCGGAATGGGCAGTTTCTTTTAATGAATGAGCTGAAGTTGTTGGACCGTCTGGTTTCTTCCCTGGAAAAGCTGCCGGGAGTAGGCAAAAAAACGGCTACCCGCTATGCTTTTCACATTGTGGAAAAGTTCAGCGATGAAGACGTCAAAAACCTGATTGACGCTTTGGTTCACACCAAGGAAAGCGTTAGGCACTGTCAGATTTGTCATGTGCTGACCGATCAGAACGAATGCGAGATTTGCCAAAACCCCGTGCGCGACCATTCGCAAATCATGGTGGTAAAAGACACCAAAGACGTAATATCAATCGAAAAAAGCAGACAGTACAACGGCCTTTATCATGTCTTGGGCGGACTCATTTCGCCGCTTGACGGTATCGGTCCCGACGACATCAATCTGGAAACGCTCGCCAAGCGCGCCGAAGACCCGTCTGTAAAAGAAATCATCATCGCCACGAGTTTCACGCCGGCAGGCGAAACTACCGCTTTATACATCGATAAAATTGTCGCAAGACCCGGCCTTACGGTTACGAAAATTGGCTACGGTCTTCCGGCGGGTGGGGATATTGAGTATGCGGACGAACTGACGCTCCGAAGAGCTCTCGAAGCAAGAAAGAAAATTTAAGGAGAAAATAAGATGGGTATATTTGATATTATTATCGATTACACAAACAAAAAAGGTCAGGAATTCGTTGATTTCGTTCTTGGGGTTTTTTCCCAACTTTCCGGCTTTCTTCAGGCAATTGTTTTGATTGGGGCGGCTCTGCTGATTGTCATCGGCGCGATTACTGTCATCAAAAAGTCGTTCAAGCTGATTTTGGTCTTGGGAATCGTGTTCGTCGTCCTCTTCGTAATTTGGACTTTCATGTGAAAAACCATAGGAAATAATCGAATAAAAAATAAAAAAATGATTTCGAAGTGTCGCAAATAATTGCGACATTTTTTGTTTCGGTTTGGCACGAAAAAACAATTTTTGAAAAAAATAAGGTTATTAATTGCGTTTTTCCTCCAAGTATGCTATAATGAATTGACTAAAAGTATAATGTTAATAGACGCATATTAACGTTACAGTAATAATTTTGGAGGACAAAAAAATGGACATACGATTAGTTAACCTAACCAAAGTTTTTGCTGATAAAGACTCCGAAGTAAGGGCGGTCGACAATCTCGACACCGTTATACCATCCGGAAAACTTATCGGCTTGCTTGGTCCGTCTGGATGTGGAAAGTCAACAACCTTGTACATGATTGCGGGTTTATTGAATCCAACTGAAGGACAGATTTTTTTTGGGAACGCAGACGTAACGCAATTGCCACCGGAAAAACGGGGAATCGGACTTGTGTTCCAAAATTACGCTCTATATCCACACATGACAGTGAAACAAAACATTTTGTTTCCGTTGCAAAACTTAAAAGTACCTAAAGCGGAAGCTTTGCAAAGAGCGCAAAAAGTTGCGGATTTGGTTGCCATCGGTTCCCTTATGAACCGCAAGCCGAAGCAACTTTCGGGCGGTCAACAACAACGTGTAGCCATTGCGCGGGCATTGGTTAAAAATCCCGATGTGCTTTTGTTGGACGAACCGTTATCCAATTTGGATGCGAGACTTCGTCTTCAGACAAGAGAAGAAATCAAACGCATTCAGAGGGAAACGGGAATCACGACCATCTTCGTAACCCATGACCAGGAAGAAGCAATGAGTATTTCCGACGAAATCATCGTTATGAAAGACGGCGTTGCCCAACAAAAAGGCGCACCGCAGGAAGTTTACAACAATCCGGTAAACCTCTTTGTTGCAAAATTCCTCGGAACCCCTCCAATCAATGTTTTCAAAGGTTACATCAAAGACGGCGGCGTTTATATTGGCGAAGACAGAATTTTAGAAACCGAATTGCCTGAACAGGAAGTAACAATCGGAATCCGTCCGGAAGGTTTCGAAGTAAACGAAGACGGAACCGGCGATTTCACCTTTAAGATCAATTTGGTCGAATACATCGGACGCGACAAATCCGTGGTTGCCGAAAACGAATACTGCGAATCGCCGACTTTCAGATTTATTGTGGATGCAGACATCAAGAACATCGTTGACGGAAGAGTCATAAAAGCCAAAATCAAACCCCATAAATGCTTTATTTTCGATAAACTAACGGAAAAGAGACTGCAATAGTATGGAAGTTGGAAAAAAGCAATACAAAGCTTGGTTATATTTGGCCCCAACTTTAATCCTACTAATCATCTTTACAATCTATCCGTTAATCAACACATTTATCATCGCATTCAAAGAAAATTACAACTATCTTAACATCGGATACGGTAAAGGGCCAGATTCAACCGAATATGAATTCAGTTCCTGGGGTCTAGCAAACTTCAAAGCAATTTTCACAAAAGGCGATTTCCTTCAGTATTTGAAGACCACGATGATTATCGTATTTGTATCTGTACCGATTTCGGTCGTATTGTCGCTTATCATCGCTATTGCGTTAAACAGCATCAAAGCGCTGCAAAAGTTTTATCAAACCGTCTTCTTTATGCCATATGTAACCAACACCATCGCTATCGGGATGGTTTTCTCGGTAATGTTTGCGACACACGGCGGATTGATCAACAATCTTATTAAAGTTTTCGGTGGGCAACCACAAAACTGGTTAGGTGGCGACTTAATGGATTCGGCGGGAAATTCGCTGTACCCTTCCTATTGGAAGTCGATGTTGGTTTTGTTGACATATATCACATGGAACGCCTTGCCATTTAAGATCCTCATTCTGTTAAGCGGGCTCCAAAGCATTGACAAACAGTATTATCAGGCAGCCCAAATCGATGGAGCAAACAAAATGCGCATCGCGCTCAGAATCACTGTCCCTCTCCTCTCGCCTCAAATTGCATATCTTACCATCACATCGTTTATCGGGGCATTCAAAGAATACTCCTCGGTTGTGGCAATCTTCGGCAATCAAGCCGGTCCAAAAGGTTACAGAAGACAAATGGCGACAGTCGTTTGGTATGTCTATGACCGGATGAAAACCAGCGATATGACGAAAGGCATGGGGTATGCAGCGGCGGCAGCTGTTGTACTATTCGTTATAATCATGTTCTTTACGGCCATCAATTCATGGGTCAGTAACAAACGTGTGCATTACTAGGGAGGGCGGCTTATGGTTCTATTAAGATACTTCATTTGTGTTCTAATTATTGTCTTAGTTCCGCTTGCTGTTTTCCGAAAGAAAGTCTTAAGCAACCGCGAAATCGTAACCAAACGTTACGGTACCAATCTCGATACCACAAATACCATGATTGGGGATTCCGTTTCGGAAGTAATCAGACGGGAAAAAACAATCAAAATCATTAAATACATCGTAACATATACATTCTTGACGGCTGTGGCAATTTTCATTATCGCTCCGTTCTACTGGATGATTATCACATCGCTTAAGTCGACGGAAGAAGTCAATCTTCCCGATCCGACCTATTTCCCGAGAAAAATCATTTGGTCGAACTATCGCGTTGCGATGACAATGTCGGGAACATATTTCGGCCGTTACATGATTAACACCGTTATCGTCGGCGTTTTCTCAACAATCGGTACATTAATCACAACAGTTTTATCCGCATTCGCATTCGCAAGACTGAACTTCAAAGGTCGCGATATTCTCTTCACCGTTTTCCTCGCAACCATGATGATTCCGGGGGAAATGATGGTTATTACCAACTATATTACCGTTTCAAGACTGGGATGGATCAACACGTATCAGGCGATGATTGTTCCGTTCTGGGTATCAGTGTTCTATATTTATCTGCTTAGACAAAACTTCAAGCAAATACCTAACGAGTTGTATTATGCGGCAAAAGTGGACGGCACGGGCGATTTCCAATACCTTTTGAAAATCATGGTTCCGATTGCCATGCCAACACTTATAACCATCACCATTCTCAAATTGATGGGCGCATGGAACTCTTATGTATGGCCTAACCTTGTTACGGAAGGTAAGATGCGTCTGATTACAAACGGTTTAAGAACTGCCTTTACCGATGACCAGGGCCGTTCACCTTATAACTTACAGATGGCTGCAACGACAGTCGTCACCGCTCCGCTTCTATTTATCTTTATTTTCCTAAGAAAATACATCATGCGCGGTGTATCAAGAAGCGGTATTAAAGGCTAAAACTAAAATGAAAGTTTTAGTAAAAATAAAAAGCAAAAAGAAGGAGAAGAAAAAATGAAAAAATTTCTTAGTTTACTTGCGATGCTTATTATTGCAATAGCAGTTGTGGGTTGTACCCCAAGAGAAAGAAGAAATGAGCATGAAATCGAAGATTTGGGTTCCGATTATAAAACTAAGATTTCGGCTACAGTAACATTCTGGCATGCCATGGGACAAGCCAACCAAGGTGTTATTGCGGAAATCATTACCGAGTTTAACAAGGAATACCCAAATATCACAGTAGTTCAGCAATCACAAGGCGGCTACACCGATCTTCGCGACAAGATTCTAACAACCTTATCAAGTGGTAACAATCCAACGATTGCGCAAACTTATCCAGACCACGTTGCTGCTTATCTTCAAGGTAAAGCTGTGCGTGAACTTGATTCCTACATCAATCATGCTCGTTACGGCATGACTCAGGAAGAAATCGAAGACTTTATTCCTGCTTATTTTGAAGAAGGTAAAATCTACGATACTAAAGGAACACTCTACAGTTTACCGTTCAATAAATCAACCGAAGTTATGTTCTATAACAAAACTTGGTTCTACAACACAAAAGTTGACGGCGTAAGCCTATATGAAAAATACAATTTAGGTACTGTCGAAATCGTTGACGAAAAACCGGTATTCAACGACAATCCGGATGCTTTCCTATCTTGGGAAGACATAATCGAAATCTGCGAAGTTTACATCAACAGCGAAGCTTACCAAGCATTGTCCAATGATGATAAATTAAAACATGCTGGATTCGCAGCCGACTCCGAAGCCAACCTTTTCATCACATTGACACAACAATTCGGCGGCGAATACACATCGCTTGAAGAACCGAGATTCAGATTCAACAACCCTCAATCCAAGGCTGCAATGCAATGGTTCTTCGACAACAAAGAAGCAGGTTTATTCGGTACTTCCACAAAATTCGGTACCGATTACAGTTCCGATGCTTTCAAAGCCGGTCAAATCAAGATGACAATCGGTTCATCTGCCGGTGCTAACTACAACTATCCAGGTGATCCTGACAGCACATTCCATGTTGGAATACTTCCTTATCCGCAATTCGAAGATGTAACACAATTCGGCGGAATCCAACCTGAAAAAGGACAAGTAATTCAACAAGGTACAAACGTAACGCTATTCAAGTGTACAGATCCGATGGAAGAATTAGCCGGTTGGTTATTCATCCGCTTCTTGACAGGTTACAAAGCTGCCATGATTTGGGCAACCAAGACCGGTTACTTCCCAATCCGCAACAGCGTAAGAACATCTCAGGAATACGAAGACTTCTTATCCGGTAAGAAATTGCTCCTTGATGCCAATACAGGCGAGTGGACAACAATTTACGAACCTTCGTTCATTGCCAAGACAATGAAAGTTGGATGGGAACAAAGAAATATATTCTACACATCTCCTGCATTCCCTGGTTCCAGTGACTGCCGTGACGTCGTTGAAGCACTAGTTCAAGCGGTTCTATATGGCGGTGTCAGCATCGATCAAGCTTACGAAGACGCGCTTGACGAACTAGAATAACGATGTCTAGATAGAAGGATTTAGATGAAAAAAAATAAACTGTTATCCCTCTTACTGTTCGTGGTTCTGGGGATACTGCTTGTCGGTTGCGTAAAAGACAAGATATATACCGACGACGAAATTCCGACTCCGCTTACTGATTCTTTCAAACTTAACAGAGATTACGAAGGAAAAGACTTTATCGAAGACGGAATCGGACGGGTAACATTCGTATCCGCGATCGACGGCGATACCACAATCTTTAGAACTTTAAACGGACAGGTTATTACCGTACGGTATCTCGGCATAGATACACCGGAATCGACTTACAAAGTCGAACCATGGGGATTTGCGGCCGCAAGATTCGTCAAAAGGGTAATGGAAAATGCCCAAGTCAACAAAATTCCGATTGTTCTTCAGGCCGACGAAGTCGATACCCAACGTATCGATTCGACCGGTAAACGGTATTTGGCATGGGTTTGGGTCGGCGACCGCTTGCTCAACCTTGAATTGGTCGAACTATGCTACACGGCAACCAAAGCAGCCGGCACAATGTATGCGCAGAAAATGATTGAAGCGAGCGTTGCAGCCGAAGCTTTTGGAACCCGAATTTGGAACCGCACCCTTAAAGACCCTGAATACGACTACAGTGCTGTAGGTCAATCGATGACCATAAAAGAAATCAACGATCAATACAACACAACTTATGCCGTTGCCAACGAGTTGGACAAAGGCAAAAAAGTCAGAATTCAAGGTATCGTAACCCGCAAATTTGGCGGCGGAAATGCTTATATCCAACAACAGGTTGAAGGTTATTGGTTCATCGGTTCTACCAACACCGAAGTTGTCGCAACCGACGGATCGACATTCCCTTATATCGGCGAAAACGGCAATTGGTTTGTTGAGGAAACCGATTTAGGCATCAAAGCAGAAATCGGCGAAATCAGACAAAACGCTTACGAAGTATATGTGGCTTCGCTAACAGACGGCGAAACACCGCTTAACCAATACGCTTGGGTAAAGAGCATTACTGTTCCCGAACCAAACGAAAACAATTTAATTCCTTATATTGTAAGAGAAAACAAGTGGTACGGTTTATATCTATATGGCGGTCATCAGGATATCACAAACTTCCAGGTCGGACGCGAAATCTATACAACGGGTACAATCGGTTACCACGGCGGAGCCGTGCAGGTAACCAGTGTCAATGATTCAACCGTACAAATTCACTCCTTAAACAACGAAGTCCAACCATTGGAAATTACCGAAGAAGATTTTAACGCCAACAATCGCCATTTGCTTGGACTTTTAGTGAAAATGGAAAACTTGTTGATTGTCGACGGATACAACACGAAAAAGAACAATCCAAGTAATTTGGGATTCACTCTCAAAGCAAAAGTGAACGGCAAACAAATCAATATTCGCGTTCCTAACGAAACATATATCTACGACGATAAAGGTAACCGTGTTTCCGATTGGGAATACTTTGACGGCANNGACCTCACTTATTGATGTGGGTAAAATAAAAATAGGAGGAAAAAAACATGAGTATTACCAAGCATGGTAAAAGATTCTTAAGCCTTTTTGTGGCTTTAGTGTTCGCGTTAGTACTTACAGCTTGCGCATCTTCGGTTGACATCGAAGCCCGCGGCGCCGCAAGAGATAAAGTTGACGAAGTACTAGCCAATATCCATTTTGAAAAACCAGAAGAAACAGTCTCCAATCTCGAATTTGCTATTCGGGAAGAAGCGTTGAGACCTAACGATGATTTTAACAAGCCGGTTTTCGAACATAAATACGGCGGCACTGTCGAAGTAATAAGTTCCAACCCAGACGTTTTGAATGTCAAATGGGTTAAATCGACTGTTCGTCAATCCATCGTTGAATTTGTTCGCGATGCAAACGGCAATATTATCTATGCTCAAAAAGACTCCAGCGGTAAATTATTCTATATTGATAAGGATGGTAATAAGGTATCTACTACAACCAAAGAAGGCGAAGCAGTAACAGAAGTTACCGGATTAAAATTTGTAGATGTATATAAACTAGTCGGTCAAATTACCCGCCCTGCTTATCAAACCGACAATGTAACCGTCGACGTTACATTCAAAGTTTCGCAACAATATACTTATGAAAAAGAAGATGGTGAAGAAGCAACAGCAACCTATTCGGCATCCAAGAAAGTCTCCTTTACAATCCTAGCTGAATCTTCTCCTCTATTCGAAGGTACGATTGCAGAATTGAAAGAAGAAGCATTGAGAAACTACACCGCTGCAATCAAATATCCTGTTAACTTCAACGGTACAGTAACAGCTGTTCACTACCGTGAAGGTCAATTCCAAGTAGCAGACAACACCGGCGGTCTCTTTGTTTACTCGATTGTTGACGGAATCCAAGTNNGTTCAACCGATTCAAATGACTCTTGAAGAAATTGCGGGTCTTGTACCGGATGCAGTAGTAGGTAACGCATTCGGCGGTCAATACATCGAAGCCGAAGGTTACTTCAGATACTATGCCGACAAAGACGGTCAAATGAATTACCATTTGGTTGACGTCAAAGGCAATCAAGTTCAAATCTACTACAAATCCCATACTGCTTGGGAAGAAAAGAATGTTCTTGACAACCATCTCGGCAAATATGTCAAGATGAGATTCAACATTTACACATATTATTCATCCAAACAATTATGGCAAGTATCGTTCAACC
>DCTZ01000008.1 GCA_002329485.1 Caryophanales bacterium UBA1427 | reverse complement strand
GAAAAAATCAAAAGATATTGACAAGTTTACTACGTAATTTCTTGTATTTTTTTGTAAAATATGGTATACTAAATAAAAATGAATTAAAGAATTGTAAATTTTTTAAGAATAGTAGGTGTAATTATGAGTGTTATGGAACAAGTTCAAAAACTTAAAGAATCATTGAAAGATTACCCTCATGCCCGAATTGTTGCGGCGACGAAGTATGTCGGACCGGAAGTAAACCGAGAATTGTTTGCGGCGGGGATTAACGAAATGGGGGAAAACCGCGTTGATTCTTTTTTGGAAAAATACGAAGCCTTGAAGGACTTACCGATTATCTGGCACTTTTTTGGCGTTTTGCAATCGCGTAAGGTACGTTCCGTGATTGATAAAATAGATTATTTGCATTCGCTCGACAGCATTTCTTTGGCCAGCGAGATTAACAAACGGCGGAAAGTTCCGCTAAAATGCTTTGTGCAGGTCAATATCTCGGGTGAACCCAACAAATCGGGACTTGACGAAACCAAGGTAATCTCCTTTATTAAAAGCCTTGCCAAATACGATAAAATTGAAGTTGTCGGTTTGATGACCATTGCCAAACTAACCTTTGACGAAGAAGTACTCAACGGTTACTTCCGTCGCATGAAAGAATTGCAAACCGAAGTACAAGCTTTGAACCTTCCTTATGCGCCGTGCAACGAACTTTCGATGGGCATGAGCAACGATTATCTAATTGCCCTAAAGAACGGCGCTACCGTTATTCGGGTTGGACGAATTCTCTTTTCTTAAGGAGGTATTTTGATGTTTGGAAAAAAACGCAAAGAAACCAAACCAAAAACCTTACTTACTTCTTTTGACTTGATGCAAACAAAAACCGTGTTGAGCAGCGACGAACTTTTGGACCTGTGCGATGTCATTCTCGGAGGCCGGGCGCTGCTTGCCAACTTCGAACGGATTCCGGTTGCGGAAGCCAATCGGATGTTAGCTTTTTTGTCGGGGGCGGTCTATGCCTTAAACGGCCAAGTTCACCAAACCGGTCCTCATACTTTTTTGTTTGCCGGAGAGAAAGAATATTTAGACGGAACTTTGAAACAATATATTGAGGATGTGAAATAGTGCAAATCCTTGGCCGAATCTTATCATATATTTATTGGATCTTAAACATTTATTTATGGTACATGATAATTGTCATTCTGATTTCTTGGGTACCGGGAGTTATCGAACAAGGATGGTATCAGAAATTACGGAGTACAATCGATTGGTATATCGGGAGATTTCGCGGTTTGCTTGTCATAGGTCCGGTCGATCTAACCCCGATATTAGGATTTATTCTTTACGAAGGAGCCTTATACTGCCTTAATTTGATTATCAGATTTTTAACATAGAAAGGTTTTGGAATAGACATGAAAGACTATAAAGATACCTTATTAATGATGAACACTGCCTTTCCCATGCGGGGAAATTTGGGCGTAACGGAAATCCCTACCCAAAAAGAATGGGAAGAAAAACAAATCTATCAAAAAGCATTGGCTAAAAATGCCGGTAAGCGGGCTTTTCATCTTCATGATGGTCCGCCTTATGCCAACGGCAAAATCCATATCGGTCATGCCATCAATAAAATCCTCAAAGATTTTATCATCCGCTATGAAACGATGAGCGGCGCCTATGCTCCGTATGTTCCCGGATGGGACACACACGGTTTGCCGATCGAAACGGCTTTGTCCAAAGATCAAAAAGTCAATCGCAAAGAACTGAGCACGAGCGAATTCCGCGCTTTATGCGAAAAATACGCTTTCAAACAGATTGAAATCCAGAAACAAGGTTTCAAACGCCTGGGTATTTTGGGCGAATGGGACCATCCGTATGTCACATTGGACAAAAAATACGAAGCCACGCAAATCAGAGCGTTTGCGAAGATGGTTAAAAAAGGCCTAATCTATAAGGGCTTGCGTCCGGTTTACTGGTCGCCGTCTTCGGAAACCGCTTTGGCGGAAGCCGAAATCGAATACCATGATGTAAAAAGTTATTCCATTTTTGTTTCATTCCGCGTCGTGGATGGCAAAAACCGCTTGTCCAATAACTGCGAGCTCGTAATTTGGACCACAACACCATGGACCATTCCTGCCAACCTGGCAATCTGCGTCAACCCGAAGATGGAATACGTAGTTGTGGATGTCGAAGGAAAGTTCTTGGTTGTCGCCAAAGAACTCTGCGAAACGGTAATGAAAGAATTGGGTTACGAACAATATTCAATTGTCAAATCGCTGTTGGGTGACGAAATGGAAGGTATCCAGTATCAGCACCCATTGTATGACCGAATATCGCCGGTAATTCTCGGCGAACATGTAACCATGGATTCCGGTACCGGTTTGGTTCATACCGCTCCCGGACACGGGGAGGACGACTTCGTCGTGGGCAAAAAGTATAATCTCGACATTTTATGTCCGGTTGACAGCCGCGGCTATATGACGGAAGAAGCCGGCGAATTTGCTGGATTATTCTACGAAGATGCCAACAGCAAAATCATCGAACGTTTGACCGAAGTCGGGGCATTGTTGAAAAAATCCACCCTTGTCCACAGTTATCCTCATGACTGGCGGACGGGAAAACCGATTATTTTCCGCGCCACCCCGCAATGGTTTGCTTCGATTACCCCAATCAAAGAAGATATTATGAATGCCATCGGACGGGTGGAATGGGTTCCGTCTTGGGGCGAAGTGCGGATTTCCAATATGATTAAAGACCGCGACGAATGGTGTATTTCCCGTCAAAGAGCCTGGGGCGTTCCGATTCCGGTATTTTATGCGGAAGACGGAACCGCAATCCTCGACGAAGAAGTTATCAACCACGTGGCCGATTTGTTCGAACAATACGGTTCCAACTATTGGTTTGAACAACCTGCCGAAAAATTGCTTCCGGAAGGTTACAAACATCCCGGCAGCCCGAACGGTAAATTTACCAAAGAAACCGATATCATGGACGTTTGGTTCGACTCCGGAACTTCCCATCAGGCCGTAATGAAAGATCGGCTCGGAACTTATCCGGCCGACGTCTATTTGGAAGGATCGGACCAATACCGCGGTTGGTTTAACTCCAGTATCACCACCGGTGTCGCTTTGACGAACGAAGCCCCGTTCAAAACCGTTATTACTCACGGTTTTTCGCTGGATGCGGAAGGACGGAAGATGAGCAAATCGCTTGGAAATGTTATCGATCCTCAAGACATCATGAAAGAATTCGGTGCCGATATTCTCCGCCTCTGGGCCTCGAGTATCGATTACCAATCCGATTTCCGAATCTCTTACGATATATTGCGTCAAATCAGCGAAGCTTATCGGAAAATCCGCAATACTTTCCGTTTCTTGCTTGGCAATACCTTTGATTTTGATCCGGAGAAAGACTTGATTAATTATCCTGATTTGCCGGAAATCGACCAATACATGATGTGCTGTCTCAACCAATTGATTGAAAAAGTCCATCAGGCCTATCAGCGTTATGCTTTTGAAGAAGTATATCGTTTAATCTTGTTATACATGACCAACGATTTGTCGGCTTTCTATTTGGATTTTACCAAAGATATTCTCTACATCGAACTGGCCGATTCCAAAGCACGTCGCAGTATTCAAACAGTCTTCTATCACAATTTAGTGGCCTTAACCGCGCTTTTGACGCCAATCATTCCGCATACAACGGAAGAAGTGTACCGTTATATGCCGGGACCGAAGAAAGAAAGCGTCTATTTGGTTGACTTGCCTCATGCAACCATCTACAACAACGAAACCGAACTTATGACCAAATATGAACAATTCATGTTGCTTCGCGACGATGTGTTAAAAGCTTTAGAAAATGCCCGAAACGAAAAAATCATCGGAAAGAGCTTAAATGCCCATTTAATCATCAATCCGGTTCCTAAAGTCGGAAAACTAATCAGTTCCTTAAGGGTCAATTTGGCGCAGGTATTCATTGTTTCGAAATTGACAATCACCGACGACCCCCTTGATGGCGAATCTTTCCCATCCGGGGTTATCAAAGTCGAACCTGCCAAAGGCGAAACATGTAGCCGCTGCTGGCAAGTAGTCGAAAGCATCAATGAAGATGAACTCTGTCCTCGCTGTCAACAAATTGTTGCCAATTTAAAATAAATTAAGGAGGTCCACATATGGCGGTCATTATTCATTTCTTTCGTTTACGCACAAAACCAAGAATTGATTACGAAAAACTGATTTACTTTTTTGATGGTTTGGATTATTGTACCATCAATACAAATGACGACAACGTCGAAATGGTTTGTACTGACCCGATTTTTGATTTTCCTTATCGTTTTCTCATCACCAAACGTTCCCGGGTTAACAGTATTTACAATTTGAATTCCGAATATTACAATATCAACCTTTTGGTGGAAATCCCATCGGTTCTTCCGGAATTTGTTTCGCGGGGCATCCTAAAGTTTATTTCCGAATTATGCCACTTGTTTGAACTGGATATTTACTATAACGGTGTGAAAGACATCGAACCGTTTGATATGACCAAAATGATTGCCTATTTGGCCCACGAAAGAAGCGCCTATTTGGAAGAACATAAAGAATTGGAACCTCATTATGTCAAACGGGACAAACTGAACCAGATATGCAATTTCCAACAGATGCTTCCGTATTTGCCGGAAAAATTCAAAGGAGAAGCTATAGCCAATCCGTATTTGGTTTTTGTCGACAATCGCAATCAGGAAGTGGTTTTCTCGGTTGTTTGGAAACTCGGAACTGCCATGTTTTTCCCGCCTCACTTGGATTATATCCATATCGAAGACGAAAACCAATTTACCACCATTGTTCCGGCGCAAGTGTTTTTTAAGTATGCGGAAAAGCATATGTTTGAAATCAAAGACCTCTTGCCGAACATGCGTTTGTTGTTGCTTCAGGGACGGAATGTCAATCGGGTTAAAAAATTAATGCGTAAATTTCGCAAAGTTCAAGAATCCGCCACCAATTTTACCGAAATACGCATTATCGATTTAATTGAAAGTTAAGGTGCAGCATATGAAAATCAATAAATTAATCGATCATACTTTATTAAAAGCTTATGCGACCAAGGCCGATATCGAAAAGCTTTGCCGCGAAGCCGTCCAGTATGATTTCCAAAGCGTTTGTGTCAATCCCGCCAATGTCAGCCTGGCCAAAAGCCTGCTCAAAGGTTCCTCGGTTTTGGTTTGTACCGTCATCGGTTTTCCGCTCGGAGCCAACACAACCGAAACCAAAATGATGGAAACGGCGGATGCGGTGAAAAACGGGGCCGATGAAATCGACATGGTCATAAACATCGGCAAAGCCAAAGAACGCGAATACAAGTATATCGAAGACGAAATCAAAGCGGTCGTCAGTGCCGCCCAAGGCCGGACCGTCAAGGTAATCCTGGAAACTTGCTATTTGTCGGAAGACGAAAAAATCGCTTGTTGCTTAGCCGCTCAACGGGCTGGTGCGCAATTTGTCAAAACCTCGACCGGTTTCGGCACCGGCGGTGCGATTATTACCGATGTTTTGACGATGCGTCAAACCGTCGGTCCGACGATGGGCGTCAAGGCGAGCGGCGGAGTCAAAACCAGAGCCGACCTCGAAGCTTTTGTCAAAGCTGGCGCTACCCGTATCGGAACATCCAACGGGGTTCAAATCATGACCGATTCTGCCCCGAAAGAAGCTTACTAGGAGGAAAAAATATGATTCCGACACCCCATATTGAAGCCAAATCGAAAGATTTGATTGCCAAAACCGTCCTGATGCCGGGCGATCCGCTCAGAGCGAAGTATATTGCGGAAAAGTATTTGGACAATGTGGTTACTTTCAACACCGTGCGGGGAATGCTCGGCTTTACCGGAACATACCAAGGAAGACGCATTTCCGTCATGGGTTCCGGAATGGGTATGCCAAGCATCGGCATTTATTCCTACGAACTGTTTAAGTTCTACGATGTCGAAAATATCATCCGTATCGGTTCCTGCGGGGCTTATTCGCCCGATTTGAAGCTTTATGACGTGATTATTGTCAAGGATGCCTACAGCGAGTCTTCCTTTGCCTATGCGCAGGGAAAAGAAACCAGGGATATCTTAAGCGCCAACGGCGAACTTAACGAAAAGCTCATCAATATTGCCAAAAAATTGGCTATCCCGGTTCATTTGGGACGCATCCATTCTTCCGATGTCTTTTATCGCGAAGAAGGCGGCATTCACGAAAAACTTTATCGGGAAAAAGGTTGCCTGGCCGTGGAAATGGAATCTTTTGCCTTATTCCACAACGCGAATGTGCTTAACAAAAAAGCCGCCTGTATTTTGACGGTTTCCGATTCGCTCGTTACGCATGAAGCAACCACATCCCATGAACGACAGGTTGCGTTTGAACAGATGATGAAAATCGCCTTGGAAATGGCAGAATAAAGATTATTCGGTTAAAAAGGGTTTCTTTTTAACCCTTTTTCTTATGACCGAAGCCGGGCAAGTATATAGCCTACTTTTATTGGCATAATAATAAATACGATACGAAAAGAGGAACAACGATGAAAGCAAACAAAATCCAGCTAATCAAACCTAACGGGCAATTAGACATTTATTATATGAAGACGAATAAGTTCAAAACAATTGCCGCGGGACTGATTTTTCAAACCCCTTTGTCGGAAGAATATTTGGTGGAAAGATCGCTTTTGACCAATTTATTGACCAAACGGACAAAGAAACACCCAAGTGAAAAGGATTTTTACCTTTATCTAAAAGATCTTTACGATACTGCCATCTCTTCACAAATGTCGCCGCGGGGTCTAGTGCTCAATGTCGGTTTTTTTGCCAACATCATTGATGATAAATTCCTTGGCCCAAAGGTCGATTTGTTCCCCAAAGCCCTGGCGATATTAAACGATGTAATTACCGATCCGGTGACGGTGGACGGTTTCTTTGAAGATGAAGCCATCAAACAGGAGAAGAAGCTTTTAATTGACGATTTAAAGAGCATGTATAACAACAAAGCTCTTTATGCCAACATGCAATTAATCAAAAACATGTTTAAGGACGAAAAGTATCGCTTGAATCTTTTGGGCGATCCGACCTTGGTCGAACAGGTAACCAAAGAAAGCTTAAAAGCGGCTTACGAAAAAATGCTTGCTTCAAGCGCCATCGGTTTTGTCATCGGGGATGTCGACGAAGAAGATATCAAAAAGGCTTTTGAACCTTTTGGTTTTGTTACCGGTCCGGAAGAATTCTCTTATCTTGATTTGGAAACCACCAACCGGACGGAAATCCAGGAACTGAAAGAAGAACAAAAAATTGCCCAATCGACATTATGTCTCGGATACCGGACCGATATCAGAATCGGCGATCCCCTCTATCAGGCCATGAGGGTGTTTAACGGCATGTTCGGCAAGTATTTTCATTCCGAACTGTACAAAGAAATCCGGGAAAAACACAGCCTTGCCTATTACATCAACAGCGAATATGCCAGCCGAAAAGGCGCGCTCTTTATTACTTCTGGAATCAACAAAGATTCCTATAACAAAGTATTGACCTTGATCTCCAATGTGCTGGCTGCTTTTCAGGCCGGCGATTTGGACGAAGAAAACTTTGAATTGACGAAAAAAGCAATCATCAACAACATGATTGAAGCATACGACCAACAAACCGGACTTTACCGCGAACTGTTGTTTTTTATCGAACAAAAAGCAGAACGGAAAAGCTTAGAAGAAAGAATCAAAGAAATCGAAAGCGTCACCAAAGAAGAAGTCATCGCCTGCAGCAAAAATTTACGCTTGGATACCATCTTTTTTTTGGAAGGAACTAACGGAGATGAAGAATATGCTTAAAAAAATCGCCAGCAAAAAATACAAAGAAACAATTTTTTCGACGACGCTTCCCAACGGCCTCAGGGTTTATTTGATGCCGAAAGCCGGCTTTGCCAAAACCTACGGTTTGTTTGTCACCAATTACGGTTCGCTTGATAACGAATTTATTCCTTTGGATGGTCAGGAGTTTAAAAAAGTTCCGGCAGGAATTGCCCATTTTTTGGAACACAAAGTCTTCGAACTGGAAGGCGACAAAGACGCATCCAACCTGTTTGCCCAACTGGGTGCCGATGCCAACGCTTATACGAGCTTTACCGAAACGGCATATCTTTTTTCCACTACTTCCAATGTCTTGGAAGCAACCAAACTTTTGCTTGATTTTGTGCAAAACCCGCATTTCACCGAAGAAAGCGTCGAAGCGGAAGTCGGGATTATCGAACAGGAATTAAAGATGTACATGGATCAGCCGGGCAGCGCTTTGATGCAGGGGGGGCTGCAGATGATGTACAAAGAAAACACCATCCGAAACGATATCGGAGGAACATTGCAATCGATTAAAGAAATTACTTATCAGGATTTATTGACCTGTTATCAGACCTTTTATCATCCCGGCAATATGATCTTTGTTTTGGTCGGCAATTTCGATGTCGATGCCGCTTTAAAGACAATTTCCGAAAACCAGGCTGGCAAAACCTTCCCGCCTTTTAAACCGATTAAGCGCCGGTATTATTTGGAAAACAACCAAGTGTATCAACCGTTCGGAGAAAAACAAATGGCGGTAATAATCCCAAGAACCAGCGTGAACTTAAAAATCGGGTACGAAAACTTAAACGCTTTGGAAATTATCAAACGGGATTTTTTGCTTCAGTTGGTGGGAGATATTTACTTTTCGCGGGGTTCGGATTTCTATCAGCAGTTAAAAAAAGACGGAATTATCAATAACAGTTTTTCTTTTACCAGTGCCGTACACGAACTGTTCGGCTTTTTGACCCTTTCCTGCGATACTTTGCAATACGAAGAATTCAACAAACGCATCAAGGAAAAACTGCTTCAAATCCGTACGACCCAAATACCGAAAGAGGATTTTGAGCGGATGAAAAAAGTCCAGCTTGCGCGCATGATCCGCCTAATGAATTCGCTCGAATTTTGGGCCAATATCATTCACGAAGCCGGTTTCAAAGACTTAAGCCCTTTTGCAATAATTCAAGCCTTGGAAGAGTTGCAATATGAGGATTTACACCTAATTCAAGGGTTTTTTGTCGAAAAAGCGATTGCGGTCTATCAAATAATGCCTCAGGGCGACCTGACCTAAAAAAACAATCGCCAAATTAAGCAATTTGCAAAAAATNNTGTTTGATTTTGGGTAAATCCGGGGATTGATGAAGGAAAATTAGCGAAAAACCTTTTTGAAACAAAATAAAAAGTCAAAATACGACATTTTGTAAAAAGAACCTTCTGTATTATACTGCTCTAGTATCTTATAAGGAGGTTTTTTATGTTAAACAATGTTATTTTAGTGGGCCGATTGGTCGAAAATCCGACTATCAGGGTATCGGAAAACGGCCAGCCTTTTTGCACCATTACGCTTGCGGTTGTGCGGGCTTACAAAAATTCCGAAGGCGAATACGACACCGATTTTATCCGCTGCGTGCTTTGGGAAGGACTGGCCGAAAGCGTCGTTTCCTACTGCGGCAAAGGTTCAGTGCTNNGGAGTTAAAGGCCGTCTCGCCGCAAGAACCATCGAAGTCAATTTCGAAAAAGAAGGCGAGGCTTTCAAGAAGAATATCCGGACAACCGATGTAATCGCGGAACGGGTATCCTTCATCTCGGTCAAGAANNTTAAAGGTTTAGTGTTTTGATTGCTTAGCGTCGTCATTTTTGGTATAATTTTTACATGATAAAAAGGAGTGGAAATGATGACGCAATATTTAGAATTATGTCGGACTGTTTTAACGAAAGGACACCTAAAAGACGATCGCACCAAAACGGGAACCATTTCGTATTTCGGCTATCAAATGCGTTTTGATTTATCCCAAGGGTTTCCGCTTCTGACGACTAAAAAAGTTCATCTTCATTCGGTAATTCATGAATTGTTGTGGTTTATCCGGGGAGATACCAATATTCAGTATTTGGTGAAAAACGGGGTGCGGATTTGGAACGATTGGCCTTTCCAAAAATATACCCAAAGCAGCGATTATCAGGGCGAAACAATCGAAGAGTTCGCCCAAAAAATCGCCGCTGACGACGAGTTTGCGAAAAAATACGGCAATCTCGGTCCCGTCTACGGCAAGCAATGGCGGGCTTTTGTGGGCGGAGACGGTAAAGTCGTCGATCAGCTTCAGAAAGTAATCGACGAAATCAAAACCAATCCTACCTCGCGACGTTTAATCGTCAACGCCTGGCACCCGGCTTACCTGAAAGAAATGGCTTTGCCGCCATGTCATTTATTGTTTCAATTCTACGTCAATGACGGGAAACTTTCCTGTCTTTTGTACCAGCGGTCGGCCGATGTCTTTTTAGGCGTGCCGTTCAATATCGCATCCTATGCCCTTTTAACCATGATGGTAGCCAAAATAACCAATTTGGAAGTCGGTGAATTTGTTCATACGATGGGAGATTCCCACATTTATTTGAACCATATCGAACAGGTAAATAAACAACTTACCCGAACGCCGCGGGAACTGCCGAAGATGATTATCCACGGCAATCAAACCAATATTCTTGATTTCAAATACGAGGATTTCGAACTGGTCGGATATAATCCGTATCCGGCAATTAAAGCCAAGGTGGCGGTCTAATGTTGTCGATTATCGTTGCGATGGACAAAAACCGCTTAATCGGTCGCGGTAACGATTTGCCTTGGCATTACCCCGAAGATTTGGCTTATTTTAAGAAAGTAACCATGGGCAAAAGTGTTTTGATGGGTTACAATACTTATCTGAGTATTTTTAACCGATTGCATAAAGCTTTGCCCGGTCGGACCAACTATGTTTTGACTTCGAAACAGACGCTTCCGGGGGAAGGAATAATTGTTAAAAATTTAACGGAATTTTTGGAAAACAAAAAGCACGAAGAAGTTTTTATTATCGGGGGAAGAAGCGTTTATGAACAATTAATCAACCGAGCAGATCGCCTTTACATCACGTGGATTCATCAAACCTTTTCCGGAGATACTTATTTTCCCGAATTCGATTTGCAGGACTTTCAGTTAATCCAAACGGATGTAACCCCCAACTGCACTTTTTCGGTGTACGAAAGGAAACAGAAATGATTTTAGCGTTGAGTTTTATTCTGGGTTTTGGTTCGTTAATCGCTTTGTTTATCGGGAAATTGTTAAGCGGCGAATTATGGTGGATTGCTTTGCTTTGGGGAATCGGGGGTTTTGTGGTTGCCTTTTCCATCTTATGCATCGTGATTATCCTTATCCTGATTTTTGGGGGAAAAGCCCTTGCCAAACATTATAACCCCAAAAGTCCTTTCCGCCATTGGCTGATTCGCGAAATTGCCCGTTTTTGCAATTTCTGGCTTGGTGTCAGATATCATGTGGAAGGTTTGGAACGAATTCCGAAAGACCGTCCTTTTGTTATCTATACCAATCACCAAGGTTTTTTGGATATGTTTATTTTCTTTGTGGTTTTAAAAGACTATCCCCATGCGTCTTTGTATAAAGACAGCCATGACCGTAATCCTTTGATTGGCGGAATTGCCAAAGCCCTAGGCGGAATGGGATTGGACCGGGAAAACGACTTTAAAGCCGCGGAAACCATCATCAAGGTAATCAAAGAGGTCAAATCCGGGGTAAACTTTATGATTTATCCGGAAGGAACGCGTTCCCGGGGACCGAATCTGTTGCCGTTTAGGGCCGGCAGTTTTAAGGTAGCCCAAAAAGCGCAGGCAAATTTGATTGTGCTCGCTTTGGACGGATCCTATAAAGTTGCAAGACGCATGCCCCTGATTACGCGCGTGTATGTCAAAGTGGTCGATTGTTTATCGCCTGAATTCATCAATTCGATGAAAACGCACGAATTAAGCGATTTGGTGCATCAAAAGATTGAAGAAGATATTGCGGAAGCAAGAAAGAAATACCGCTTCCTGAAAGTTCCGAAACGTTATTTAAAGCAAAAACAGGAAATTGACGAAACCGGCAGGTAAAAAACTGCCGGTCTTTTTTGAATAAGAATTGCCGGTAACGTTTATTTGAAAAAACAAGCATAATATGGTATAATGAAATATAGAGTACAAAAAGGGTATTTTTTTATCCTTTAGAGGAGGTTTATACGTTGTTTCGCACAGTCGATTTAATAACCAAAAAACGGGATGGACAAAAATTAACGAAAGAAGAACTGGCCTTTTTGATAAACGGCTATGTCCATAATGAAATTCCCGATTATCAAATATCGGCCTTATTGATGGCAATCTATTTTGTCGGATTGGATTTTGAAGAAATGACCGCTTTAACCGATGTTATGGTTCACAGCGGCGATATGGTAGATCTTTCGCCGATTAAAGGGGTAAAAGTCGATAAACATTCCACCGGCGGTGTGGGCGATAAAACTAGTTTGGTGGTCGGTCCGATTTGCGCAGCCGGGGGCGTAAAAATCGCCAAAATGAGCGGGCGGGGTTTAGGCCATACCGGCGGAACTCTTGACAAATTGGAATCGATTCCGGGATATCAAATCGAACTTGACAGTCAGGCTTTTTTCCGGCAAGTCAATGATATCGGTTTGTCGATTATCGGCCAAAGCGCCAATATTACCCCGGCCGACAAAAAATTGTATGCTCTTCGCGATGTAACGGGCACCATCGAATCTATCGGTTTAATCGCTGCTTCGATTATGTCCAAAAAACTGGCCAGCGGAGCCGACTACATCGTTTTGGATGTAAAAGTAGGTAGCGGAGCTTTCATGAAAGATGTGGAAAGCGCCAAAAGATTAGCCGAAGCGATGGTAGCTATCGGCAAAGCTTCGGGCAGAGAAACCGTAGCCACTTTAACCGATATGGAACAGCCGCTCGGGTTTGCGATAGGAAATACTTTGGAAGTCATCGAAGCGATTGAAACCCTGAAAGGAAGAGGACCGAAAGATTTTGCGGAACTATGCTATAACCTTTCCGCGGAAGTGTTCTTAATCTCGGGAATTGCTTCAACCATGGAAGAAGCTTTGGCCTTGGTGGATGAAGTCATTTCTTCCGGCAAAGCGTTGGAAAAGTTTAGACAGATGGTTGAACGTCAGGGTGGAAATCCTAAAGTAGTCGAAGATTATTCCCTGATGCCTTTGGCAACCCATACGGTTGATTTATATTATCAGGAAAATCAGGAAGCTTATGTCGAACATATCGATGCGTTAAAAATCGGGGAAGCAGCCATGATTTTGGGTGCCGGTCGGGCCAAAAAAGAAGATGTCATTGACCACGGCGTCGGAATCGTCATTCACAAAAAAGTGGGCGACAAAGTTAAATACCACGAAAAAATCGCTACGCTTTATACCTCAGGCGAACATATCGACGAGGCTCTTGCCTTAACCCACGATGCTTATCGCTTTTCGAATGAAAAAGTTGCACCAAGACCGATTATCATAACTTCGATTCGCTAAATTTAACAGGAAATGGAGGGATAAGATGTTTGAATCTTTTTTTGACCAATCGAAACTTTTCTTCGAAGTATCATACCTGGAACAAATATTTCGATTAGTGCTTGCAACAGTGCTCGGCGCCATTCTCGGTTTTGAACGCGAACTCAAAAATAAACCGGCCGGATTCATCACCTTTATGTTTGTTTCCCTTGGTGCTTGTTTATTCTCGCTTTTGCAATTGAATTTGGTTTCCATGTTGTACCATGCGACTTTGGAAAATTCTGACTTTAAAGAATACATCAGCATTGACACCGGACGTATTATCGCTCAAGTGGTCAGCGGAATCGGTTTCTTGGGCGCAGGAACGATTATTTTCAACCGAGGAAATGTCAAAGGTATCACCACGGCCGCCATGCTTTGGGTAGCCGCCGCTTTGGGGCTTTTGATAGGTATGGGCGGGATCGCCAACTATCTGATTGCCTTTGTGACCGCTGTTGTACTTTTGCCGCTTATGTTATCGAGCCGGCGAATCGGCCGAAAACTATCAAACCGCTTTAAAGAACACCGTGTTTTCATTGCTTTTGAAGAACAACACGAGTTGGAACTGTTGGCTATATTGAAAGACTCCGGGGCGATTGTGAAAAAAACATTCTTTCACAATAAATACCAATCCAACGGTGTACATTATAAAGAGGTTTATTTTTACTTTTCCGTTGAAAAGGACAAAGCTTTTGACGATGTTGTACGCGCCATAACGCAACAAAATTGGGTTTTGTCCATGGAAGATATTTAAAAAAAGAGGTTGCCTAACTTTTCAGGTAACCTCTTTAAGTTTATTAATCATTTGTCTCCAAAGCAATGATTTTCATCAGTTCAACCAATACTTCGGTCATTTTGTCCATCGCATCAACGGAAGCAAACTCATAAGGACCATGATGGTTTCCGCTGCCGGTTCCGAGATTCGGACAAGGAATGCCGCCGAAAGTCAAGCGGGCGCCGTCCGTTCCGCCGCGAATCGGTTCAAAACTGGCTGTGATTCCTTTTCGTTTTAAAGCCTTAATTGGATATTCCAACACTTCGTGGCGTTCAAGCAATAACGGACGCATATTGGCATAACTTTTCTTTAGTTGCAAATCGACGGTATTCGCACCGTATTTTTGATTCAAAAAGGAACAAATGCTTTTCATCAATTCCAACTGTTGTTTGATTTTGGTTTCGTCGTGGTTGCGAATGATATAGTGCATTTTGGTTTGGGCAACCGTTCCGCTCATTTCGGTTAAATGGTAAAAACCTTCGTATTTTTCCGTAAAGGCCGGGTTTTCAAAAGCCGGAAGCATACTTTGGAGTTCCATAGCAACGAGCAAACTGTTGACCATTTTATTTTTGGCATCTCCCGGATGGATTGCTTTGCCTTCCACGGTAATTTCCGCACTCCAGGCATTGAAGTTTTCAAAATTTATGACATCGATAGGTCCGCCGTCCAAAGTATAGGCAAAATCCATTTTTTTGGAATAGTCAAAATGACTTGTGCCTTGACCGATTTCTTCATCCGGAGTAAAGACAACCATAATATTCGGCCGAGGCAAATCCTCTTTGACAAGCAGATTAATTGTTTCCATGATTATGGCAATTCCCGCTTTGTCGTCTCCTCCAAGTAAAGTAGTGCCGTCGGTAGTAATCAGTTCGTGTCCCCGGTACTTGTTGAGAATCGGAAAAGCTTGGGAGGACAAAATAAGACCGTTGCCTAATTCGATGTCTTCTCCCTGCCAGCGGGAAATGATTTTAGGGTTTAAGCATTCACCCGGCATCTCCTGGGCGGTATCCATATGGGCAATCAAGCCGACAGTCAGTTTGCTTTCCTGGTTGGTTGGCAAAAATGCATAGACATAACCGTATTGATCAAGATAAGCGTCGGCAATTCCGATTTGCGTTAATTCTTTGACCAAATATTCGCCCAAACGTTTTTGCTTTTCCGTACTTGGAGAAGTATCGGAATTGGGGTCTGATTGCGTATCAAAAGCGATGTACGATAAAAAACGCTCTTTGGTTGACATTGTAACACCAACTTTCTTTTATTATTTTGGATAATTATACCACATTTAAACCCTGAAAAAAAGAAAAAACTATTTTCATTCGAAAATAGTCAATTAAGTAGAATGATAAAATGGTGCCAGTAGTCGGAGTCGAACCGACACATCCTCATCGGATACTGGATTTTGAGTCCAGCGCGTC
>DCTZ01000040.1 GCA_002329485.1 Caryophanales bacterium UBA1427 | reverse complement strand
TTATACCATAAACTATGAAAAAAACCCCTAAAGGGGGTTTAGTTCTGCGAATTTTTGGCAAGAATGATTTCTTTGCTCTTCATTAAGCGAATGATATTGCTTCGCTCGTTGTCCTCCAGTTTCATCGTTATATAACGAATGGTTTCTTCCATTTCCGGAATCATGATAAACTCAATCGCATTGACGCGCCGACGGGTCTTTTCGATTTCTTTGGCCAACATGTCGCAGGCTTTTTCGAGTTCTGCCATCTTAATCATTTTCGGAAGCAGTTTCGAAAGACTCATGATGGCATCATCCAAATCGGGATGCGTAAAGGCAAAGCCGTAAGTCAAATCGATTTTATCCTTTGCTTCGTATTGGATAGTCGGAATTTTAATATTCATGACCGTCCGCGAAGAGGTGGATAGACTTACCGAATTGCTTGGTACCATCAATGCTTCGACGATTCCTTCAAAACTCATCTTTTGTTTGGCACTGATGTACTTTTTCATGATTTTCGCAAGTTCTTCCTCAACTTCAAGACGCAAAGCGCGGTTTTCTTTGATGATTTCCATAAACCGTTGAACGAATTCGTCTTGTTTGTCTTTTAAAAGTTTATGGCCGCGTTTTGCGGTGGCGAGCTGTCTTTTAACCCGCGTTAATTCCATGCGGGTCGGATTAACTGTTCCTAATGCCATTTGCTATTCCTCTTTTGGCAAGTATTTGTTAATCTTTTCGACGCTGATCCGTTTGAGTTCAGTTCTTGGTAAGATTGTCAGTAATTTCCAGCCAATATCCAATGTTTCTTCAATGGTGCGGGCTGTATTGTAACCTTGCGAAACATATTGTTCTTCGAAGGCTGTTGCGAATTTGGAATAAAGAATATCGATATCCGAAAGCGCTGCTTCACCGAGGATGGTGGCAAGTTCTTTGGCTTCTTTTCCGCGGGCATATGCAGCGAACAATTGGTTCATCGTTTCCGCATGATCTTCTCTGGTCTTGCCAGCGCCGATACCTTTATCCTTCAGACGGCTGAGCGAAGGCAAAACATCGATTGGCGGAGTGATTCCCCGGCCGTACAATTCCCGGGAAAGAATAATCTGTCCTTCGGTAATGTAACCGGTAAGGTCCGGAATCGGATGGGTTTTATCGTCTTCTGGCATCGTAAGAATCGGAATTTGGGTAATGGAACCTTTCTTTCCTTTGATTCTTCCGGCACGTTCGTAAAGCGAAGCAAGGTCGGTATACATATATCCCGGATAACCTCTGCGGCCAGGAACTTCTTTCCGGGCAGCGGAGATTTCCCGCAATGCTTCAGCATAATTCGTAATATCGCTGATGATGACAAGAACATGCATGCCTAATTCATAAGCCAAATATTCGGCACAGGTAATAGCCATCCGCGGGGTGGCAATCCGTTCGATTGCCGGGTCGTTGGCCAAATTCATGAACAGCACAGACCGTTCGATGGCGCCGGATTTTTTGAAATCGCTGATAAAGTAGTCGGCTTCTTCGAAAGTAATACCCGTTGTCGCAAACACGACCGCAAACTTTTCATCCGAATTTCTAACCCTGGCCTGACGGGCGATTTGCGCAGCTAGTTTGGCATGAGGCAAACCGTTTCCGGAGAAGATCGGCAGTTTTTGGCCCCGAACCAAAGTATTCAGACCGTCGATGGCGCTGATACCGGTTTCGATAAATTCGTTAGGATAGTCGCGGGCAACCGGATTCAATGGTGTACCGTTGATGTCCATGACTTTTTCCGGGATGATTTCGCCTCCGCCGTCAATCGGCCGGCCCATCCCGTCAAAAACACGTCCCAAAATATCGGGCGAAAGTTTGATTTCGATTCCGTGGCCTAAGAAGACGGCTTTTGCGGAACTGATTTTTAATCCTTGAGCGGAGTCGAATAATTGCACGAGGGCTTTATCTTTGTCGACTTCCAGAACCTTCCCGATCCGTTCTTCGCCGTTGGCCTGTTTGATTTTGACAAGTTCGTCGTATTTGATGCCTTCAACATGATCGACCAACATCAAGGGGCCAACAACTTCACGAATAGTTTTATACTCTTTCGCCATCGTCTTCGTCTCCCTTCAATAGTCTCTGATATTCTTCGGTCAATCCGAGGTTAATTGCATCATATTGCGTTTTAAATTCGTCTTCTTTGATATATTTCATCCGTCCGATTTGTTCCAAAACTTCCATGCCGGTAAGTTTGAAGAAACTTACGCCGTTGTTTAATCCGTCTTGGGAAAGATGGAACCAGGTTAGGATGGTTTTTAAAATTCCGTGTTGTTTGGTTAATGAACTGAAAGTGTCCACATCATGGAAGGCATTTTGATGCAGGAAGTCCTCGCGAATCCGACGGGCGCATTCAAGCACCAAGCGGTCGGAGAATTCCAGCGAATCCACACCGACCAGTCGCACGATTTCCTGAAGTTTGGCTTCTTCCTGAAGAATCGCCTTTGTTTCCTGCACAATCTGCGACCAATCTTTTTCGACTTGGGTATCGAAATAATCGCGCATATTTTCTTCGTAAAGCGAATAACTCTTCAGCCAGTCGATGGCAGGGAAGTGACGGGCATAGGCAAGCGATGCACTTAAACCCCAGAATACTTTAACGATTCTGAGCGTTGCCTGTGAAACCGGTTCGGATGTATCTCCGCCCGGAGGCGATACGGCACCGATGGCGCTGATGGCTCCGGTTCTTCCTTCGCTGCCTAAGCAGGTGACAAGACCGGCCCGTTCGTAGAATTCGGAAAGGCGGCTGGACAGATAAGCCGGATAGCCTTCTTCACCAGGCATTTCTTCCAAGCGGCTGCTCATTTCCCGCAACGCTTCGGCCCAACGCGATGTCGAGTCGGCCATAATGGCTACGCGATAACCCATATCGCGGAAGTATTCCGCAATCGTAATACCGGTATAGATGGATGCTTCCCGCGCCGCAACCGGCATATTGGAAGTATTGGCAATCAACACGGTCCGTTTCATCAGGGTTTGACCGGTTTTCGGGTCTTTCAAATGAGGGAACTCATTCAAAACGTCGGTCATTTCGTTTCCACGTTCACCGCAGCCGATATAAACAATTATATCCGCATCCGCCCATTTGGCAAGCTGGTGCTGAACTACGGTTTTACCCGAACCGAACGGTCCCGGGATTGCGGCTATACCCCCGATGGCAATCGGGAAGAGCATATCGATTACTCTTTGGCCGGTAACCATCGGCGCATAAGGCGCCATTTTCTTTTGATAAGGACGACCTCTTCTGACCGGCCAGGTTTGTAACATCGGCACTTCATGGGTTACGCCCTTATTGTCGACAATTCGGGCAATCGGAGTAGTAATGTTTGTTTCGCCGTTGAAAATCCAAACGACTTTGCCCGATAGGGTTGGCGGAACCATTATTTTGTGAAGTACGGCAGTTGTTTCCTGAACCGTTCCCAAGATGTCGCCGCCGGTTACAAAGTCCCCGACTTTGGCAACGCTGTCAAACCGCCAACGTTTGATGCGGTTTAATTTGGGAACATCGATTCCGAGCGGAATCCGGTCGCCCGAGCTTTGATAAATAACATCAAGCGGACGTTGGATACCGTCAAAAATGCCTTCGATTAAACCCGGTGCAAGTTCGACCGAGAGGGGTTCGTTGGTCCAATAGACCGGTTCGCCGGGACCGATACCCGCGGTTTCTTCGTATACTTGAATCGAAGCCAAATCGTCTCGAAGTTCGATGACTTCGCCGATAAGGCGTTTCTCGCTGACGCGAACGACATCGTACATTTGTACGTCTTTCATGCCTTTCGCCACAATTAAAGGTCCGGAAACCTTGGTAATGATTCCGATTTGATTTTTATATTGATTGGAATTCATCGCCATCACCCTTTCTAAAATATATTAATCCCGATGGCTTTTTCGACATTCTTCTTGACTTTGTTCAATCCGACACCGATTCCTTCTTCTTTCATCGGAACAGGTATAATCATTGGGAAGAGGCTGGATTGATAAGTCGCGATTGTCTCAGGAATTTTTTCGTACAATTCCTCATCGATGAAAATTATTTTGCTTTTTTTTGAGAGCTGAAAAATGGTTTTTTCGACTTCTGCAAGACTTTCTTTGATTATCGGCACGCAACCGACGGCACTGAACAATAGCACGGTGTCGTTGGTTCCGAGGGCCACGATATCCATCTTGTTATCCATTTGAACCACCTTTCTTAGTATTCCAACAATTGACTCATATCGACTTGTTCGTTTCCTGCTTGAGCGTAAATCATCCGGATATTTTTGGCTTCGGCTACTTTTAACAAGTAATAATAAATTACCGGTCCGATATCGAAAGCATCGTATTTAAAACGTTTGATTTCCTCCAACATGAGTTTGTCAAGAGCGTTATGGGTCATGTCCAAATTATGGTTTTCATTGAAAACTTTAAAAATTCTGCTGATTTGGCCGTTATATTCCGTTTCCCAAAGTTTCGGTAGTTTTTCCAGGGGCAGGGAATAAGAATTCAAAAATTTGTTTAATTCGATTTTGCCGTGGGTTAACAACATTTCTTTGAAAGTTTCCTGGTCCCACTTCAATTCGCGTGAGCGAAGGAAAGTTAACAAATTTGCAGAATCGATATAAATCTGAAAATAGGTCTTGAGGGAAGGAGCCGTAAAAAGATGGAATTGATCAAATATATAATCAAAAATCGTTTGATCGATTACGGTGCTGAAAATCCGCGGATTGGTTATTCCCTGAACGTTCTTCTCGATGGCTTGCATAAGCTTTCGCACAGGTTTGTCCAAACCGTTATAGTCACCTTCAAGAATCGCTTTTTTCAAAGTTTCTTTCGGAATCGTTCCGAGCGGAACATACACATCGAAATGGGTGATGCCGAAATACTTTTGTTTGAAAAAGTATCTGATGTTGATAGCATCGCTTTGAAAAAAGAATAAATCGGTGTAGTTTTTTTGCGGGGTCAGTTCATCGATCAAGGCTTTTACGCCCAAGAGTTCCTGATCAATCAATTCTTCCAAAGTCCCGGCGCTTTCGCTTTTTCCGTAACCTAATTCCGTCAAAGTTTTGAAAAATGAATTTTTATCGGTTTTGGCCAATTTTTGCCATTTGCTTTTATCGAAAATTTTGCTGTCTATGGAGCGTAAAATCGCATTGACGTACGGATAATGGTTATTCATACTATTCATCTCCGTCAAAGAGAATCGTAGCTAACTCGGTTTCGTAGAGCCGTTTCAAATCATCGAAAAGCGCATCGTAGGAAAAATCCAAATCGTAAAAACTTCCGATAACCTGAAATCCTCCGGAAATATTCGCTCCATCCTTAGCCAGAGTCAATTGATAGTTGAAATTCCCGAGCAAATTGCTCAGTTTGTCAAGCAAAACCATGCCGTTTAACGTTCTGCCGCTTGAGAAAATCCGGGCATAACGGTCATAATCGCTTGGGGCAACTTTCAAGGTTTCTGTGCCGGACAAGTTTTCGTTTTTGATTCGTTCAACAACATAGCGTCTGATATCTTCGTCGGAAAAAGCTTTGAACTTTTCCAACAGACGCTTGAACACTCGGTCAATTAATTCTTTCTTTACACTTAGGGTATATTGTTTTAGCGAATGGTCAAACTGGCTTTGGGCCCCTTTTAACATCGATGCATTGGCTTGACGGGCTTTTTCCAAGCGTTTTTGATTGTCTTGCATTGCCTCGTTGATCATGCTTGCATACATTTGTTCGGCTTTTTCTCTTCCTGCTTCCAGGATAGCTAAAGCATCGTTTTGGCCTTTTTGTTCGATTTTTTGGTAGATAGTTACTTTCTCAGTAACTTGTTCCTCTGTTTGCATAAGTAGGTTATCTTCTTTCACTATGTACCTCGATTCGCTAATATTTTATTTTAATAAAATTATTAGCTCTGATTATATAATATTAGTTACGAGCAAGATACTTACAAGCAAGGCAAGGATAGCGTATGTTTCAACCAAAACGGTCATGGTCATACCTTTTGCGGCGGCATCCGGTTGTTTTGCGGTCATTTGAATCGAATAAACGGCCATCCTTGCTTGGTATAAAGCGGAAAGCAAACCGATAATGGTAACCGGCATGCAAGCGCCGAAGAATGCCCAACCTTTTGCGGTTTCAAGAGCCAATTCAGGACTTCCGCTTAAAAAGCCTAGTTCAACAAAAACCAAAACCGAAACTAAGAAACCGTAGATACCTTGGGTTCCTGGCAAGGCCTGTAAGATTAAGAGTTTACCGAATAATTCTGGTCTTTCGCTGACAACACCGGTTGCGGCTTTACCGGCCATTTGAACACCGATGGCGGAACCTAAGCCGGCTACTATTGTACTTAAAAGTGCGCCAATAATTGCAATTAATAATCCTGTACTCATTTTTTTATTCCTCCTAAAATTTTTTAATTTACATTGAGTTCATCAATGTAGGTTAACTTATTTTCGAGAGGCGTAAAGGCATAACCAGACCCCTCATAGAATTTGCCAAAGAATTCAATATATTGTAATCTACTGGCATGGACATAAGCCGAGAGCAAGCCCATGGCTAAATTAAAGACATGTCCGACAAAATAAACAACCATGGCCATCAGTAATTTAATGATGGTCATGAAAGAGAAAGTTGACAAATCGCCTTGAACCATTTGGGCAAGCAGGTTCATTACCAAAGCAATAACGCCGGACGACATACTTAAAGCCAAAATCCGGGAATAAGAAAGGATATCGCTCATGTAACCGGTTGCTCCGTATAATGAATATAAACCGCTGCCGATGCGCTTAATAGGATTGCGGTTTTTCCTTCCCGCAAAGAAAACAATAATTAAGGCTCCCGCAAGCGCTAAGTATTTTCCGATATTGGATAGCTGAGGAAGGAAGAAGAATCCTATTCCCACAAGCAACAAAATCCAGCTGAGCGAATCGGAAAAAACAGCTACAAAATCTTTTTTCCGGAAATTATCATACGCTTTAACTAATAATCCGCTGATAATATGCAAACCCCCGATTACCAGCGACATTACCAACATTTCCAAAGGATTATTCAACGGGGTTAAGAGCGGTTTCAAACCGAACGGATGCCATTCAAAACCGAAATAACTGCCGAAAACAATACCCCAAATCATTGTGGTAATTCCGGAATACATTAAAATTTTATAAAGGTTCAAAGTGTTGCCCTTAGGCTTTTTAATTTTTATAAAAGCCCAGAAGAAAAGCAACATTACCAATCCGTAACCCGCATCGCCCATCATGATTCCGAAGATAATCCAGTACCAAAAGGACATCATTGGATTAGGATCTACTTCATAAGGGCTCGGTGTGGCAAACATATTGGTGATAATCTCAAACGGCGCCACAAAACGGTTGTTTTGCGTAACGGTTGGCGGCAATTCATCAGGAAGCGGATCACTGAATTCGCAATCAAAAATGTCAGTTGTTTCTTTTATTGCCTCGATTACTTTATCCACGCGGTCATGGCGCACCCAACCTTCCACATAAACGGTCGCATCGGTTGGAATGACCGGCGCTGTTTTTCTGACTTCGATGCTTGAAACCTGGTCTGTCAAAATTTCCAGGTCGCCCGCATGTTTGGCATATTGCGCAAGTGCTTCTTCAAGTTCTTTAATTCGATCGTTATTGGCTTGCAATTGGGCTTCTTTTTCGCTTAAAAGTTGGGTTGCGGTCAGAGGCAGTTTTGGTAGAGCGTTTTCCGTAAAATTGAAGGCTCGCAAACTTTCCATTACCGCTAAATCATCCGCATAATAATTCGCAAAAAAGACAGCTTGTCCGTCGTAAGTTTTGCCTAAAAGTTCATATTCGCTGCCATGCTCATCTAATATCCGTATAAAGTCCTGGCAATAACGGGGTTCAATAAATCCGGTGTGCAAATAGGCATACTTGGTGTTAACGATTTTGTCAAACGGAACCGTTAATTGTTCCCATGGTTGATAAGTCTTAAGCGTTTCCTGCAGTGTTGCGTTATCAGCCTTTAAATGTTGAATTTCCTCATAGGTTTCTTCGATTTTTTCCAACAGCTCAATCCGCTGGTCGATATTCGAAACAAAATCGTCATAGTCAACTTTATTAAGTTCTTTGACGAATTTCGGTTTGTCCCGATACTTCTTCAGAAGTCCCAGCGTCTTGCGTGTTCTTTGCAACATGATTTCTTCGGTTGTGGCATCGCTTTTTTGACTGACCTCCGGATGCTCAATCAACATCACCTCGCCGGTTTTTTGCAAATTGAGCATCAATTGTTCATGGTCTTCTTTCAGTACGACGATTTGCACCTTTTTCATCGGTACAATCATACATTCCCTACTTTCTTAAACATTAAGGCAACTGCTTGGTCCATTTTTCGCATGGCTTTTGCGGTGAGTTTGTCTCTTATGATTTGCTTTTGGATTTCCATTTCTTTTTCCAAATCCTGCATTTCTTTTACGGCATTTGCTTCGCTTTTCTTGATTTCCTCAAGGGTTTGCTCATTCATTTCCGCAATTCTTTTTTCCGCAGCCGCTCTTTTTTCTTTCATTAGGTTTTGAACTTGAAGGTTTGCGTTGTTGCGTAAGTTTTGCGCCTTTTCTTCCGCTTGTTGAATTGACTGCAAAATCGGCATCTGTTTCACCACCTTTTTATCTTTTGTAATTATACCACAATTAGGATTTTTACGCTTGTGAAATTATAATAAAAAAGGACCTCTTTTGCGAAATTTACATGGTTTTTGCTTTTATTTTACATACTTAACAATTCTTAATTTTCTTCGAAACGGCAGATTTTATCCACGCGCCGTTCGTGCCGTTCCCCCAAAAAAGCGGTATTCAGAAATGTATCGACAATCTGCTTGGCAAGGTCCAAAGGCGTATCTTTGGCCGCTAAGCACAAAACATTGGCATTGTTGTGTTCTCTGGTCAGTTTCGCGCTTTCGACATTTAAAACAAGCGCTGCTCTGATACCTTTCACTTTGTTAGCGGAAATGGACATACCGATTCCGGTATAGCAAATCAAAATGCCGAAATCGACTTCCCGGTCGGCCACTTGTTTGCTTACCGTAAAGGCATAATCGGGGTAATCGACCGAATCGTCGCTGTAGGTACCCATATCGAGCACTTGATGCTTTTTTGCCAGGTATGCCACAAGGGCTTCTTTCAACTTAAATCCCGCATGATCGGACCCAATACTGATTTTCATATTTCTTCACCTCAATTAATAGTATACCAAATTATCCCTTTTTAACTAATTTTTTATATAAAAAATGCAAAAAATCCTCCACATTATTTAGCAATTATTTCCTAAGACAAAAAAGTTAGGATTGAATCCTAACCTTCTTTTTCAAGCTTTTTATTCGGCCGGTTGCCATTTGCAACGAACCGGGGATGTGATTTTTCCTTCTTTTTTCAAAGCATTGAATGCTTTGTCGACTTCTTTGCGATCGAGACCGGTTGCCTGTTCGACTTCTCCTGCGGTAACAGGGCGGCCCATTTCTTTCATTTTATTGAGGACAACTTCTTTGATTTCCATAAAAAACCTCCTTCTAAAGTAACATAATTTTACCACAACCAGCTATTTCTTTCAACCGTTTGACTTTTAAAAAGCGGTTAATTTTTTCTTTTTTGTTTGATTGACAAGTTCGCCTTCCTTTGGTATAATCTTTAAGATGAGGGAACAGGAAGGAAGGTGAAAGCATGAAACTGGCCTTTGACAATGCCATGTACCTAGAACTTCAGTCCAAGAAAATCAAGGAACGTCTCAATCAATTCGGGACGAAACTTTATTTGGAATTCGGAGGAAAGCTTTTTGACGACTTTCATGCTTCCCGCGTTCTTCCCGGTTTTGCGAGCAACGCCAAAATCAAAACCCTGATGGCTTTAAAAGACGAAGTCGAAATGATTATCGTGGTCAATGCCAACGATATTCAAATCGGCAAAATGCGTTACGACATCGGAATAACTTACGATCAGGAAGTCCTCAGGATGATGGAACTCTTCAACGAACTCGACCTAAAAGTGTGCGGCGTCGTCATCACGCAATTTGCCCATCAGGAATTGGCCGTCATTTTCAAAAATAAACTGGAAAACATGGGGATAAAAGTTTATCTTCATTCGGTCATTCCGGGTTATCCTTTGGCCATCGATTATATTTTAAGCGAAAACGGCTTCGGCAAAAACGCCTATATCGAAACCACACGCCCGCTTGTCGTAGTAACGGCACCGGGACCGGGCAGCGGCAAAATCGCCACTTGCCTATCGCAGCTATATTTGGATAACCAAAAAGGTATCAAAAGCGTTTATGCCAAATACGAAACTTTCCCGATTTGGAATCTGCCGCTCAACCATCCGGTCAATTTGGCCTACGAAGCGGCGACCGCCAACATCAACGATATCAATATGATTGATCCGTACCATTTGGAAGCCTACGGGATTGCGGCAGTCAATTACAATCGCGACGTGGAAGTGTTTCCGATTCTCCGTTCGTTCTTCGAAAGAATTTACGGCACAAGTTTCTATCAATCGCCAACCGATATGGGCATCAATATGGCCGGCTTCTGCATTATCGACGACGAAGTGGCCAGAGAAGCCGCCAAGCAGGAAATCATCCGCCGGTATTATTCGACCAAACGGGACATCAAAAACGGCAACATGATGGAAGAAGCGATTGAAAAAATCTCGGTCATCATGAAAAAGTTGGGCATCACGGTCGATGATCGCCTATGCGTAAAGGCCGCTTTGGAAAAAGCCAAAGTTTCGGGAACGCACGCGATGGCGATTGAATTAAACGACGGAACAATCATCACGGGACGCCGGACCAAACTTTTGGATGCTCCCGCCGCAATGCTCCTGAACGCCCTCAAATACTTTGCCAAGGTCGACGATGATCTGAAACTGATTTCTCCGTCCATCATCGAACCGATTCAAACCTTGAACAAGCAATACCTGGGCGTAAGAAACCCCCGTCTTCATGTCAACGATGTTTTAATCGCTTTGTCGATTAACGCTTTGACCAACCCATCTGCCGAAAAAGCCCTTCAGCAGTTGCCAAAACTCGCCCGGGCCCAGGCCCATTCCACGGTCTTTTTGACGGAAGACGACGAAAAACTTCTGAAAAGACTTCAAATCGACGTTACCACCGAACCGGTCTTCAGGGTAACAAAATATCAACAAACTTTAATCGAATAATTTCGGGACTATCCTGAAATTTCGATGCTGGAATAGCTCAGTTGGTAGAGCAGATGACCCGTAATCATCAGGTCGTAGGTTCGATTCCTATTTCCAGCACCATTGCAAATTCCCTTCGGCACTTTTGGTGCCGAAGTTTTTTTTCGGCTTCGGAATAATCAAAAAGACGCAAAAGAAAAAATCCTTTTTACGTCTTTTGTTTCGCCTGTTTAACCTGGATTACCCCACACTACCGGGCAACCATCCGAATTCCAAGCCGAATCCCAACTGAACGTTTGACTGAAAACCTGACAATAAATAGGCAAATTGAGGCAACCTTTAAACGCCTCCTGGAATATCACGTCTACCCGGGAAGGAATAACGATTTTTTTCAAGGAAAGACAATAGGCAAAAGCTTTACCGACGATTGAAGAAATACTGCCTGGCAGTTCGATTGTTTTAAAGCTGTGCAACCGATGAAGACATGCTTTCCGCTGAAAGTTTATCCTTTTTCGATTCGGACATTGGTTAGATTTTCGTAATATCCGAATGCCTCGTCTTCAATGCTTTCCACCTTTTTGCCAAGCGAAACATCGGTTATGGTGATACAATTCAAAAAAAGCTAAAAGAGATGAGGTTGCGGCAGCCGGAAAAAGTGCCGTCGCCAATCCACATTCAAGTTCCGGGGTTCCTGCGACGAATTTGGCAAATAGAGTATAAGCGGTTAAAGTAGCGGTTTCCGAGAGTTTTAAATACTTAGTCAGAAAAAGGAGTAACGCATTTAATAAATTGATTGATTTGACTTTTTGGTCGTTTGAGAGTAAAATATATATAGGAGGAACCAATGCATTATCGAGATAAAGAACCAGCCAGTTCGTTTGCAGAATACATTGCAAAAGTTAATTACGCCAAAGCTTTAATTTTGACTTTTTCAATCAGTATTTATCTTACGACGTTGATTATATATTATCTTTTCGACCGTGATTTAACCGTAACCAGAAATCGCCTTTATTTTTTCTGTTACTGTCTTTTGTTCATCGTGTTTGCGGTTTCGACGGTTGTTTTTTTTAAAGTCCGTAAGTTCAGACCAAAACAAATAAAACTGTTCAATTACTGGCTCAACGGGTTGGGCGGATTTACGATGTTTTGGAGCTTAGCCTATACGATTACTGACCTAAAATATAATTACCCTTTGCCGGTCCTTTCGTTTTTGACGGCTTGCATGGTTTTCATGTGTGGTCTGATTCTTAGCCCGGTTTTTATTTCGATTGTCTTTATCGCGGCCTGGGTTGTTTTCAATTTTGCGGGATCATGGATTATTTATCACACTTATTTCAGTTTGCATCTTTTTCTGACCTCGGTCATTTACATCGGCATCGGTTTAATCGTCATGTATACCAACTATCGCATCAGACGCCGCGACTTCGAACAAGCCCACATTCTGAACAATTTAAACCAGGAACTGGAAACTGCGGTGCGGACCGATTTTTTGACGGGTCTCGGCAACCGTTTAGCTTTCGACGAAACTTTTGCCTCAATAAAAAAAGAATGTTCGGACGAAAGAATCGGACTTGGCCTTTTGTTTATCGATATCGATAATTTCAAAACGGTCAACGACAAACTCGGACATCAAAAAGGAGATGAGGTTTTAAAATACACTTCCAACCTCATCAAAAACCTTCACCCCAACGCTTTCCGTTTCGGGGGGGAAGAGTTTATCATTTTAATCAAATCCGAAAGCCCCGAGGATTTAATGCGCCAAAGCACCGCTATCTGTCGGGAAGTTGAAAAGGCTCTTGCGCCTTTTGTCGACGGTCTCAACATCACTGTAAGCATCGGAGTGCACTTCGAAATGCCCCCGATTGATGCCACTTCCTATGATTTTATCAATCTGGCGGATAATGCTCTGTACCAGGCAAAAAAGGCGGGCAAAAACCGTGCCCATCTCCAAAACCCGCGTTCCGAACAATAATTATAATAATTTCCGAATTATTAAATATAACTGTAACAGATAGTCATCAATTGACAGCTATCTGTTATTTTTTTATTTTTGACATTTAAAAATCTTTGAGATTTATTATCATTTTGCTTGCAAGCGTAACAATGTTACGGTATAATGCTATCAAACGTAACAATGTGAGGTGAAATGTTATGGAAATGATATCGAAAAAGGAGTTATTGCAAATCACCCAAATTTCCTACGGACAATTGTATCGTTGGAAACGGGAAGGCTTGATTCCGGACGAGTGGTTTATCCGACAATCGGTGGCCAGCGGACAGGAAACGTACTTTTACAAAGAACAGATCCTTCCGCGCATCGAAACGATTTTGTCGTTAAAAGATCGCTTCTCGCACGAAGAAATCAAACAGTTTCTAAATCCGAATGCCAAAGATCGAAGGTTTACCATTTCGGAAGCTGTGCTGATTAAAGGTATTGACCCGTTTATCCTGCGCATCTATGCTCAGGAAAAGAGTGATTTGACTCTTTACGATTTGGTGGTTGTTTACTTTTTTTCGAACAACCAAACTTTACTGGATATCAACAATTATCTGAGCGTCGATTTCAAGCAAATTGCTTCGCTGGATCAATTCTTTTATCTGGTCAAAGATTATTCGGGAAAAACTTATTTGATTATTGCCGGGGAAGATGCCGTTTTTGATCCCCAATTAACCGTGTTGAAAAAACAAGCATTATCCGATATTTCGGGTTTAATTGCGCAAGAATTAAAATAGGAGGAAAGAATTATGAACGATTGCAAAATTTACGGTGCCGGAGCAGTAAGCGGCGGAACCTATCGGGAAGTATCGATTGCCGGCAGCGGAAAAATCAAGGGTGAAATTACCGCGGAAAGTTTTTCCGTTTCGGGTTCAGCAAAAGCCTTGGATAATTTGGACGTCAAAACGCTGAAAGTGAGCGGATCGTTTTCAGCCGAAAAAAATGTCAAAGCCGAAGATATCAAAATCGCCGGATCCTTGGCAGTCAAGGAAAACTTATCGAGCGCGAAAGCCCATATTTCGGGTTCGCTAAAAGTCGGAAAAGAAGCGAATGTCGACGACTTTTTTCTCAAGTCGTCCAACAGCGAAATTGCCGCCCTTCACGGCGATAATGTCACCATCAAAAGGGAAATGGCAATTTTCTTCAGCAAAAAACACAATCTTATTGAAGAAATCGAAGCAACCACGATTGATATCGAATATGTCAAAGCTAAACGCGTAAGCGGCGACAATGTCACCATCGGCCAAGGTTGCATCATCGACACAGTGGAATACCGCGATAAAATAACCGTCAGCAAAGAAGCCAAAATCGACAACATCGTAAAATTAGGTTAACGTTTTCTTTTTCTTTTGATTGCATTTACCAAAATATTAAGGTAAAATAAATAACTAGTAATACACACAAGGAGATTTGAACCATGATATTCGGCAAATATATCAATCGCTACTATCTGCGCTATCTGCATTTAATTCTGCTCGGAGCCGCTGCCTTAGTTGTTGTCGATTATGCGCAACTTCTCATCCCGGATTACCAGGGAAGCATCGTCGACAGCCTAATCGAAGGAAATTTATCTATGGATTATCTGCGGCACGTGATGCTTAGGTTCTTGATGATTGCGGCGGCGATGTTTATCGGTCGGTTTGCTTGGCGCGTCACCATTTTCGGAACCGGGGTCCGCGTGGAAGCGGATTTACGCGACCGATTGTTTGTCCACAGCGAAAAGCTATCGCAAACCTATTTTCACAAAAACAAAGTCGGTGCCCAAATGGCGCTTTACACCAATGACTTAAATGCGATACGAGAAACCTTCGGCATGGGAATCCTCACCCTGGTAGATGCTCTGTTTTTGGGTTCCCTTGCTTTATACTATATGTTCAGAATCAATGTGATGCTTACGCTTTTGCTTTCGATTCCGATGTTTCTGATGGCCTTAGCCGGCGGAATCATCGGCAAGTTCATGCGCGTCAAGTTCCAGGAACGCCAAAAAGCGTTCGAGAATTTATCGGATTTTACCCAGGAAAACTTCTCGGGTTTGAGCGTCATCAAAGCTTTTGTCAAAGAAGGCAAAGAACTGTTAAGTTTCAGAAAGATTAATAAGGATAATGCGGAGAAGAATGTGATCTTCCTCCGCTATGCCAATTTGCTTTATGTCGTAATATTGGTAACCATCAACCTTATCGGATTCATCCTAATCGGCATCGGCAGTTATTTAATCATCAAAACCAACACCACGAATCCGGAAATCGGTTTCTCTGTGGGAGATTTGACCCGCTTTGTATCATATTTCAGTTCGCTCGTTTGGCCGATGATGGCAATATCGCAATTAATCAATATCCGCAGCCAAGGAAAAGCCAGTTACAAACGCATCAAAGCACTCCTCGACGAACCAATCGATATTGTCGACAACAATCCGGTCCAAGTCAAAGTACTTCGGGGCGAAATTACTTACCGGAATCTCAACTTCGCTTATCCCGGTACCGACAGCTTGGTTTTGAAAGACATCAATTTGGAAATCAAACCCGGCGAATCCGTGGGTATCATCGGCCGCACGGGATGCGGAAAGACGACTTTGGTTGATTTGCTGCTGAGGCTTTATAATTTGGAAGAAAATACCTTGTTTATCGACGGCATCGATATCATGCGCCTTCCGATCAAACAGGTCAGGGACTTATTCGGTTATGTACCTCAAGACAATTTCCTCTTTAGCGATACGATTCACAACAATATCGCTTTTGCCCACGAATCCATGCCCGAGGAAGAAGTAAAACATTATGCCGCGTTGGCGGATGTCGCAGGCAACATCGAAGAATTTACTCATCAATACCAAACTGTTTTGGGGGAACGGGGCGTTACCGTTTCGGGCGGACAAAAACAACGTATTTCGATTGCCCGGGCACTTGCCAAAGACCCTAAAGTATTGATTCTCGACGACTCGATTTCGGCGGTCGATTCCAAAACCGAAGAAACGATTTTGGCCAATCTGCAGGAATTCAAAAAAGACCGGACCATTATTCTGATTGCCCACCGGGTTTCATCGATTCAGAATCTCGATAAAATCGTCTTTATGGATAACGGACGCATTCTCGGCGTCGGTACCCACGAAGAACTGTTGGCAAATATCAAACTGTACCAGGATTTGGTTGATTTGCAGAAACTGGAAGAACAAGTAGAAGTAGCCGAAGGTGACGCTCATGAGTAAGAAAGAAAAAACGACCAAGAAAAAGAAAATTGTTGAAATGACGGAAACCGAACAAAACGAACGCAAAATGTCAGACGGTGTAATCACCAAACGGCTGTTAAAATACCTGATGCCTTATATCTGGTATTTTGTCTTGGCGCTTGTGCTGATGATATTTGCGATATTCGGAGATATTATCTTGCCTGTTCTATTGGGCGGCGCGATCGATTTGCTGCAGACACCCGATGCCTCGCTGACCAAAATCATCATCTTGATGATTGTCGCGCTCATGATTACGTTAATTTATGCCGTTACGGAATACTCGCAAACGATGATTTTGCAAAAAACCGGCCAAAAGATTTTGATGCAAATCCGGGAAGATGTTTTCTGGAAAATCGAAAACTTTTCTACGGCGCAAGTCAATCAAAATCCGATTGGTCGGCTGGTAACACGAGTAACCAACGATACCAACGCTTTGAACGACTTATATACCAATGTCTTCGTCAACTTAATCAGAAATGTTTTCACGATTTTGTTTATCATCGTGATCATGCTTGTCGTTGATGTTAAGATGGCTTTAATTACGCTGTCACTCATGCCTTTGGTGGGACTTTCTTCCTTCTTCTTCCACCGCTATTCGCGGAAAGCCCACCGCCGGGTCCGCCACAGCGTTTCCAGGCTCAATGCCTTTTTGTCGGAAAACTTATCCGGCATGAAAATCACCCAAGTCTTCAACCAGGAAAAGAAAAAACACAACGAATTCAGAGAACGCAACAACGAATGGAAAAACAGTTCCTTACGCTCGATTCTGCTCTTTGCCATCTTCCGCCCGTCCATTTATGTCTTGTTTATTCTTACTTCGATGTTGGTCCTTTATTTCAGCAGCAAACAAATTGTCGATTCCAACTACACCATCAAAGTAAGTACGCTGGTAATCTTTTACAATTATGCCGGAATGCTGTTTAACCCGATTCAGCAGCTTGCGGAATCGTTTAACGCTTTGCAGGCGGGTTTTGCCTCCAGCGAAAGAATCTTTGAAATCCTCGATTATCCGGACGATATCGTCGATAATCCCGATGCGATTGAACTGGAAGAAATCAAAGGCGATATCGAATTCCAACATGTCTGGTTCAGTTACGAACCCAACGAATGGATTCTGAAGGATGTCTCGTTCAAAGTAAACACCAAAGAAACAGTAGCTTTTGTCGGGGCGACCGGCAGCGGAAAAACCACCATTCTGTCTTTAATCGTCCGTAACTACGACATCCAAAAGGGTCGAATTCTCATCGACGGCATCGACATCAAGAAAATCAAACTATCGTCTCTTCGTTCCAAGATCGGTCAAATGTTGCAGGATGTCTTCCTGTTCAGCGGCACGATAGCTTCCAACATCAGTCTGAACGACGAAACGGTCACGATGGACGAAATCAAACAGGCTTGCGAATACGTCAATGCAAGCAAATTCATCGAAAAACTTCCGAATCAATACGAGGAAGAAGTCAGAGAAAGAGGAAACAATTTCTCCTCGGGTCAAAGGCAATTGTTGTCCTTTGCCCGGACGATTCTCCACAAACCGAGCATTTTGATTCTTGACGAAGCCACCGCAAACATCGACACCGAAACCGAAGTCCTAATTCAGGATTCGCTTAAGAAAATGATGAATATCGGCACCATGCTGATTGTGGCGCACCGGTTGTCGACGATTCAGCACGCCGACAAAATCTATGTCCTTCGTCTGGGCAAGATTATCGAAAGCGGCACGCATCAGGAATTAATCGCCAAAGGCGGACATTACAAAGAATTATATGAATTGCAGTCGCAAAAACAAAAAATGCAAATACCGAAAAACAACAATCATCATTAACCGAAAAAGGATGGCCGAAAACCATCCTTTTTGTTTTTTGGTATGAAATAACCTTTTTTTGTAGAAAATACACTCGGTGATATTTTTTGAAAAAACAGGTTTTATCTTATTGGTTGAAAGACAGTCAAAAAAAGACTTATCCCCGTCTGGAAAAAAACCTCAATGTCGATATTTTGATTGTGGGCGGCGGAATCACGGGGATTCTTTGCGCCTACCAACTGGCCAAACAGAATAAATACCGTATTGCCCTGGTGGAAAAAAACCGGCTTTACCACAGTACCACGGGCTTCACAACCGGAAAAGTAACCGTGCAACATGACGATATTTACCATCAGCTGATTAAAAACAAAGGCGAAACAATCGCACGGGCTTATTATCAGGCCAATTCGGAAGCCGTGCAGGGACTAAAAAAAATAGTCGAGGAAGAAAACATCGATTGCGACTGGGTCGATACCAAAGCGATTCTTTATGCCTTTTCCGAGGAAGAAGCCAAAAGACTTCAAAGAGAACAAAACGCCTATGACACCTTGGGGATTCCTTACGAATGGCTGGACAAAGAAACGCTGCCGTTTCAGACTTTGGGGGGGCTTGCGATTCCGGATCAAGGGGTTTTTCACATCGTCAGATTTTTGGACGGCATTTTAAACAACCTAAATGTCGATATTTACGAAAAAACCAAAATCATTAAGACCAACCCGACCGAAAAAGGAGCCGTAGCCGAAACCGCCGACCACTATAAAATCAGTGCCAAGCATATCGTTCTTGCGACCCATTATCCGATTTACAAAAGGTTCAACTTTTATTTCACGAAAATCAAACCGACCTGTTCGTATGTGGCAATTGCCCATGAATTTGCGATAAAACCCGAAAATGCTTATATCAACTTAATCGATCCGGTATTGTCAATCAGGTTCTTGGATTCGGCGGACCCCAAACTGATGGTTGCGGGGTTCGGACACGATGTCAAAAACTATTATTCGTATCTCGACCAAATTCATAAGTTAAAAGCTATGGCGACCGAAAGGCTGGGTGCCAAAGACTTTACCGAGGAATGGTACAACCAAGACTACGAGTCGATGGATATGGTTCCGTTAATCGGGAAAATCACCGATGCGCCTTTATATCTGGCCACCGGTTTTCGCAAGTGGGGCATCACTTCCGCTTTTGTGGCCAGTCTTATCATCAAGGATCTAATCGAAGGAATCAACAATCAGTACGCTTATTTGTATGACCCGAACCGAAACAAAAATACTTTCAAAACCGTCTGTTACAATTTCGCGATGCTTTCGACCGTCATTAAAACAAAGTTGCTGACGGTTCCGAAATCCATCAAAATCAACCCCGGCAACGGACGCATCATTCAGCACAAAGGGTCAAAAATCGGTCTTTACATCGACCAAAACGGAAAGACTTATTCGGTTAAGCCGATTTGCACCCATTTGGGATGCACTCTGCGCTTTAACAATGTGACCAAAACTTACGAATGTCCGTGCCACGGTTCGCGTTTCAATTACGACGGAACAAGTCTGGACGGACCGGCAGTCAGGAATTTAACCCAATTGTAAGTAAAGAAAAAGCATGTAAATCGAACTACATGCTTTTTTTGCTAATCACGTTCAAATATCCACGCTACGGCGATACCGCCGTATGCGATGTAAATCGCCATCAGCGGTGTTATTTCCATGCCCATTTCAATCTTGACACCGGGCAAACCTTCGGACAAGACCTCATACAAACGGTTTACTCTGTCTATCGCATTCACATGGGACAAGCGCAAACGGATGCGCCCTTGGTGTTTTTTTTGCAGGTGTTGGCAGTACTCGACAAAATAATGGTAAACCTTTTTTTCGGAACGGAATTTTTTCAGAATCATTACTTTGGCATCCTTGTACAATACTACCGGTTTGACATGAAGGAGATTGCCGATGAAGGCTTTCATGCGCGACACTCTTCCGGAATAAAGCAGATTGTCCAGCGTTACGAGGTTTAACAAGACGCCGCTTTCCGGTTTATTTTTCTTGATAATTTCGATTATTTCGGCAGGATGCTTCCCTTGTTCCATCGCTTCGATTCCGGTTTCCAAAAGCATTGCGGCTTCGATATTGACGGCCAAAGTATCGTGAACGAAGATATCTTCCTTGCGGCTGTGCATTTCCCGGGCCGTTGCGGCCGAATGAACCGTTCCGCTTAAAAGCGAAGAAATAGTCAGGCAGATAACATAATCGGCCCCTTCGTTGAAAGCACGGTCATACAATAACTTGTAACTGCCTGGAGAAGGTTGCGAAGTGGTCACTTTTTTCCCTTGGGCGACATATTCCATAACATCTTTAACTTGGATTTCCACACCGTCCAGATAACTCACCCCGTCGACGATTACGTTTAAGGGGTTTACCAAGATTTGATACTTTTCAAGGTATTCAGGTGCTATTCCGAATGTACTGTCAATAATAAATCTAATCTTCTTCATATCTATACTTCCTTATATACTAATTATATCAAATATCGACAAACTTGTAAAATTATATAATAAAGTGCTTGAGAAGCAAAAAATCTTGCTTCGGCAAGATCGAAGGCTTTATGATGGAAACAAAGCAAAAGCTTAACCAAGCGAATAAACCATGACCTGATTTAAGTTAAAATCGGTCTTGGCAAGGGGCGTTTCATCCAAATAAAGGTTCTTTTTATCAACTTCCGAAAACCCGAAGGAGGAAAAGATCGGTACCATTTTCGGCTGGGTAACAAAAGAAAGAACCTTTTTGATTCGGTTGGCTTTCATTTTTTGCAAAACTTCTTCCATTAAGGTTTTCAGCCAATTTTCGGGCAACTCTTTCTGAAAGATAAAAAAACGAATCAAAGCGATTTTATCAAAACATTCATAGGATACGAGTCCTTTGATAATGTCGTTTTCCGAAAGAATAACCGTATTGACCAGCAGCTCTTCGCTGATATCCTCAAGCAACGGGAGTTTCTTAAAAAAACTCTCAATCAATGGTCGGCTTTTTTCGTTGGCATGAATAACCTCCACTTTAACACCTCGTTAAAGTATATGAAAAATAAGCCCGATTGGTTATTTATTCTTTCTCTTTATCCACTTTTCGTAGACATAGCTTTTCAATTCGATTTCTTCAAAGGACAGCCGGTCTTCATAAGACAAGCCGTAATACTCGGGGTAAAGAATACTCCACCAGTTTTTCCCTTCGGCTTCCCCCAACTCCACGACCAAAGTTTCGTAATTTCCGCCAGGAATGAACTTCCCGTTCAGCGTTTTGGCAGGATAGGCTATCGTTTGGTAGGATATGTTTATTTCGTGATTTAAGGCCGCATTTTGGGCAATTTGGGCTTTGATTCGGTTTTGCACGGATAATTCATCCAGTTGCTCGTGAAAACCGTTCTCGTCGATGATTTTTAATAGTACTTCGACTACCCGGTATTTTTCCGCTTGGTCGGAAGCGGAATCGCCCGCCGCAATGACCCGGATACGGGGATAATCGTCGGTTTTAGGTTTGTCAATCAATCGGACCGCCAAAAAAACAAACAGCCCCAAAAGCAAAATTTTCCCTGCCTGACGCATAAAAAAACATCACCTTCATTAGTTTGGTGATGTTTGCCAAAAATTATACCTTAATTTTGATATTGCCCTGACGAAGAATCCTAAAAGGCTTTTTCGTAACATCGATAACCGTGGAAGATGTTTTCGATAAAGTCACTTGATCGGTAATCAAATAGTCAATTTGGTCTCCGAATTGAGCTTCGATTTCGGCGATACTGTTGAGCGGTTCCTGACCGCTGAGATTGATGCTTGTGGTGGCAAGCGGGCCGAAACGGCGAAGAATCGCCAAGGCTATCTCGGAATCCGGCATCCTAAAACCGATAGTCGGTAGATTTAGGGTAAGACTACCCGGCAGGTCTGAAGCCTTTTCGAAAATCAGGGTCAATTCCCCCGGCCAATACTCTTCCATAATTCTTTTTGCTTCGGGGCCGATTTCCCTGACAAAAGGATAAATCGCTTCAATCTCGCCTACCAAAATCGCCAAAGGCTTTTGTTCGTCCCGGTGTTTGATACGATAGATTTTGGCAATTCCATCGGGATCGTCCAACAAAGCGCCGATGCCGTAGACGGTATCGGTCGGAAAAACGACAACTTTGCCCCTGAGATTTTCCTTGGGCATTTGGCAGAATTCGCGACTACTTATTCTCATCGCGATCATCTTCTTCCGCCCATATTGCTCTGAGCGCGGCATTCAAATCGCTTTCGGAGATTTTGCCGGCTTTATAGGCTTTAAACAATTCATCGATTTGTTCGTCTTTGGTTTTTTTATCTTCGTAATCGACCGTATAATCGTTTGGGTCGATGTCCCAAACTTTGTGTTCTTCTTCCTCTTCGTTTTCGGATTCGTCACTATTCGGAGATGAACCGTAATAGAAAGAGACGTTTTCGAAACGTTTCATTCTTTGTTCGGTTGCTTTTTGCGAGAAAATGCCTTTTTTCTTTCGGAAGACGATTAACAAAATAATCACAAAAAGCATGCTCAAACCCAAGAAAACCAAAATCCCGATTATCATCAGAGTGGATAATTTCAATGTCCAGGTACTGGACGGAAATTCGTTTAATCCTTTGCCTTGGGAAGCCGTCTGTTTGAAAGCATTGACATCGCTTGGAATATCGATATCGTATTGCTTAAAGAGCGTATTTTGCGCTCCGGAAACAATTTGAAGCTGGACGGTTTCGCCCTTATCGACCTTGCGCTTGTAAAAGTATCCCCGGCTGCTTGACGAAGCAAGGGTTGAGGTTTTGCCTTTGGCAATCAACAAAAGATGATGGTTTTGCGAACTGTTGACTTCTTCGTAAAAAATGCTCAAAGAAAACTGTTCCCCAATCAAACCCAAATAAACATCGATTCGCACCGCCGCCGTTTCTTCCGCAATTACTTCCTGATAATATTGGTAATTGTCGCTGACAGCGTTTTTGAAGGTTTCGTTGGTTTTGGCGGACAACAGTCCGAAAGAAAGCATAATAAACAATAATATTTTCATATTATTCACTTCCTATCTCAATCCAGGTTATGCGCGGCTTTCCCTGCATATCGCAGTATGTCGAAACTACGCTATTCAAAAAATAGGCTTGGGCGATTTTTTTGATTTCTTCCGCTTGGTCAAAACCATGTTCGAAAGCAATCAAACCGGGGTAAAGCAAGACTTTCTTGGCATCTTTCAGGATAGCCCGGTAAGCAGCCAAACCGTCCTCCCCCGCAAACAGCGCCAAAGCCGGTTCGTTTTGCAAAACATCTTCGTTAACGGGGCCTTGTTCGGGAATATACGGCGGATTGGAAACAATGACGTTTACTTTTTCGTTTTTGGCAATGAGCGGTTCCAGCCAATTGCCTTGCAAAAAGTCTACCGCCAAATGATGTTTTTCGGCATTTTTCCGCGCGATTTCCAAAGCTTTTTCGGATAAGTCGGTGGCAATCACCGAAACATCGGGACATGTTTTCTTTACGGCCAAAGCGATTGCGCCGCTTCCGGTGCCCAAATCAACCAACCGTAAATTATTGTTGCCGGATTTTTCAATCCAATGAATTATCCGTTCGACGAGTTCTTCGGTTTCGAAACGGGGAATCAAGACCGCGGGACTTAAGATTAGATCCAAACCGTAAAAGGTCGTTTTGCCGAGCAGATACTGAATCGGCTGCAATTCGTAAAGATACTTCCCGATTAGTTCGTTTAAAATCTTAAATTCCGTATCGGGAATCGGTTCGTGCCATGATAAAACAAAATCGGCGAAACTTTTTTGGGTAACCGCCAAAAAAAGCCATTTGATTCCGGAAGGTTCGCGGTCGGTTTTTTCTGCCTCTTTTAAAGATTGATAATAAAATTCGCGATACGTCATGGCTAACCTCTGTTAAAAGCAAGAAAAAGCACTGCTTTACTCTGCAGAGCCTTTTAGTGCTTGTTCTTGATCATGGGCAATCAATGCTTCGATGATAGGATCGAGTTTACCTTCCATTACGCGGTCAAGCTGCTGAATGGTAAAACCGATGCGATGGTCGGTAACCCGGTTTTGAGGATAATTGTAAGTTCTGATTTTTTCCGAACGTTCTCCCCGGCCGACTTTCGACAAACGTTCCTGTCCTTCTTTGGCTTCTCGTTCGGCAAGCATCCGTTCATAAAGACGGGCCTGCAATACTTTCAAAGCGTTGGCTTTGTTTTCGTGCTGGCTCTTGGCGTCTTGGCACGAAACCACAATTCCGGTCGGAATATGGGTAACCCGCACGGCGGATTTTGTAGTGTTGACGCTTTGTCCTCCGGGACCCGAAGAACAGAAGGTATCGATTCTGACATCGTTCATGTCGAGGTTGACTTCGATTTCATCGGCTTCCGGCATAACAAGCACGGTAGCGGTCGAAGTATGGATGCGTCCCTGCGATTCGGTCGCCGGAACTCTTTGCACCCGGTGAGAACCAGATTCGTACTTCAGGAAAGAATATACCGAATCGCCGGTTACGGAAAAGCTGATATAACTGAAGCCGCCTGCTTCGGAAACCTGGGCATCCAATAATTCCGCTCTCCAGCCTTTCGATTCGATATACTTCATATACATCCGGTACAAGTCCCCCGCAAAAATATTCGCTTCATCGCCTCCGGCTGCGCCCTGGATTTCGATGATAACGTCTTTTTCGTCATTGGGGTCTTTCGGGATCAACAAAATTTTCAGTTCCTGTTCAATTTTCTCGATTTTGGCAAGGCATTTTTCCAATTCGTCCTGCGCCATATCGCGAATGTCGGGATCTTCGTCTTTAACCAAAGTTTTCAAATCCTGCAGTTCTTTTTCGGCGTCCAACAAATCCTGATAGCGCACAACGATTTTTTCGAGTTGGCGTTGTTCCTTGCTTAATTCTTTCAGTTTTTTAAGGTCGCTTACGATCGATACATCGGATAACATCTGGTTGATTTGCTCATAGCGGTTTTTCATCCCTTCGAGTCGATCTTTCATTAAATATTCTCCTTCTCAATATATATATAATATTTGTTTTATTCTTCTTCTGTGACAGTTTGCGTCGATTTCTTGACTTTAACCGTCGTAAATTTTTCTTCGATAAACCGCGATTCGCTTGGAATGAATTTGTAATTGATATCAGTCAAGGAACCCTGACGGTTTTTAGCAATCAGGAGGTCAATGCTGACTTCCTGGGTTTCTTCTTCGATTTTGGCTGCTTCGACGACATCGTATTGAACTTCTTCTTTGTCTTTACCGCGGCGCCGTTTTTTGGCATCATCCGGACGGTATAAGAACATGACTATGTCGGCGTCCTGTTCGATACTTCCCGATTCCCGAAGGTCGGACAGTACCGGGCGTTTTTCTTCGCGGGTTTCGACCATCCGCGAAAGCTGCGAAAGCGCAATAATCGGAACTTCCAATTCCTTGGCCAAAATCTTCAGGTTTCGGGAAATTTTGGCAACTTCCGCCTGTCGGTTCTGTTCGCGGTCGGACGAAGTAATGAGTTGCAGGTAGTCGATAATGACCAAATCGAGTTTATCCTGAAGTTTGAGATCCCGGCACTTGGCCCGGATTTCATAAATATCGGACGCATTCGATTCGTCGAAATAAATATTATGGCTTTTCAAATCTTCCCGCGCATGTCCCAACAAAATCATTTCCCGTTCGGTCAAATCGCCGCGGCGGATTTTGGACATCGGGATAAACGATTGATAGCTGAACAAACGCATCATCAATTGTTCGATACTCATTTCCAGCGAGAAAAACGCCACATGGGCCTTGTTGTGTTTGGCAACATTGACGGCCAAATTCAACGCAAACGCCGATTTACCGACCGACGGGCGGGCGGCCAAAATAATCAGTTCGCCTTTTTGCAAACCGAAGGTAGCTTTGTCCAAACGTTTGAAACCGGTGGATAAACCGGTTACGTTCATTTTATCGCTGTGGAAACGTTCGATATGCGAGAAAACCTGATGGGCGGCTTTTTCAATCGTCAAAAACTTGGAAGTTTTCCGTTTTTTGATCAAGCCCTGAATCCGGTCTTCGGTTTTGTCGAGAATCTGGTTAAACCCCATTCTGCCGAGCAAAATGTCGTCAGAAATTTCGCGCATCTGACCGAGCAATTCCCGTTCGACCGCTTTTTCGGATACGATTTCCAAATAAGCGGGAAGCGGTACCGTGGACGGAACCAAATCGATTAAGTTAAAGATATAATCGCGCGGATCCACGCTTAAGTTCTTGCCGGTCCGACGGATGGCATCGATTAAAGTGGCAAATTCGATTCGGGCGTTTTCCTTGAAAAGGATAACCATCGCCTCATAAATGATTTTATGGTTTTCGTCATAGAAATCCCGGGCATCGAGTTTACCGATGACCGTATTCATTAAATTGTTGTCAATCAGAATACTGCCTAAGACATAAGCTTCGGCTTCGTGGTTGAAAGGAACGCTGCGTACCTGTTCCATGGCTTACTCCTTTTCGACAACATAAAGGCGGATGGTAGCCACCACTTCTTTATGAAGTTGAATCGGAATATCGTAAGTACCCAAAGCGGTAATACTGTCCACCGAATTGATTTTCCGTTTATCCAAGGCAATGCCGGTTTCTTTTTCGAAAGTATCCACAACCTGTTTCATGGAAACGGAACCGAACAGCTTGCCTTCGCTGCCGACCCGGACACCGATTTTGATTGGGGTCGCTTCGATTAATTTCTTGAGTTCCTTTATTTCCTGCAAGTGCTTTTCGGCTTTGATTTCGGATTCGCGTTTTTCGCGTTCCAAAGTCTTCAGGTTTTCGGCGGATGCGATGACCGCTTGACCGTTGCGAATCAAGTGATTGGCAAAACCAGGTTGCAAATCGATAATATCGCCGCGTTTTCCTCGGCCTTTAACTTCTTTAATCAATATTACCTTCATATTTTCCTCTTTCTCCAAATAATCATCCATTAATTGTTTGATTTGTTTGACGACGGTCGGAATATCGGTATCCTTAATCTGCGCCGCCGCATTATTCAAATGCCCTCCGCCGCCCAAACGTTCCATGATAACCTGGACGTTAACTTCGCCTAGACTCCGGGCGCTGATACCAACTTCGTTTTCCCCGATGTAACCGACGGTAAAGCCGGCGCTGATGCCCATAATCGAAATGATTTCGTCGGAAATCTTGGCCAAAGTAGCCCGTTCGTAAATGGTGGTGTTCCGACTGACGGCGATACCGACTTTTTCTTTGTAAATTTCGAGGTTGTCAAGAAATTCGTTGCGCATCATCTTTTCGGTCATATTTTCCTTTAAGTACTTCTTGACAAGCATCATATTCGCTCCGTGGCGTTTCAGAATCGCCGCAACCTCAAAAGTCTTGTCGCTGGTGCGATAGATGAAGTTGTTGGTATCGACGATGATACCGATTAACATCCAGGTAGCTTCCAATTCGTCGAGTTCGATTTCGCCTTCGTAAAATTGCAAAAGCTCAACCACCAACTCCACGCTCGAGGAAGCCGAAGTTTTGGAATAGTAGAAATCCGGTTTGTTGATGGCACCCTGGCCTTTTCTGTGATGGTCGATAACCGCAACCTTCCCGGCTTTCTTTAGGACTTTCGGGTCGATGACCAGCCATTCGGCCTGGCAATCGACGACAACCAACAGACTGTCGTCATCGATTATTTTCTGCGCTTCGGTCGGATCGACGATATCTTTCATTAAACCGATATATTCTTTGTTGATGGAATCGAAAATCCGTTCCACCGTAATATCCATGCTTTTGGGATCCAAAATCATATAGGCTTTTTTGTCCATCGATTTGGCAAGCTTATAAATACCGAGGGTTGCCCCGAAGCCATCGGCATCGATGGCTTTATGGCCCATGACGAACACGGAACTCGCCTGTCTAATTAAATCCTGGAGTTCTTCGCTCTTGACGCGGATTTCCACTTTGGAATCTTTTTGCAAAGCATCGGTTTTGGCACCGAAGAAATACGTATGGTCCTGAACTTTGACAATCGCCTGGTCGCCCCCGCGGTTTAACGCGAGATCGAGCTGTTCGAGTGCCACCTTGGAAAGGTCGTCGATGTTGATATCCAAACAGGCAATTCCGATACTTAAACTGATGCGAATCAGTTTGGTGCCGCGCCACACGGTTTTGATTTCGTCCAATATGACGAAATTCGATTTCATGATTTCGTTTAACTGCTGTTGATCCATGAGAATCAAAAACCGGTTGTCGCTGTAGGCGCGGACGTAGATTCCGAAACTTTCCGACCATTTGGCAATAATCCCGATGATTTTGCCCATGTATTCGGCTCGTTCCTGAACATCAAAATCAACCAGCGCTTCTTCGAGGTTATCGATATTGATATAACCGATACCCATAATCCGGTTTTTGTATTTGGTTTCCGTTTGCACCATTTCGGTGATATCGGAAAAATAAACGACATTGTGTTCAGCCAGATAGATAATTTTATAGACTTTGCCGTAGATATCGGCTACAAATTCTTTTTCGCCCTGGCTTAAGGATAAAAAGACTTGTTGCGAAATGTTTTCCAGATTGATTTTTTCCAGCGGGCTTAAAAAGATGCGTTTTGCGGCTTTGTTCGCCCACATTACGGTAAACTGATTGTTGATAACGATTATTCCGATGGGCAATTCGTTAAAAGCGGTTTCGCCCGCTTTTTTGACTTTGTAAGAAATATTATTCCATAATCCGAGGCGGTTCTCCAACATCCGTTCGCGTTTCAATTGCACCCTTCGTTGGAAACGGCTGATTAAATTCGCCAAGGAAGCAACCAAAACGACCAACATGATGTAGGTTATGTATTCCGCGTTCGGAATGGTTGAACGACTAAAATAAACTGTTCCCACAGCTGATCCTAAGGAAAAAAGGATTAAGATGAAAGTCGTGAAACTCAGCGATTTTTTCATATCGTATCACCCAAATAATTCATCAATAAATTGTCGATACCGTAATTTGCAATCTATTGTATGTTATCTTATTATAGCACACGCGCCCGAAAATATAAAGCAATTTGGTAAATGTGGGAAAAATAACTTGATAAATCGGGGCTTTCAAAAGAAAAACCACCGGTAAGGTGGCTTAAAACAAAGTTATTCTTTGACAAATGGTAATAAGGCCATATGACGCGCGCGTTTAATCGCTGTAGCAAGTTCTCTTTGATATATTGCCTTTGTGCCCGTAATACGACGTGGTAAAATCTTTCCGCGATCGGAGATAAAGCGTTTTAACAGATCGGCATCTTTCCAATCGATTTTGGCGATTTTATTGTCAGTAAAATAACAAGTTTTTTTGCGTCTTTTAAATACTGCCATGTTTCTAACCTCCTATTTATTAAAATGGTAAATCATCATCGTCATCAAATCCGTATTGACCCATCATATCGTCATTATTCGCCTTTTCTTTGTTTTTAGGCGTTTCGTAACGGGTAAATTCATCATCATACGGAGAGCGATTCTGACTGGTCGGACGGGGAGCGTTTCCCCCTTGTTGAAATTCGTCACTGTAAGGAGTACGTGCCGGTCCCTGAGGACGCGGACGGGTTGTAGGCGGAAGATCCGAATAAGGAGAATAAGCGTCGCCGTAGTCGCCGGCAGTGGCGGATTTCGGTTCCAAAAAGGTTATCTGGTCGCAAACTACTTTTACGCTGTTTCTTTTGGTTCCGTCCTGGGCATCGTAAGTATCGACCTGAATTCTTCCTTCAACGCCGATTTGCGAACCCTTACGCATAAAACGGCTTAAGTTTTCCGCCTGACGGTTGAAAGCCACGCAATTGATGAAGTCGGCTTCGCGCACTCCCGTGCTGGAAGTAAAACTCCTGTTTACCGCAATCGTAAAATTAACATATGGTACGCTGCCCGAGGTACGCAATTCCGGATCGCGGGTCAAGCGTCCAACCAATATTACACGGTTCATATTTTCCTCCTTAGGTTTTGTTTCCTAACGGTTCAGTTAATCTTTAAACTAATCCGCTACAACAATGTGACGAATGATTGCTTCTTTGATATTAGCAATATGATTGAATTCCGCTACGGCTTTCGGCGTAGCTTCGACATTGAGAAGGACATAATATCCTTTCGTGCAATTATCGATTTCATACGCTAATTCTCTCAAACCCCATTCACTGACTTTCGTAACAGTGGATTCGTTTTTCGTAAATACCTGATTGACTTCCTCAATCAGATTATTACGTTCTGTTTCCTCCACTTCTGGGCGAATGATGTACATAACTTCGTACTTTTTCATTCTTTACACCTCCTTTTGGTCTATCGGCTTTTGCAAGCAAGGAGCAATTGAGTCTTTAAAATAAGTAAACAAATTAAACGCAACTGTTCTTTTTATTTAATACTCTAGTACTCAATCACACGCGCTATATTGTATCATGTTTTATTTTAATTGTAAAGGTAAATGAATGTTTAATTTTGGGCCTTTACAGAACATACAGATAGATGCCCAGCAAATGCGCAACGGCACCTAAAATCACAAAAAAGTGCCAGATAAAATGGGCATATTTGAATTTCACGGCAAAAAAGATTACACCCAAGCTGTAGAACACACCGCCGATGACGATATAGTAAAACAGTTCGATATGATTTTGCACCAGGTAAGGTAAAAAGATTAATCCGCTCCATCCCAAAAGCAAATAGATGACCGTATGGATGGCAATCCAGCGACCGGGCGAAAAAACCGCCTTTATCACAATGCCCAAAACAATCAAAGCCCATTGGATGCCGAAATAAACCCAACCTTTGACACCGCCGACCGTTAAAAGCAAAATCGGACAATAAGTTCCGCCAATCAGTAAATAGATGGAACAATGGTCGAAAACACGGAAAACTTTTTTAACTGCGGTGCCGGTTTTAAAAGCATGGTACAGACAGCTCATAATAAAGAGCACGGTAAGCCCCAAACTGTAAAAACTGACCGCAAAATAAGCCAGGGCACCTTTTGCTTTGATGTACATTAATATTATACCCACAAGCGCAACCAAGAAACCCACACCGTGGGTAATGGAATTGCCGATTTCTTCCCCCAAAGATTGTGGTCTTTTAGGGCTGTTGATTTTTTCTTTCATTTATTTTTTGTCCTTCTTTAATAATTGTAGAATAAGTTAAAACCAATCCTATTTGGTTTTTCGAAAAATAGGATTGGCCCGTTTTTCTTATGAGTAAATTTCTTTGGCCAGCCGTTTAGCCGCATCCTTGCCTAACAGGTAGGATACGATTTTGTAGGCAAAGTCAAAGGTTGTTCCGGCCGCTTTGGAGGTAATGATGTTTCCGTCCTGTACTACGGTTTTCTTCGGCAGGTATTTGCCTTTCGGGGCGTATTTTTCAAAGGAAGGGAAACATGTGAATTTCTTGCCGTCCAGGAGGCCGTATTTGCCGAGCACAGCCGGCGCTGCACAAATGGCACAGATCAATTTGTTGTTTTCCTGGAAATATTTGATGGCGCTTTGCGTATCTTTGCTTTCCAAATGCGTAAGTGATACCGCTTTTCCTCCCGGAATTACCAAAAAGTCGAAATCTTCGAATTTGATTTCGGTAAACAATTTGCGAACCTGAAGTTTCAGGCCGCTTTGCGACATAACGGTCCGGGAATTTGTCATACTGACAAGTTCGGTGGATATTTTGGCCCGTCGCAATAAATCGTTGGTTGCCAAAGCCTCGATGTCTTCAAAGTAGTCAGCTAAAAGAATTAACCCTTTCATTTATCTTTCCTCCTTTTTTCTTTGGTAATAATATTGGCCAATCAAAAGTTTGACAATGTGTTCAAAAATATCAATCCGGGAAACAAATAAATCGGTAAAATAGCCAATGGCCCCTTCGCGATGATTGATATTTTTTTCCCGAAAGAACTTATCCATCGCCTCGCTTAATTCGAGGGAATCGTTCAAAAGAGCATCTTTAATTTGATTGGGTAAAGGAATTCTTGTTCCTCCCGCCCAATAAACCCGGTTATCCGGATCGATTAACGCTCCCCAATTCACCAAAAACATTTGGTCAAAATGAATTTGGACCCCGGCTTCCAAACCGATGCGAAAATGACCTTCCGGAAGCGACAGCGCCCGGTTAAGTGCCCCCCGCATCGTCTCATCGTCGTTTAACGGTTGGTTGGATACGCCGCTTGCGGAATTCACTCCTTCCACCGTGAAACCCAAAGGTTCCAGAATATTTTGGGCTGCCCGGAGTTTAACGGGATTAATCGAACCGAGATAAACTTTTTGCATTTTGTTCTCCTAAATTTGTGGTCAATATCTTTTGTTTAAGGAAATAAGCTAAAAACAGTCCCAATAAAGCACCTGAGTAATTAATGGAAACATCTGTTATCGAAGGGTATCGACCTAAAGCAAAGATTTGCAAGGTTTCGCCCAACGTGGAAATCATCAGGCAAATAACCGACATGATACGTAAAATGCCGATTTCTCTTGGCATAAAAGTAGCAAAACAATAAAAACCGCTCCAAGCAATCAAAAAGCAGTACAGGAAGTGGCCGATGATTTTCCGGATGGTCAAAGGCGATAAAGGCACATTTTTAAGCACCGGAACCTGTTCCAAATATTCGGCGACAGTTTCAACCATACCTTTCGCGGCTGTTTTTGATTGGCTTGATTCTTCCCCTGAACTCTGAGGAAGAGAAGTAAGAACTAAAAAACTGAGCAAAAGACCCGTAAAAGCAACCCACCAAAAAACTTTCAACAAATCATCCCTTTTTTTGAACTTTCAGATAATAAATCGGCATGCCTTTCGCTTTAAATTTTTCTTCGTATTCGGTTGTGACGATATCGGTTCTTCCGTCATGCAGATCAACCGAGAAGTCTTTTAGCTGCCAATTGTGTTCCAAAAGACTCAAAACACTATATTCAAAAAAGCGTTTATTATCCGTCTTAAGCTCGATTTCACCTTCATTTTTTAAAATTGTCCGGTAAATGTCCAAATATCTGGGCGAAGTGAGACGCCGTTTGGCATGTCCGTTTTTCGGCCAAGGGTCGCTGAAGTTGAGATAAATTTTGGCAATTTCCCCGTCGGAAAAGATATCCAGAAGGTTTGTCGCATCCATGGCCACGACTTTTAAATTGGCGGGTTGGAAAGGAGCCATTTTGTCCAAAGCAACCGCGATTACGCTTTCGTATTTTTCGATTCCGATGAAATTGGCTGCGGGATTATTCCGGGATTGTTCCAACATAAATTTGCCCTTTCCCATGCCAATTTCCAAATAAATCGGAAAGTCGTTGCCGAAAACTTTATTCCAGTTGCCTTTAAAGGCTGCGGGGTCGAAGATCATCAGGTTTTCGTGTTGCAAGATGCGCTCGTGCGCATTTTTGATATTTCGTCTGCGCATTATTCTGTTCCTAGTTGCATCAACGCTTCCGCGTAAATTGCCATCGCCAAAAGGAAGGTATCGATGCTCATCGCTTCATCCTTTTGGTGGGCTTGGGATACTTCATACGGCATTTCCATGCCAAAGGCAACGCCCTGTTTCAGCGCTCTGGCATAAGTTCCTCCGCCGATGGTTTTGGGCTGATTGACGGTATCGTTCGTATACTTGACGTAAGCCTGATAGAGCGTTTGCACAAGTTTTGAATTACGATCGACATAATGAGGCACTTTATCGCTAAGAGAAGTAATATTTAAGTTGTAATACTGCAATTCCCGCCGCCATTTGGCCCAGAATTTATCTTTGTCGTAATTGATCGGGTAACGGAAATCGAAGCAAACACGTCCGCGCGAACTGCCGATATCGATAATGCCGACATTGCAGGTAATCGGTCCCATTTCCGGTTCGATAAAATCGAGGCCCATTTTCTTCAGGAAGACATCGTTAAAGAAATAATCGGCGACAAAATTAACCAACGGATTGGTTATATGGGCGCTTAAGAAGTTGGCCAGATGCACCCCGGCATTGATACCTTTGTCGGGTTCCATTGCATGGGCGGCTTGGCCTTCCACGGTGTAAACATAGCAAGGTACACCGTTAATAGAATCCTTGGCCGCACTGCCCCGCAGGGAATGAAGGTTTAAATACTCTTCAAACTGCTTGGTGAAATCGGATTTCGTTTTGGAGCTGGCATGGTCGATTACGATATTGTAACGTTCGCCCCCTTGGAAACTGATTAGTTCGTCGTCAACGAATTCGCGGCCGATTTCCAAATGTAAAATCCCTTTTTCGCCGTAAATGAGCGGAAAATCCGAATCCGGTGCAAAACCGATTTCCGGCATACCGAAGGTCTTACCGTAATGTTCGATACCCCGCCAAGCGGTTTCCTCATCGGTTCCCAAAATAATCCGCACTTTTTTCTTTAACGGTACACGCAAATCTTTAAGCATCTTAAGCGCATAATATGCCGCCATGGTCGGTCCTTTATCGTCCATCGAACCTCTGGCATATACTTTACGGTCTTTTATCACCGGGTCAAACGGAGGATTGGTCCATCCTGCTCCGGTCGGAACGACATCCAGGTGGCAAAGCACGCCGATGACCTCGTCGCCTTCGCCGTATTCGATGTGCCCCGCATATCCTCCGTCTTTTTCCGTCTTAAACCCGTCTTTTCGGGCTAAATCCAACATGTAGCATAAAGCATCTTCGATGGCCTGACCAAAAGGCGTTTTTTCCGAAACGGTTTTTTCGTCGTAAACGCTTGGTATTCTCAGCAAGCCCCGGAGCGACTCAAGAGCTTCTTTTTCGTAACTTTTGGCTTTTGCCAAAAAATCGATTTTTTCGTTCATTTTTTCACCTTTTCTTTTTAGTATATTTTAACCCGTCTTTAGTCATACTATAAATGTTAACAAAGGAGGGTTTGTTTTGGATATCAATATTCGCAGAGCCGTTATTGCCAATCTGAAAGGTTCATCGGCGGAAGATATCAAGAAGACGATTGTCGACGCGATTTCGCTCGGAGAAGAGAAAGTGCTCCCGGGGCTCGGGGTTTTATTCGAACTCGTGTGGCAAAAAGGGTCTTCCGAAGACCAATCGGCAATTCTGAATCTGCTTACGCAAAGTCTTGTTTAAGAATTTAAGGAAAAAAGGCCTAAGCCTATGAAAACATAGGTTTATAGGCCTTTATTTCTTTTTGATATGTTCAAGCTTTTCTGCCATATCAGGCGATGAACATTTGATTGTTTTACCAATAACCATGACACCGATATTTAATTCTCGAAGATCATCAAAATTAACGAGATTTAAATCATTGACCTCGATGGAAACGCGATTTTCTTTCCGTTCCACGCTTACGATATTTTCGATGCCGCCAAAGTAAGGTAAGTAATTGTCGCCCCGTTTTTCGCTAGCTCTTTTTTTTGCCTGTTTGATTACGATTTTAGCAAACACTAAAAGGGATAATACCAAAACGGGCACGATAAAAAAGGCTACCATTATCCAGAGCCAAAGGGTGCTCATACCATCATTAGTTAAAAATAACATGGCGTCCTCCTTCTTGCAAACATCAAGCCGTCATCGGGAAATTTATTAAAGTTATGCTTTTCTAAAAAGCCCGACAACTATTGATATTCGCTTCTTTTATATATTATACTATAACATTAATGTTTTATCAAGTATATTCATATATTTTAACGAGGTGAGCGGAATCCGTGGCAATCAGAAAAATCGTCAAATACATTATTTTGGGACTCGTGCAGGGTTTCACCGAGCCGCTTCCCGTATCCAGCAGCGCTCACTTGGTGATTGCTTCCCACTATTTGGGGCTGCAAACCGATCTGAACACCGAAATTTGGCTGCATTTTGCTTCCTTTTGGGCTTTGGCGTGGTTTTTCCGAAAAGACCTTTGGGGGATGGCAAAATCGGTTTTTAGACCCAAGCAATACCCAGAAGATTTTCGGACCGTTCTTAACCTCTTAATCGCCAGTCTTCCGATTGTGGCAGCAGGCTTGCTTTTAAAAGATACGATCGAAAGGTCTTTTAACGATGTCAAAGCGGTTTGTCTGTTTTTGCTTCTTACATCTTTCGTTTTGGTTTTGACCGCCTTTTTAATCAACCGAAACCGAAAAGACTCACCCGCTTTCGGGGATAGCCTGATTATCGGTATTTTTCAGAGTCTTGCGATTTTTCCGGGAATCAGCCGAAGTGCCGTAACTTTTCTCGGAACAAAGGTAAGCAAACTCGAAACCAAGCCGGCCCTAAAGTTTTCGTTTTATCTTTGTCTGATTGCAAGTTTCGGAGCATTTGTTTTGGCACTCAAAGATTTTGACTTTTCCGCTTTTTCGGCCTATGATTTGATCACCTTTGTCGTTTGCTTTTGGGCAACTCTTTTGGGCATTTCCTTTTTGGAACGGATTATTTCGCAAAAAAGCTTGCTTGTATTCAGCCTTTATGCGATGGCATTAAGCGTGCTGGTTTTTTTGACTAAGTAAATAGGTTATAAAACAAACACCATCACCTTTTCGACATATTGTATATTGAAAGTGAGGTGTTTTATTATGGCTTGTTATTCACCTAATACCGTTAAATATACTACGCAACGCGGCGAAACCATTTGTGATTTATTGAAGAAAATCGACAAAGTTCAAAAGGATGCAGTATTGAGCGAAATTCAGGGACGTTGCGACAACTGTGCCTTACCTTTAATGTTCAACACAAAACCGATTGCGATTTGGACGGAATGCGGCCGCTTCGAAGCAATTGTCCGTCTCTTCCCGGAAGAAACGACTACGGGTCTGTTCCGCGTGGAAGAAGTTCGCGACTGCGAAACAGTTGTTTTGCGTCTGCTGGAAGTTTGCAACGGTAAAATCAAATGCACAGACGAAACGGTAACTTTGCGGATTGCCTGCATTTGCGCTGTCCAATGCTTCGATCCGATTCACTGTCAACACGTTTGCTTCAAGGTCACATTGTAATAAAAAAGGGGAGAGGCCTCTCCTCTTCCCTTACCATGATAAAACGTCCTTTCAAAAAGAGCAACTAGAGGTTGCTCTTTTGTTATTTGACAATATCGATCCAACCGATAACGGGTAATCTGACATCGCGGCGATCCATCAAAGTCGCGATGAAGCCGTATAATGCCAAAAAAATGATTATCCCCGAGAAAATCCATTGGGCGGTCGGGTTAAACATTTCCATTCCCGGAATAAAGCCGATGTAATACAGAGCGACATTCCCCAAAATCAGCCACAGCCACACCATGATTCCCTGATTGACGTAAAACCGCGAACGTCTGGTATCCTCGAGAAAGAGCGGGATAAAAAAGAGAAAATACGCAAAGGCATAGAAATATTTGTTGCTTTCCCATGCCCTGACTCTCCGCGAATCCCTGGTCTCGAATTCTTCGACGATTTCGCTGTACTCTTCATCGTTTCGCCGCCTGAAGTCGGAATTTCTTTTTTTCTTATGATGCTGGTTATTCATAATGCCTCCTTTTCCGAAAAATAAGCAAATCTTTTCATTTTATTATGTCCTGATTTTACAAATTTATCAAAAAACATTCGGCAATAAAAAAAGGAAATTCCGCACTTTTGGGAATTTCCTTGATTGTTAAAATATTGTGTTAACGGTTTTTCACGATAACGTTATTGACCATCGTCGATATGGCATTGAGGACGTTCCGGTCAAAGTTTTTGAGCGGTGTTCCGATGAATTGTTCTTCGCCCGGTTTCGGAAGCGGATAATAAGTCAAATTGGCTTCCTTCCAGTCGTTCAGCCATTGGTCGTCGCCTTCGTAGCCCACAATCATTTCATAGGATTTTTGCAAAGGCGTGCAGTAACCGACAACACTTGCGTTGAGGTAAGCAATTTCGGGATCGAGCAAAAAGTCGATGAATTTGTGAGCCAAATCCAAATGGCGCGCTTTTTTCGGAATCACGAAGGTGTCCATGAAGGCGATGGTTTGGTTCGGAATATAGATATCGAAAGTAATATCTTCCCGTTTGACCCCGTCGGACAGTTTGATATAAAGCATGTCCAAAAAGTCGCCCGTATAAACAAACGCCAAATCCCGATTGCCCGAGGAAATACCTTTTTTCAAAGTATCGGTTCCCCATTCGGTGAATTTCCGCTTAAGAAGCACTTGTTCGGCTGCTTTCAAAAGCTCTTCGGAATAAACATTCGGGCTTTGATCCAGGTAAAACATTGCGGCGGCATAGGCATAACGCGGAACATCGTACATGCCGACACGGATGTTACCCGGAAGAAGTTCCGGTTCGAAATAACCTTTCCAGCCGTATTTTTTGACGGCTTCTTCCAAACCATTCACTTTTTTGTTGTACATGAGGCCGAAAGTTCCCCAAAAGTACGGCACAGCATAATCCTCATAACCCTCAAACATCTGGTTCTGAATGCCGATTACACCCGGCAGATAAGGGTTGTTGACGGGATCGTAATTGGTGAGTTTCGAATAATCAACCTTTTGCAACAAATCGTTTTGCACCATTCGTTCCACCATATATTCGGAAGGAATTACCAAATCGTAAACGGTGGTGCCGCTTTTGATTTTGGCATAGAACAGTTCGTTCGAATCCGCAATGTTTAAGATTACGTTGCAATTGTATTTTTCTTCGAACATCGTGATGATTTCATCGTTTATGTATTCGCCCCAGTTGAGAAGCAAAAGTTTTTCCCGCTGACCGCATCCCGAAACGGTAAAACAGATTAAGAATAAACAAATAAAGAAAGCAATTTTTCGCATTATTTATTCCTTACCTTTCGTTTCGACAATAAGTTAACCGCTAAAAGAACGAGGGCGGTACCGAGCGTCAAAAGGGTACTGAAAGCATAAACCGATGGTGTCAGACTTTTTCTGCCGATACTGCCGTAAATCCAAATCGATAGGTTGTCGTAACCGTTGCCAGTTGTATAGTAACTGACCACAAAGTCGTCCACGCTCATCGTAAAGGCCAAAAGCATTCCCGAAAAGATGCCCGCTTTGACGGCCGGAACCATGACTTTTACAAGCGACTTAATCGGTTTCAAACCCAAATCCGCCGCCGCATCCATTAGGTTCGGGTCGACCTCGCCGAGTTTCGGCAAAACGCTCAAAATGACGTACGGAAGGGTAAAAAACAAATGCGCCAAAATCAAAGTCGGCAAACCGAAAATATACGGAAAAACCGGCAAAAGCAGTGAAAAGACCAACATCAGGCTGATACCGGTAACGATATCCGCATTCAAAATCGGAATATTGTTCAAAAGCAATATCTGCTGTTTGGCTTTGGGGAATAAGTAATAGATACCCATCGCAATGAAAGTCCCGAGCACGGTCGCAAGGATAGTCGAGGTAAGACTAACAATCGCCGTGTTCTGAATGGCCGAAGCAAGCATCGGATGCCTAAAGATTTGGCCGTACCATTTGAAAGTAAAACTGCCGAACGAAGATAGTTCGCTGCTGGAATTGAACGATTGTAATGCGATGGTCAAAACCGGCAGATACATCAAGAAGATAACCGCGACAACCAACACTTTGGTCGATATCCGATAAACTTTTTTCAAGAAACGCCGGTCTTTGTAGCCGTATTCTTCAATCGTGGCCTTAGAGTACTCGATCATATCAAAGTACCTCCTTCTTTATCGACTTTGTTGACAATCATCAGCGATCCGAAGATAAAGAACAATATCGTTATGGCCAGAAGCGAACCCAGATTGTAGCTCATGTTCCGGAAAGACTGTTCGATGATATTTCCAATCAACATGATGTTCCCGTTGCCGAGAATTTCCGGAATGGCAAAACCGCTCAGACACGGCAAAAAGACCATGATGCAACCGGTGATAACGCCTTTAATAGATAAAGGAAAGACGACCTTCCAAAACTTACGCATTTCGGTAACGCCCAAATCAAGCGCCGCTTCTTCCAAAGAAGGGTCGATTTTTTCCAGTGCGGTATAAATCGGCAAAATCATAAACGGAAGATAAGTTATTACCAAACCGATTAAAACGGCCAGTCCGGTTCCTCTTAAGTTGAAACCCCCCGGAATTCCCAAAAGATCGGTAAAGATATTGTGGCGTTCCATGATATTGCCTAGGGCTTCGGTCCGAAGCAGCATATTCGACCACATCGGCAAAATAAAAAGCGTCAAAATGATGAACTTGTTGCGAAAGCGGGAACGGAAGACCTGATAGGCGACAATATAGCCCAAAACGGCCGAAACCAAAGTAGCGGTCGTGGCAAACAGAAAACTGTTTCCGAAAGCTTCAAGGGTTGATGGTTCCAAAAACAGCGCAAAGTTCCGAAAAGTAAATCTTGCTTCGCTGAACCCAATCCCTTCGATATCGAAAAAGACCAGCACAAGCATAATCGCAATCGGAACAATGGCAAGCAAATACAACCATCCGTAATAAGGGTAGGCCAGTTTGCGAATCGTTTTATTCATTGCCTTGCACCTTCATCAAATGAATTTCGTAAGGGTCAACTTTTAAACCGATTGGTTCGCCGACCGCATAATTTTCATAAGTATTGACGATAAATTCGTGACCCTGAATGTCGACCAGCAATTCGTTGTGCACTCCTTTAAAGATTGACGAAGTGACGATTCCCGTGAGTTTGGCTTTTTCGTGATCGATGACATCGAAATCTTCGGGACGGATTACCACATCAACCGGTTCGTTAACCGCAAACGGATAATCCAAACAATCAAACTCGGCTCCCAAAAAGGCCACCTTTTTACCCAGATAGGTTCCGGGAATGATATTCGATTCGCCGACAAAAGTTGCGACATAGCGGTTAACCGGTTCGTTGTAAATGTCTTTCGGAGTACCCAATTGTTGGATAACACCGTCTTTCATGACAACAATCCGGTCGCTCATCGTCATCGCTTCTTCTTGGTCATGTGTGACATAGACGAAAGTGATGCCGAGTTTGCGCTGCATTTCTTTCAATTCGTATTGCATGTTTTGGCGCAGTTTCAAATCAAGCGCCGCCAGGGGTTCGTCAAGCAAAAGAATTTGGGGACGGTTGACGATGGCTCTTGCCAAAGCGACCCGTTGTTGTTGACCGCCGCTCATCTGGTCGATTTTGCGTTTTTCCAAACCGGTCAGTTTGACCATATCCAAAGCTTTCATGACAGCTTCCGAAATTTTCTCGTTGATTTTCTTTTTCAGATCATGTTTGGTAACCTTGGGATTGATTTCTCCCCCGGCTTCCTTTTCTTTTAAGATTTCTTTTTCCATTTCTTCCTGATTGAAGAAACGGGCAAGATAATCCCATCCGCGGTTTTTCAAACCAAACGCCACATTTTCAAAAACGTTTAAATGCGGGAATAAGGCATACCGTTGAAAAACCGTGTTAATGGGGCGCGCATAAGGCGGAAGATCATTAAAGATTTTGCCGTTAATGATTATTTCGCCTTTATTTGGTTGTTCAAAACCTCCTATCATGCGCAATGTTGTCGTCTTCCCACAACCCGACGGACCTAAGAGGGTGAGAAATTCGTTCTCGTATATCTGCAAATTGATGCCGTTGACAATCAAGTCGTCATCAAATTGCTTATAAACATCGCGTAATTCGATAATTACTTTTTTCATTGATGGCCTCCCATAAAAATCATGGAATAATTATATACCTTTTTTTTAGAAAATCAAGTCTTTTCCACTAAAAAAATTTTAAAAAAACGGAGCATTTTTTTGCCAAAATCAAAAAGGGCCCCGCGGTCAGGCGAGGCCGAAAAACGATATTTTTTTTAAAATTTTTCTTACCAATCAAGCAGACGTTTTTGCCCTTGCAGGGAACGGATGAGGGTTGCATCTTGGGTTACTTCCAGCACCCCTTTGTAATTGTTTTGTTCATCTCTTAAAGCATAATAAACGATATAAATAAAGCGGTTTTTGTATTCGATCCAAAACTCCGCTTGGTCGGCAAGCCCCAAACGAAACGATTCGATGATTTTTTTGACCACGTGGACGCTTTTTTCTGGGTGGCATAATTCGACGCTTCGGCCGATAACCGCAGGCGTGCGGGGAAAAAGCCTGTTCGTTGTTTCGTTGTAATAAGTAACCCGGTTATGCTCGTCGACAAACGTTATATCTATCGGCAAATGTCTCATAATCAAAGCAAGCTGTTCAAAGTTGAGCGTACCGGTCAAATCTTTGAAATGGTGACTGTCCGAGGCGCCTGGCTTTCGGCTTCTTTCTTCCGTGGGAAGGGGCTCAATCAGAACCGCCGGGAAAGCCGCCGCATCCATAGCCATCTGCTCCCATTCTTCTTTGTTGATGATATAAGAAGCAATCGGGAACAAAATGTGTTCTTCCTTATAAAGGATACCCATCAAAAGAAAGTAGAATTCTCCAATTTGTTTGTTTAAGAGTTTTTCGTCGGTTTCCGGCTGTTTCAAATGCGAAAGAATTTTATCCATTAAAGCTTTGCAATCGTCATGGAGACTCCAAAGCACCGTCAAAGGCCTAGTCGAGGGGATTTTCTTTTCCATGATGGGGAAAAGAATATTCTGCATTTTGATGAATTTGTTTTCGACTACCGCAAGCTGCGCCAAAGAAGCGCGAAAACGCCTCTTGCTTTGGGGATCGTTTAGAGTTTTCACCGCTTCTTTCATGGTTCCCAAATGTTGTCTGATGGCTTCGTTTTCTTTCAGGAAATGTTCCATCAGAGGCGAACAAGCGCGGTTCCACGAAAACTTCTTCAAGCCATGGTTAAACAGATTGACAAACTTGCCCGCTTCGCTTTTGATTTGATCGAGGGAAAGCAGTGTTTCCGTTGAATAATCGTTTAAAGAAAAGATTTCCAATGGGGTAATATCTTGAAGAATTTCCTCATACTTTTCCACAACCCCTTTTTTGTCGGGGCTTTCCCGGTATTCCTCCATGAAGCGGTTCAACAAAACGAGACGGCTTTGATCGACATCTTTAAATGAGTTCATTATTCACTTCCTTTACACCGCGTGTTCTTTTAATTTCAGCCCGTTTTCGATCTGATAGTTTTTGGCTTGGGCCATAAAGAGTTTGTAATACAGGCTGTCTTTCTTTTGCATCAGGTTTTGGTGGGTATCGTAATCCACCGCTTTTCCACCATCGATGATGAGAATCCGGTCGCAGAAAACGGAACTCGACATCCGATGCGAGATGTAGATGGCGGTTTTGTCGTGCACGAGGTCGTTGAATTGTTGATAGATTTCCGCTTCCGCCAGCGGATCGAGCGCCGAAGTCGGTTCGTCCAAAATAACGAGGGAGGCATCTTTATAAAGAGCTCTTGCGATTGCCAGTTTCTGCAATTCCCCGCCGGACAGTTCCGTGCCTTCTTCGTCGTAGGTTTTGTTGAGCGGCGTTTTTGCCTGGTTTGGCAAAGACATTACTTTATCGTAAATGCCTACCTGTTTAAAGATATGCATAAGTTTTTCTTGGTCTTTCGGTTCGACCCCGGTAACATTGTCTTCGATACTGTAGGCAAACATCTGGAAATCCTGGAAGACCGCGGTGATTTGTTTCCGATAGCTTTCCGAATCATATTCCTGAATATCGATATCGTTCACGTAAATGGTGCCTTGTTGCGGTTTGTAGAGGCGGCAAAGCAGTTTGATCAACGTGGTTTTTCCGGCGCCGTTCAGTCCCACAATCGAAATCCGTTCGCCGGCTTTAATCGAAAAGCTGATGTTTTCCAAAACCAATTTGTCGCTTTTCGGATAAGCAAAACTGACGTTTTCAAACCGGATGGAATCGATTTTGGTTAAAACGTGGTTTCCTTTCTTTTCGGCTTCGTCTTCCAAACTCATGAATTCCATAAACGGTTCCAAATAATCAAGCATTTGGGAAACCGTCACAAATTGGTCGAAGAAGCGGGTTACCGAACCGGAAAATCTGAGGGCGCTGTTGACATACATCGTAAAACTGCCCAGCGAGATTTTTTCGCCCCAAATTCCGAGGGTTCGAAAGGCGATGTAAAGATAAATAATCGCCGATTGCAAGGCATTGATGATGCGGATAAAACCGGTCATTAGGCCCAGCTTTTGATAGTTTTTCAGGAAAGATTTCATAATCGTTTCGTTATACTTCTTCACGTGGTCTAAAATCAAATCCGAGGCATCGTACAAACGGATATCTTTGGCATACGGAAAATTAAACCCGAGAGACATATAATAGCCGTACCGTCGGTTAACCGGAATGAGACTTCGCATAAAACTGACCTGATAGTTTTTGAAATAAATGCGGATTAACAAAATCAAACCGATTGTAATAAGCAAAGCGATTAACAAATAAACGCTTAAGGTCAGCATGATGGTAATCAAAGCGATAATCGTTATCGTTTCCTGGATTATCATGGCAAAAGCATTGACAAGATTTCGCAAAGCAGATTGGTTGGTTTGCGCAAAAAGTGCCCGTTCTTTCAGATCGAGATAATAAGGATCTTCCAAATACTGATAATTGACCGCCATGATTTTCTTGGCCATTTCGCCCGGAAACATCTTATCCACGTAACTGGTTTTTACGTCAAGCAGACGCTTGTGGGTTTTGTCGAGAAAGCCGAATAAGAGGTTGGCCAAAACAATCAAAGCGCCAAAAAGGAAGACTTGCGAAAAAGCGGTAAAGATATCGCCGAATTTAAACGCATAACCCGGGGCAATAATTTTTTGGTTGGTCAGCCGGACGAGTTCGTCGACCAAATATTTCGGCAAAAGAACATTTGCGACAATTTGCCCGCTGGAAAGAAGTCCCCCTAAAATCAACAGAACAAAATAACTCGGAGAAATTTTAAAAGCAATTTTGATAAATAGGAAAAAACTACGCAACCGTTTCATCGTCGTTCTCCTCTGTCTGATAGTATTTGCCTTGGGTAACAAACATATTGTAATATTGGCCTTCCAAAGCCATCAGTTCGTCATGGGTACCATATTCCACCAAGCCGTTTTCGTTGAAAAAAGCAATTTTGTCGCAAAACTTGGTGCTGGCCAGCCGGTGCGAAACATAGATGGTAGTTTTGTCGGAAACGAGTTCGTTGAACCTTTGATAAATATCCGCTTCCGCCAAAGCATCCAAAGCGGAAGTCGGTTCGTCGAGGATAATCATTTTGGCCTGTTTGAACAACGCGCGGGCAATCGCCAATTTCTGGTTTTCTCCGCCGGACAGTTCCACCCCGTTTTCGTCGATTACTTTCAACAACATATGGTCGAGTCCGCCGGAAAGCGAAGCGATTTTTTCTTCCAGCCCCGCTTTAATCAGACAGTCCCAAACTTCTTCGTCGGTCCGGTCATGGCCCATCGTGACGTTCTGCCTTACCGGGAAAGCATAGATATTGATATTTTGGAAAACAACCGAAAACATCGACAAATAGCCGAACAATTCGTATTGTTTGATTGAGACGCCGTTCACGAGAATTTCGCCTTCTTCGACATCGAAAAGTCTGGTCAACAACTTCACCAAAGTCGTTTTTCCTGCTCCGTTGACTCCCACGATGGCCAGTTTTTCGCCCTTGGCAATTTTTAAGTTAAGGTTTTTATAGATATATTTTTCGGTTTTCGGGTATTTGAAACTGACGTTTTGGAATTCCACTTCCAAGGTTTCGTCTTCGGGAGGGGGAAGCGTTCCGTCGTTGGTTACAAGCGGCGTATCGATAAAGCGGAAGAAATCTTTGACATAACGCATTTCGTTGCGCATGACCGTTAAGTCGCCGATGATGGTCTTAAGGGCAGTGCTTAAGGCAAGACATGCACCAAGATACATCGTAAAGGAGGCCAGGTCCATTCCTTCCAGGTACTTGATAATCAAAAAGGCGTAAACGGTAATGTCGCTTAGCAAAACAAAAAACAAGTCAAACAAAGCCCAACCGTATTCTTTGTTTTTGATTCTGCGGAATACTTTCAGATAATTAAAGATTTCGTTTCTGTAACAATCCATGACTTTTTCGCCCAATCCGTAAAGCCTGATATCTTTTCCGAATTTGAAATCATAGGTCACTTCGTTGTAATACCGGGTTTTCCGGTTGGCATGGGCCAATTCCATCCTTTTGGAATAACGGTAGCGTTCGACAAATTTGCTGGTGAAATAGCCGACGATGACGCTTAAGAAAATGGCCAAGAACGCCCACGGCGTAAGCATGGAAACCAAAACGACGTACATGATGATGGAAAGAATTTTCGCCACGATTTCGAACATGCTGTGGTAGATTTGTTCAATCCCGTTATTGTTGGAGGAACACGCTTCAAAAGCCAATTCGTATTCGTTGCCAAAGGTCGGATCTTCAACATATTTGTAATCCATTGTCAGAAACAGTTTAAACTGGATAAACAGATAGCGAATCCTTAAGTAGGTTATCCGCGTATTGGAAGCGTAAAAAGTATAGCTTTCCAAAAAGCTCGTAACGGCGCTGATTAGAAAAAAGATTGCGACCACGAACAAAACGGAATTGATGACGACATTTTCTCCCAAAAGAAGCGTAATCAAATATTTGGGAAAGACAACTCCCACAACCGGGTGAATCGAGGAGCAGATTGTATAAACGACAAAGAACCATATAATTGCTGGATCATTGTCTTTTAAGTATTTTAACATTCTCACAAGCGCATGGGGCTTTTTGACGGTTTGCTTTACGTTTTCCATACGGGGTCTTCCTTTCTGACTGTTTTTTCAAAAGTTTTTATAATTATATCATTTCAGGCCGAATTCTAAGCAGTTTTTTAAAAAAAAATAAATCCGTTGCGTTGGGATACGAACGGATTAAAGAATTAGTCGCTTTCTCTGAACAATTGTTTGTAATTGTTGATTAGAATGATGAGCCGCATTTTGGCTTGGTCCACCTCTTTGACGTTGCGAACCTTGACAATCCCGCGGTTTCGGGTGACGATATAAAGCGTTCCGGTAGTAATCTGAAAGACTTCCCAGGAAAACCTCCGACTGAAAACCATATCGATATCCCTTAAGGCGATGGCTTCGGTTTTGTATAAGCGGTGAATAAAAACCCTTTTTCCGTCATGGTCAACCACCACATTGGGTCTTACAATGTGCCATATCAGCAACAATAAAAGGATACCGCCCGTAACCGCCAAAATCGAAAGCCCTGCCGTAAACAACTGGTAATGGGAAAAATCGCCCACAAGAAGCACCAAAACCAGTAAGGCAATAATTGCCAAAACGACGGAAATGATTTTTCTCCGTCCGATTCCTTTTTCCGCAATCATATATACCATGTCTTTTTGTTCCATCCGGTCAACACTTCTTTCGCTTTTTTATTAATTATAACAGCCAAGACCGTTATTGTCAATCAATTCCAGTGACCAAAAAGCGTTTTTGCAAAAAAATTAACATATTGCTTGACACATAATACTATATATTGTATAGTATTACACGTTAGGAGGTATTTTATGGATGCCCAATTGAAAAAGGGCTTTTTGGAAATATTGGTGCTTGCTTCATTGAAGTTTAAAGCATCCTACGGATACAAGATCATTCAGGATATTTCCCAGGTTTTCGAAATATCGGAATCGACCCTTTATCCGATCCTGAAACGCCTTGAAGCCCAAGGACTAGTTACAACCTATACCGAAGAACACCAGTCCCGTTTAAGACGGTATTACCGAATTACCGAAGAAGGACGGGTGAAATTATCCGAAAGTCAGGCTGACTTTGAGGAGATCAAATTAATTTATCAATATATTTTAAGGAAAGAGGATTAAACATGCGAAAAAGGGAATTTTTGTATCGCCTTGACAACGCTTTAGAATCATTTCCGAACGCGGAACGGGAAGAAATCATCCACTATTACGAAGAACTGATTCAGGACGCGTTGGACAACGGCGAAAATGAAGAAGCTTTTATTGAAAAATTGGGTTCGATTGACAAGATTGTGCGGACTCTCAAGAAAGACAGCGATTTCGTAGGCAACGTCAAAGAAAAGAAAAACTTCGAACTGAAGCAAACCTTTGACAAAGGAGTCAAAATACTCGGTCGGGTTTTGATTATCGGAGCCCTCGTGCTCTCGATTTTCTTCGGCGTCGGTTTTTCGATCTTCGGCATTAACGGCATTGTGAGAAGTATCATCGCCATGGTGATGACGATTAGCGCCCAACTATCCGTTTCAGCCACGCTTTACTATCTCGGCAATATCGCCGTTCATTTAGGCATTTTGTTGTTTGCGATAACGTTTATTTGGTACGTTGTTCAAAACGTCGGCACGAAACTGGAATTGCTGTACGAAAAAATCGAAGAATTGTTCAAGAAAGGAGGCAAGTAAAATGAAACGTTTATTTTGGATTGCCATGTTGCTTTTTGTCCTCGGGTTAATAACCACGGTTACTTTCGGACTCATTGCCCGAAACGAACTGCGGTCGTTTGCCCAAGGCGAAGAAGATTTTGAAAAAATCACGATATGCATTGCCAAAGAAGAGTGGAAGGATTTGACGGATTTGTCGGTTGAAATATTCAACCGCTCGCTTTATGTGCTTCCGAGCGAAACCGACGAAATCGTCGTCACTTATTACAATACCCCAAACGGCTACATTACCGAGAAAAAAGAAGGCAACAAGCTGTTGTATGACGAAACCATTCGGTTCAGACTATTCAGCTTCAGCTGGGATTGGATCAAAGGACTGATGAATCCCGATTACAACCGCTTCTACCTGTATTTGCCGAAAGATTTGCTGATCAATTTAAAACTGGATACTACCAACGGTCGGTTGGAAATCAGCGATATTCAGCTTAAAGAGTTAAAAGGCAACACTTCCAACGGGCGGATTGTTCTCGACGATGTCGAAGCAATCAAAATCGATGTTTCGACCTCCAACGGTACCGTCGTTGCAAACGGTGTGGAAGCCGAAGAATCGGTTAAGCTCAGAACTTCGAACGGCCGGATTACAGTTGAGAAAATGGAAACTCCTTACTTAAAATGCGACACCTCCAACGGTCGGATCAATGTCGAAATCGAAGGAAAAAAAGACGACTACTTTGTCAGTATGACCACAACCAACGGCAATTACTATGTCAACGGCGTCAAGAGCCGAAACGCCGAACTCAACAACGAAAACTTGGCCAAAAAAATAATTCTTGATACTTCCAACGGCGACATTTATATTTCCTTTGCCGACTAAAAAAGAGTAAATTCATTATAAAAAGCAGACTTTTTTAGTAAAATAAAGTCAGCAACAGGAGGTATCTATGTCCAAACTATTTTCGCCTTACGAACTGAAAGGCAAAACAATCAAAAACCGCCTGGTGATGGCACCGATGTGCATGTACTCGGCTGAAAACGGTCTAGCCAATGATTGGCATCTGACGCATTACTTAACCCGCGCCGTCGGCGGAGTCGGAACGATTGTGGTCGAAGCAACCGGGGTTTTGCCGGAAGGGCGCATTACCGAACAGGACCTGGGACTGTGGGACGATTCCCAAATTGCGCCTTTAAAACGCATTGTCGAGGAAGTTCGCAAATACGACTGTTTAATCGGCATTCAGTTAAATCATGCGGGAAGGAAAAGCCAAACGAACGGAACGATTTTTGCCCCGTCGCCCTTGGCTTTCGAAACGATGCAGCTGCCTGCCGAACTGACCAAAGCGGATATCCGAAGAGTCGTCGAAAGTTTTCGGCAAGCCGCTATCCGCGCAGATTGCGCCGGATTCGATTTTATTCAGATTCACGGTGCCCACGGTTACTTGATCAACCAATTTTTGTCGCCCCTGGCCAACAAACGGACCGACGAATACGGAGGATGTTTACCAAACCGCACCCGCTTTTTGCACGAAATAATCGAAGCGATTGGCTCGGTTTGGCCGAAAGAAAAAATTCTTTCGCTTCGCGTTTCGGCCGAAGAATACCATCCGGAAGGAAATCATGTGGATGATTTGTGCGAAATAATCAATTCCGTCAAAGATTCGGGAATCGATTGGGTCGATGTCAGCAGCGGCGGCGTAGTGAATGCCAAAATCAATGCCTATCCCGGTTATCAGCTTCCGTTTGCCCAAACTATCAAAGAAAAAACCAATCTGCCTGTTACCGGAGGGGGTTTAATTTGCACGGTTGGGTTTGCGGAAAAGGCCCTAAACGATTTAAACCTTGATTTTATCTATATGGGAAGAGAACTTCTACGCAATCCTTATATAGTTTTGAATCAGGCAAACGAGCTGGGATTCGACCCGGAATGGCCTTTCCAGTACAAACGCGCCAAAAACACACCTTAATAATTTTCTTTTCTTCATTCCCAAAAAACGGCTTTCTCAAAGAGAAGCCGTTTTTTGTTTTGCGTATTATTTCATTTTCAAAATGTCAGCCAAGACCCACAAAAATTTGCCCGTGGTATGGCCCCACACTTCTTTGTACACCGCATTATTTCCTACCGGCCAATAAGGCTCGTCCGTTTCGGCTTTGGTTTTGATGCCGACCGGAAGCGCTCCGATTAATTGGCGGGAAAAAGCGACATATAAAGGATGGAAGTTTTCGCCTTCGCCGTACATCGTGGAAGAAGAAAACGGATTTTTACCGAGAACCCATTCGATCTGATCGATTGCCATTTGTTTTAAGTTTTGATCATTTAAGTACCGGGCAATCAGCGATAAGGCCTTGGTTTTGCTTAACAGCGTGGCATGGAAACCCCGGCGGGAAATCGCAATCGGAAATCTCCTTAAATATACTCCTTCCCCGATTCTTACTCCGGTTTCGCTTTGGCGGTTCAGATATTCTGCCAAATTATCTTGGTTGAAACCGGCCGGAACGGTAAAGCGGAGAGTATTGATTTTACCTTTGATATATATATGAGCAGGCAGCATTCCGTAAGGAGTGGTGGCAAAAGCGGTCCGTTCCAAGTACTCTTTGTACAAGTTAACCGCCTGTTCCCATTTTCCCTTATTCGGATGGTCCTTAGCGACGGTCAAAAGTTTTATCAAGCCCTGAATAGGCGACTGTTCGTGGCCCCGGTGTTCAAAGGTTAAAAGATATTTGTGGTCGGGATCTTCGTAGAAAAAACCCCGAAGAGGATAATCCCATGCAGGATTTAATTCCTGTTCTTGACAGCTGATTACGATATCAGCCATCTGGCTTGCGATATCCAAATAGGATTGATCACCGGTCAATTGGTAAATCAGGCTTGCATCAAGGGCCGCTTCCCCGCAAATCTGCGCTTTCGGAATCACTCCCCACCGTTTGGTATGACAGCCCTTTTGGTAACCTTCCATAGCCAAAGCGAAATCTTCGCAGGCAGTCCGTTGGCACCAGGACGAAAAGTTTTTGTCAAGTTCTTTAAAAGCAAGAGCCGCTTTCGCAAGCGCACCGGAAGCAAGGAAGTTTTCATAGGCGCCGTTTTCGGCGATGCTTCGGATGTTTCCTTTTTGATTTAAATTGATTGTTTCTTTGCTTGACACCACATTTGGCTGCCAAATCGAATACTCTACCGCCAAGGCCCGGAAGCCATCCCCGAAACGGGTTCTGAGCAGCCAGTTAATCCCGTAACGGGCTTCCGCCAATATTTTTTGGGCAAAAGCAGAATCAGTGTCGCGATACGCATCCGCCAAATCGAGTAAGGCATGGGCTATTTCGGCAGTACAGATTTCGAATTGCGACACGTCCCCCGCATCATGCCAGCCCCCGAAGTTCGGTACCATCCGGCCGTCGGGATGCGTTGTGTAACTGTTTAAGTGGCATGGGCTGTGAACGCCCAAAATATCGTCTCCGCAGCGTAAAGTAAATAAAAAGGTCAAACTCTTTTCGATGCTTGAATGAAACGGATTGTCACCGATCGGGAAAAGGGAAGTTTTGATGTTGTCGATTTCCAAATAATACAGTCCGCTTTCGGTAAAGGAAGAAAAATCCAAAACCCGGAAGTCCCCGAGTGTCGTCGTTAGTTTTTGGACCTCACCCCGATATACCGTTTCGTTTTTGGCATTTTTCAAACGAAAAACTTCTTCTTCGCTGTTTTGAACCAGCGCGGTTTTTTTCGCATACGGCAAATAGCCGCAGTGGGAATAAGCAATCCGGTTACCCAAAGACCAGCCATGGTCGTAATCGGGTTCAACCCGTTCCAAAACAAGTTCGCCCAAAATAAATTCAACTTTAGGTTTGGCTTCGTCTGGAACACCCATATGGAAAAAGGCAAGACCCAACAAATCAACCGTTACAAATTCTTCGTCAAATTCAAACAACACGCGGTTCCATCTGTTCGGAATTAGACTTTCGGTATGAGTAAAGGTGGAGTTTTTATCGTTTTTGATAAAGTAATGCGAGTAAAAATTGACAAATCCTTCCGCTTTCGGATAAACCCAAATGGAAATCCGGTTATAGGCATGCCAATCGGAAACAAGAGGTTTTAGGTGCAACGATTCCATCGGGCGGGGACGATAATCTTCGGTAAAAATGTTTGTGGCGATTTTTCCGAAGACGGTCCGGCCTTCAAGGAGACCGTAAAATAAACCGAATTCTCCGTATCCTTGATATTTTATATTTGATTTCGGGATGCTTTCCCATAAGTTGAAACTTTCAAATACCGGTTTGGTCAACCAACGTTTTCTGGCTCCCATGGTATCTTCGTCAAAATTTCTGTAGTCAGACATATCGTTTTGCATAAGGCCACCTGTCGCCTTTACCTGATTTTGTTGAGGGCAGCCTGAATCACTCCGCCGGTTTCCTCAAGCAACTTAACGGCGCTTGAATGATTCAGTTTTCCTTTAAGCATCAGGATGGCAACTTTTACGTCCTGTGTTTTCAGGAAAGTTTCTTGGGCTTTTTCGAAACTTTCACCTGTTGCTTCGGCGATAATATTAATCGATCGATTAATCAGTTTTTGGTTTGTCGGTTTCACGTCAACCATCAGGTTTTGATACACCTTCCCGAGTTTGATCATGACCGAGGTGCTAATCATATTCAGAATCAGCTTTTGGGATGTGCCGGCCTTCATCCTGGTCGAACCGGTGATGACTTCGGGACCGGTTTCGCACACAATTACCGAATCGCACTTTTTCGCTAAGTCCGGATTGGGATTGTTGATGATGGCCATCGTTTTAGCTTTTCGGTTGCTTGCTTCATCCAGCGCACCCAAAACAAAAGGAGTGAGTCCGCTTGCAGAGAGGCCGACAACGACATCCGAAGCGGTTATTCCGTTTTCTTGAATAGCAAGCCTACCTTCTTCGTAAGCATCTTCGTTTTCTTCCACTGCCCCGAGCAGAGCTTTTTCTCCCCCCGCAATCACTCCCCGCACCATCCGAGGAGATACCCCGAAAGTCGGCGGACATTCGAAGGCATCCAATAAACCAAGCCGACCGGAAGTTCCGGCGCCGACATAGATTAATGATCCGCCTTCTTTTAACTGCTCATAAATCAAATCGACCGCCTGGGCAATCTGATTTAAATTATCCCGGATGATTAGGGGTACCGTGATATCTTCTTGGTTGATAACCTGTAACATCTCCAAAGTCGACATTTGGTCGATTTCCATCGATACAGGATTCCTAGTTTCGGTTTTCAGTCTGTTGAACTTATTCATTGCCGTTTTCCCTTTCTTTCAGCCAATTCAAGTAATCGTGATACAGTTTTTGGGACATAATACTGTTGCCAGCTTTGGCATTGCTTGTGCTTGGGTTCATTAAACCGAGGTATTGGTAAACCAGCACGACATCGACATAGCGGGAAACCTGTTTCAATTGTTCCAAAATACGTTCGAAATCGGCCGGTAGCAGGGGGCTTTGATAGGTTTCGCCTTCAAAAGTGAACAGTTCGACATCGGCCCATAAAGCGGGGCCCTGCGCCTGGTCGTGAGCTTTTCTTAATGCCGCATAATATTGACCGGTTTCCTGAACACTAGATTTTCGGACTCCCACTTCGTCCTGATAGGCGACAAAATCGACCGGAAGATTTTTAAGCTGTTCAACGAATTTCTCATCGGTTTTGACTTGATTGGTTCCAAACGGGGCAATCAGGATTTTTTTGGTTGGATCAATCGAACGCAAGAATTCCGCATACCTATTCACATATTTGATAAAGGCGGGTTTGAAATAGCCTTTGATTTCGGCTTCGTCCGGCAAATACCAACCGTAAAAACTGTCAAAACCTTTGGCTAATTCGTACACCTCCCGAATTGCCAAAAAGGCCCGTTTGGTTACCTGAGAATTTTTCATGTTGCTTATCGCATAACGCCAATCGCCGAAATAGCCGACGCTTAAAAATACTTTGAGTTTACGTTTGTCAGCCTGATCCAATAGCACTTCGATTAAATTCGGAGTGGCATGGTTGCTTAACGGATAGACCTGCGACGGGAAATAAGCTTTGTTGTCCAAAGCAATCGCCAAAAGGACAATATACTCCATCCCAAAATCGGCGATTTCGTCGATCTTTTCCCGCCATTGTTGTTCGGAAAAAGAAACCAAATCCGGGTTGTAATACTTTCCTTCGATCGGATTGTGATGTTCAAATTCAAACCATGTGCCGCTGATTTTTTTAATCATTTTTCTCTCTCCCTTATTTAAATCCATTATACTTGGATTTGGCGAAAAATGCAATCAATTATATTTCAAAATATTTGACAACAAAAAATCGTTGATATATAATTTTTTGTAAAAAATTCAAAGGAGTTTTAAGGAGATTAATTTACCCATGACCGAAACGACTTACAAATACAAAATCCCTAGTTATTATCCGCAATTTTCCTGCAAAGGAGGAAATTGTCGCAACAGCTGTTGTATCGGCTGGGATGTTACCATTTCCTTTAACGAATACTGCCGATTGCACGAACTTGACTGTTCCGAAGATTTGAAAGAAAAAATCAACGAAACTTTTGCAATCAACCATTATCCTTCGCGCGAGTGCTTTGCGAAAGTCGCCCATAACGAAAAAGGCGATTGTCCGCTTCACATGGATAACGGCTACTGTCTGCTTCACGCCAACTTTGGCGAAAGCATTCTTCCGGCGATTTGCCAGTACTATCCCTAGAGCGCCAAAAATGACCACCTGTTTGGAATGTTGTTGCTCGAACAGTTGCGAAAAAGTAATCGAACTGTTGCTCAATTCTCCGGAACCTTTGACCTTTTCCGAACAGGAAATCACCTTTGAAAAAATCCGTCCCACCGCTTACCATTTGCCGCCTGAATCAAAGGATTGGTTAAGCGTTTTAAAAGAATTGAGTTACCGAATTTTACTGAACCGGTCTTTGTCCTTAAACAGCCGTTTGTCGATGTTCGGTGTTTTTTTCAAAGAAATTACCGTACAGAAAGCCCAAAAGCAAATCGGTTTATTGAATCGCATCTTTAACGATTTGAATTTTGCGATTGCCTTTCCCTGAACGGGATTATGCTTTGATTTTGGAAATCGGAACCAAGTGGTTAAACGAATTCAGCCCCTCCAGCAAGGCTCTCCAAACAATCGTTCCTAAAGTACTGTATAATTTGGAAAGCGTAAACGATGCGACCGTGTTGGCAAAATGGAAAGACTCCCTTTACGAACGGTTCGGCGAATTCGACTGTTGGTTCGAAAAAATTCTGCAAAACCATTTGATTTTTAAAGATTTTCCGATCAATTATCGTTTCGGAACCTATGAAGATTATTTCTTCGGAATCTTCTCCGGTTATTTCTTTGCCAAGTTTGTCGCCATCTGCTATATGGCGGATAAAACCGAAAAAAGCGATTTGGCGGATGTTTTCAGCTTGCTTTACCGGTTAATCGGTCATACCAATTTTGAGTTCAATGCCTATGTATTGTTGAAACAGGCTGGACTTAATTCCCTTGATAAAATAAAAACTCTGATGTTATAACAGGAACTTTTCTTGACATTTCAAAAAAAAGTTCCTTTTTTTTGTGTTTTTTTGCTTTTTTTAAATTGGTTAGTTTATAGGTGCAAATTTTTCAAGAATAAAACTGAAGCAAACAAATAATGTACCTAATTATGTTGTCCTTTTTTATGTTTTGGATTGTTTATTTTCTTTTTGTGATATAATCTTGCTTGAGGAGGGAAAAATATGGGAAAAATCGAACGTTTTACCGTAGAAATTCGGGGCGAACCAAGAATCATTCGGGTATACCTGCCGAATGATTTAAACAAACGCTATCCGGTGCTATATATGCATGACGGCCACAATTTGTTTGACATCGAAGCCAGTTACGGAAAAGCTGTTTGGGATGTTCATACGACTTTGGATGCCATTGAAACACAATATCAAAAAAACATAATTGTGGTGGGAATCGATTGTCATCCCCAAAAACGCTGTACCGAATATTCGCCTTGGGAACGAAAAAACAATCCTTTGGTAAAGGACGATTTGGGCGGAGGCGGCGAAGAATATGTCAATTGGATTGTCACAACTTTAAAACCTTTGATTGACGAACGCTACCCAACTTTGCCTGACGAAACATCTTTGGCCGGCTCTTCGATGGGGGGACTGATCAGTTTGTATGCGGGATACAGGTATCCTAAGATTTTTAAAGCCGTCGGCTGTTTTTCCTCGGCATTCTGGTTCTCGTCAAAAGAAATCTTTGCTTTTGTTAAGAAAAACCATGTACCGAAAATTCGGGTTTATTTGGATGCGGGGAAAAAAGAATCAAATAAACTATTCTACCGAATCCGTTATGCCAACGATACTATCCGGATGGGGAAATTATTGCGCAAACTCGGAACAACCGATTTAAAGGTTGAAATCGACAAGAACGGCATTCATCACGAATCGGCCTGGCGAAAGCGGTTCACGCTTTTTATCAGGTGGCTGTTAAAAATTGCTTAAGCAAGGCAAAAACACCGCATTTATTACGGTGTTTTTTTATTTTTCCCAGCGGTTCCCGGACGTTTTACGGTTGTGCTTGACAATTGGTAGGTATGATGCTATAATTTTTTTAAAGTACAAATATGAAAAAGTCGCTTGATAATTTTCAAAGGGGGTGCAAAAATGGACACCAAAGTCGAGCAATTTTTGCAAGAACAGTTCCACCAGTTTTCCCAAATCGACGTTCGGGAGCTCGTTTTTTCGAGCGAATTGCACAAGTATTGCGAAAGAAATGCCTGCGGAAAATACAATACCAACTGGATGTGCCCGCCCGGAATCGGCGACTTGAAACCGCTAATAACCAAATACCTTTCCTTTGCGAAGGGCTATTTATTTAATCTGGTCATTACTTTGTCGGATGTTTTCAATTATGAGGAGATGGAACAGGGGCGAAAAATCATGGAAGCCAAACTGAAAACCCTGCAAAAACAGCTGAAATCCGTACCTCACGCCATCTTCGGTGCAGGCGGCTGCAGCCTCTGCCCAAGCTGCACTTATCCTCTTTCGACGTGTCGAAAACCCGGCGAAGCTACCCCTTCCCTGGAAGCGGTGGGAATCGATGTTTATCAATTGGCCTCCAAGGCCGGGCTTAAATATTACCACGGTCCAAGCACCGTAACTTATTTTGCGATGGTGTTGTTATGAGAAAAATTAAAGTTCTGACCGAAAACGAAACCAAAGAAATTGCGGTTGCGAAAGGCACCAATTTGCTGGAGGCTTTGCGAAAAGCCGGTTTTGTGCTCCCGGCGGATTGCGGGGGGAAAAGAACATGCCGAAAATGCCAGGTTATTCTTAACAGCCAAAACGTCTTGGCCTGCCAAACTCTGGTGGAAGAGGATGCGGTGGTGGAACTGACCCCAATGAGTATCGAAAAAGGCTATGATTTCATCAAACAAATAGAAATAGATTTAAACCACGCATACGGTATCGCCTGCGACATCGGCACAACTTCGATTGCCTGTTATTTGGTCGATTTGGATACTTATGCCATCTGCGATTATTTTACCGATTTCAACCATCAGGTGGCTTTTGGCGCCGATGTCATTACCAGGATCGATCAATGCCGCCTGGGAAATTTGCCGATACTGCACCACACCATCATCAATCAGTTGGTGCGGGTAGTCGAATATTTTTTAAGCAAACATAATCTGACCGAAATCAAAAGAATGTATGTTTCCTGCAATACAACCATGGCGCATTTGCTCGCCGGAATCGATCCGTCTCCGATCGGCCAAGCACCATTTACGCCGGTTTTCACCAATACGTTTCTGTTGGAAAACACCAAACTGAATGCCTATATCACCAACATTGTTATTCTGCCTTCCGTCGGCGCTTATCTCGGAAGCGATATTTTAGCCGGAATCTTGGCCAGTAGAATGCTCGAAACCAATAAAAATGCCCTTTTGATCGATATCGGCACGAACGGCGAAATCATTTTGAAAACCGGCCAACAGTTATACGGCTGTTCCACCGCTGCCGGACCGGCCTTCGAAGGGGGAAGGATTTCCTGCGGGATGGCCGCAATCCCCGGCGCCATCAACGAAGTGCAGCTGATCGACGGCAAAGTCAAACTGAAAACCGTCGAGGGAAAACCCAAGGGGATTTGCGGATGCGGTCTGGTGGATTTGATTGCGGTTATGCGGAAAGAAAAACTGCTTGATTGTAGCGGAGCTTTACAGAAAAGTTCCAGCCCTTTAAGCAAAAAAATCAAGAACGATGTGTTTTATGTGACGGGCGAGATCTATCTTTCCCAAAAAGACGTCCGCGAATTTCAGTTGGCCAAAAGCGCCATTATTTCGGGGATTTTATCCCTGGCGACAACCGCGCGAATCAGCCTCGACCAAATCGAAACCGTTTATCTGGCCGGAGGCTTCGGTTTTTACTTAAACCTTGACAATGCCTATTCCGTCGGTTTGCTTCCAGAAACTTTTAGAGGCAAGGTCCGTTCCATCGGCAACGCCAGCGGAATGGGAGCCAAAATATGTCTGACACATCCCGACAATATCGCCAAACTGGAACAAATCGCCAAAGCCGTGAAACCAATCGAGTTGTCCAATTCGAGTGTCTTCTTTTCCTATTTTACCGATAATATGTCTTTCGGCAGGGAGGAATGAAAATTATGAATGTCCAGATCTCGAATTTAACACTGCCACAGGTTTTGGACTTCAAGGAATTAAAAGAATTGTTTCGCCATTTTGCAGAACTGACAAAAATCGATGTTGCCCTTCATGACGTGCAGGGAAACGAACTTTTGAGTTACCGTGTCAATCCCCGTTTAAGTATTTGCGAAGTTATCAAAGATTACGAAAACCTGCTTAAATGCAAAAAGCAGATGGAATATGCGGGGCTGAAAGCCGCGGAACTCGGAGAACCTTATATTTTTAAGTGCGGTTGCATGATCAAAAGCAGCGCTCCGATTTTTTTCGAGGAAAAATATATCGGCAGTTTATCGTGCGGTCCGGTCCTGCTGTGGGAACCGGACGAACTGGCCATGGACGAACTACGTAAAATCACCCATGGCACCCATCTGAACGAAGACCAAATCCAGGAAATCATGAAAAACGTCAAGCAGCTGTCGTGCGACAACATGACCAGCGCTTCGCAGATGCTCAATATCATCGTCAACCACATGTGCAAAGAAGAAAGCAAATTTCTTGCCCAAAGGTTGAAAATCTATAAGCAACAAAAAGAAATCGGAGAATTGATTCAGGAAAAGAAACTCCGGGCTTCCAAACTGATGCAAATCGAGAAACGATCCCTATTGCAACGGTATCCGATTGAAACGGAAAAAGAATTGATTGCTTCGATTCAAACCGGCAATACCGCAAACGCCCGGAAAATCCTCAACGAAGTTTTGGGCGAAATCTTTGCCATCTCTTCCGGCAATCTCGATATCATCAAAGCCAAACTGTTCGAGCTGATTACCATCTTCTTTCGGGCCGGTATCGATGCGGGGGCACCGCTGTCCGACATGGCCATCATTCTCAAAGACTATACCAAAGTGTTCTCCGAAGAAATCAAGTTTGAAGAGATGTGCCTGATGTCGAGCGAAGTCATGGAAATGATTATGGGAGTAATCTACCAGCACCGGTCGCAAAAGAAAACAAACGAACATTTGACCAAAGCGATTGCCTACATCAAACAAAACTACCACCAAAATTTAAGTTTGGAAACCGTGGCGAATCAAGTCTACGTCAGCACTTATTATCTGAGCCATTTGTTTCGGGAAGAACTCAATATGACTTTTTCCGATTATCTCAATAAAATCCGAATGGAACATGCGCTGGATTTGATTCACGGAACCGGCAAAAACGTCCAAATGATTTCCGAAGCGGTCGGCTTCAACGATGCCAGTTATTTTTCCAAAATCTTCAAAAAACATTACGGCGTTTCGCCGAACAGTTATTTAAAACTTTTCAAAGGTTAAGGCAAATCCTTAACCTTTTTTGATTTAGAGCAAATTTTTACGTTTTTTTCGCAATTTAGTCAATGAAAATGTAAACGTTTTCTAGTATAATTAGAATTAGATGAGGAGGAAATTTATGTTAATTGAAGAAATTGCTTTAATGTTGCAAAAGGGACGGGCCCAGAATGTCAAACAATTGGTGCAGCAGGCACTCGACGAAGGATACGAACCCAAAGATATTTTAAACGGCGGTTTGATTCAGGGCATGACCGTCATCGGAGGAAAGTTCAAAAACAACGAAGTATTTGTTCCCGAAGTATTGGTAGCGGCGCGGGCGATGAATGCGGGGTTGGAAATATTGCGTCCGGCTTTAATCACCAGCGGAATAAAACCGTTAGGCAAAGCCATTATTTGTACCGTTAAAGGTGATCTCCACGACATCGGCAAAAATTTGGTCAAAATGATGTTGGAAGGACAAGGCATCGAATGCCTCGATTTGGGTGTCGATGTTTCTCCCGAACAAGTCGTGGAAGCGGTCAAAGATTATAAACCGGACCTTGTGTGCTTATCGGCACTTTTAACGACAACCATGATGGCGCAAAAAGAAACCATCGATGCTTTGAAAGAAGCCGGCATCAGAGACAAAGTTAAAGTGTTGATCGGGGGCGCTCCGGTTACCGAAAGCTTTGCCAAAGAAATCGAAGCGGACGGGTATGCAGGGGACGCAGCAAGCGCGGCGCAGGTCGCCAAAGCGTTTTTGACAGGGGAATAAACCGATGTTCGAAGAACTAAAAAACTTAAAACCGAATTTGGAGAAAACCATCCGGATGTGGGAAAAAACCTTTCGGGATGCCCTTAACCACCTTCCGGGTAACGTCTCCTTTCGCGCTCTTCCCCCGAGCGATGTCGATTTCTATGCCAAACTGGATTTAACCAAATACAATTTCGAAACGGATATCGAACAGTATGCCTTTGATTTATGCTCCATGCTGTCGGAGTCGTTTTCTAAGCGGAAAGCAATCGACGACAATATGCTTCCGACCGTTTCGCCGGTCTTGGGAATCGGCGATTATTCCGCTTTTGTCGGAGGAGAAATCCTTTTTCAGCCGGAAACCAGTTGGTCTAAGCCGCTGCTGAAAGAAATTACCGATTATCAAAAATTACCGCCATTGGGACAGGCCAAATGGTACAAAAAATTTTTGGACATTTGCGAAGCACTGTTAAAACGATCCGCTTCTTCCGGTATACCGTTTATGCGCGGGTTTTTTTCGCCGCTTGATTTAGCCGCGGCTTTGCGGGGGGATGCCATTTACTTTGATTTTTACGATAACCCCGAAGAACTCCGCGGTTTGCTTGATTATTGCGCCGATGCCACCATCAGGTTTGCCGAAGATATCTATGCCTTGGCGGACAAATACTTAAAAGATACTCCATACGGCATGTGGTACTTAAAGGGGAATATCAATATGAGCGAAGATATCGCCTGCATGATTTCGGGCGAACTGTACCGCGAGTTTTGCGCTCCTTATACCCAAAAAGTCATCGACCATTTCGGCCGCGGCCATTTACATTCGCACTCGCGCGCTCTTTATTTGGTTAAAGAAATCTGCGCTTTGAAAAACGTCACCCATCTGTGGCTTGCCACCGACCCGAATCAGCCGCGTCCGATTGACCATATCGAACAGCTGGCAATTGAGGCCAACGGCGTCTGCCTCGCCATCGATTGCGATTCGTTCGAGGAAATCGAAAAGAATATCCACAAGCTCATCAAAGGTAATTTTTCGCTTTGCCTGCCGGTAAAATCGGTTGAAGAAGGAGTGTATTATACCGATAAATTCAACAGATTGATTCAAGGAGTTGTTAAGTGAAAACGAAGTTATTGGGTTTTTTGCTTGTTTTGTTTAATTGTTTTGCTTTTGTCGACCTTAGCGTCCAAGCGGAGGACACTGTTTTAAGAGTCTGGGTAGGAGCAATTGAAGGCGAAAAACTGGTAATGGAAGAAATTGCGGAAGACTTCACCAAAGAAACCGGGGTAAAAGTGGAGGTCTATCAGAAACTGGAAATCTTCACCGTGCCTTCGGCACTGGTCAATAACGCCGAACTCGACGAACGTCCGGATATTGTCTATATGCAGGCTCCGGATATCGGTGGGTTGGTCAAATCCGGTTATTTGGAAGAGTTGGATTTGGGCGAGGATGTAATAAACCGTTTCTTGGATGTGGCCTTTTCGGCTTTTACCTATAACAACAAACTTTACGGAGTCGGTTACAACAATTCCGCTTCCGGTCTCATTTACAACAAAGATTTAATCTCCGAGGAAAAACTGCCTGATACCTGGGATGAACTGTTTCGTCTGGCCGATGAAATAACCACCCGGGACGAAAAAGGCGAACCCCTGATTCGCGGTCTTTATTTGAATGCCACCGACATGTGGTTCAATTATCCTTTGATTAAGGAGTGCGGAGGTTATTACTACGGCAAATACCCGAACGGTACTTACAATGCTTACGATATCGGCCTGAACAACGAAGGAATGCTCGAATATGTGACCTTGATGAAAGAGTTAATGGCAAAGGGTTATGTTTTGAATAACCCCAACAAAAAAGATTACAGCGATATCATTGCCTCTTTCATCGACGGCAAAGTCGGCATGTTTTTCTACGGTTTATGGTCTGCCGAAAGTTTCAAGAAAGCGGGCATCAATTACGGCATCGCTCCGCTTCCTGTCGGTAAAAACGGCGAACGGTCGCAACCGATCACGACGGTGGAAGGTTTTGTCATCAATAAATTCTCCCTCAACAAAGACCTTGCCAAACGTTTTTTGGAATATATCCTGCAAGATGAAAGCCAACAGCTGCTGATCGAAGCGGGTAACCGTTACGACAAGAAAACCGGGGAACGTAATCCGACCAACCGTGCGGTCATTGCCAGCGATTATATTCAATCCGACCCGATTCTCAGACAATTCGCCCAAATCGGCGAATGGGTGGAACCTTTCCCCAATATTCCAGAAGGTCCGCTTTGGTATAACCAGGATTTAAGCATCAATGCGTTTAAAGCCATCTTCTTCGGCGACCGCCACGGCAATCCTGTAGATCCCCAATACAAACTCAACGAATTCGTCCAAATCTTAAGTCAACAGGTGGCCCTGATGAACGAGGTTCCCGAACACATCAATCTGCCTTGGTGGGCTTTCGTTGTATTGGGAATAATTGTTGTCTCGGTCATTATGATATATACTTTTCAGAAAACAAAAAAGCAACGGAAGTTAAAATTCAAAGTACGTTACGACAAAAAAACTACGCTTTTGGCTTGGGCTTTGCTGCTCCCGATAATGGCGCTGCTTTTGATGTTTTATGTTTTTCCGATTTTTCACAATTTTTATCTGTCCTTAACCGACTACAGCGGAATCAATCTGCGCGACTACGGTTTGATCGGTTTAGGCAACTATCAGAGAGTTTTAACCATTGGCATCAACGGCCTGTTATCCATGTCGCTTTGGACCGTCATTTTTGCTTTTTCGGTAGTGGCAATCTCCTTTGTGTTCGGCACTATTTTGGCGGTCGTCCTCGATTCCACACACGCCAAAATCGCCAAGATTTACCGAATTATCTATATCCTTCCGTGGGTAATTCCTACCGTCATCACTTTGTTGATGTGGCAGGGTCTGTTGGAAACCCAAGGGGGGTTGATTAACCAGATTTTGGGGGCATTCGGTATTCCCGGTGTTCCGTGGCTGACCAATCCCCTGATGGCCAAAATTTCCACCATACTGGTCATGGTCTGGTTTTCCTTTCCTTATTTTATGGTAATCGCATTCGGATACCTGAAATCGATTCCTAAGGATTACTACGAAGCGGCGGTAATCGACGGAGCGAACAAAAAATACATCTTTCTCAAAATTATCTTGCCTCTGTTGTTCCGAGCGCTTCTGCCGATGCTTATCATGAGTTTCATCATGCAATTCAACCAATTCGGCGTTTACATGCTTACCCAAGGCGGACCGGCTTCCGATATTCTCGGCAACCCCGGTGCGACCGATCTTTTGATAACTTATGTCTTCAATACCGCTTTCAACACCAAGCGATATGCGATAGCGGCGACTTATTCGGTAATAATCTTTGTCTTTGTGGCCGTCTTCGCTTTGACGATGATGAGAATCAACCAAAAGCGTTTGAGTTAGGGGGAAGAAGCAAATGAAAAACATTAGAATAATCTTAATCAAAATCGCAACCCAAATCTTTTTGCTTCTGCTGGCATTGATAACGCTCTTACCTTTTGTCTATATCATTCTGATTTCGTTCGGCAAAAACGTCATCAGCGCCGGAGCGAAAATTCCGAAAGAGTTTACCTTCGACAACTACAAAGAGCTGTTCCAAGCCACCAAGTTTCTCAACTGGTTGAGCAATTCCCTAATAATCGGACTTTGCACAATGGTTATTACCGTCATTTTGGTTTCAGTAACCGTCTATGTCTTTTCCCGTCTGCGCTTCCTCGGCAAAGAAAAACTGTTCAACTTTCTTTTGTTGATTCAAATCTTTCCGCTTACGCTGTCGATGGTTTCGATATTCAGAATCTTTGTGGCCATCGGCCTGTTAAACAAAATGCCGGGTTTAATCATCATCGATTCAACCTTGGCTTCGGCAGGATTGGTGATGATTGCCAAAGGATACTTCGATACCATTCCTTATGACCTGGACGAAGCGGCGGTAATGGACGGAGCGACAAAGCTGCAGATTTTATGGAAAATAACTTTGCCATTGGCCAAACCGATGTTGGCGATTGTGGCGATACAAAGTTTCGTCATCGCTTACAACGAATACGTTATCGCCAGTGCAGTTATGACAACCAATATTTTGTCGATGCCTTTATCGGTCGGACTGCAATCAATGATTGTCGGACAATTCGGCATCAATTGGAGCATCTACTGCGCCGGAGCAATTCTGGGCAGCATCCCGATGATTATTCTCTTTTACTCGCTTCAGAAATATTTTATCGGTGGACTTACCGAAGGCGGGGTTAAACAATGAGTATTAAAACTTCGGTTTTTCATGTCCCCGATATTCCATATGCCTACCCCGTCGGTCCCGACCGACTGAATGTCAGGTTAAAAATCGGGCGGGGTGTCAAGCAAGTAATTGTCCATTACAAGAATTTATACGACCACACCGATAATATCTCTTCCCAACCCATGGAACTACTATTAACCGACCGAAACTATGCCTTGTTTGAAACAACCATACAGGTCAAGGAAAGACATTTCAAATATTACTTTGAAATCCATTGGCGAAAACAAAAACTTTGCTACACTTCGGACGGCTGGCAAAAAAACCCCGTTCCCCAAAATTACTTCTACTATCCCGTAATCAACGAATCCGATATTTTGCAAATGCCTAAAGGTTGGGAAGGCGAAACAATCTACCAAATCTGGGTTGACCGGTTTTTTGATGGAAATCCCGCCAACAATCCCGAAAACGTCAAACCCCCTTACGGAAAACCAGACCGGTCGACTTATTACGGAGGGGATTTTGCGGGGATTATTGCCAAACTTCCTTATCTTGTTTCCTTGGGGGTATCGGCAATTTACTTAAGTCCCGTCTTTAAGTCGCCCAGCTATCACAAATACGATATTTCCGATTACGATACAATCGAAACCATTTACGGCGGCGAAAAAGGGTTAATGGAACTGGTTGATAAAGCCCACGAAGCGGGAATCAAAGTGGTATTGGATGCGGTGTTCAATCACTGCAGCATCCTCCACCCCTATTTTCAGGAGGTAGTCAAAAACGGCGAAAGTTCAAGATACGCCAAGTGGTTTTGCATCGAGAGTTTTCCGGTCGATCCCGAAAAGGGCAATTACGACACCTTTGCAAGTCTTGTGCCCGAAATGCCCAAATGGAATACTTCCAATCCCGAAGTCATTGCTTATCTCACCGACATTTGCGTAAATTGGACGAAAAAACTTCAAATCGACGGTTGGCGGTTTGATGTTGCGGATGAAGTATCGACGCATCTTTGGGGATTTTTGAGGAAAACAATAAAGCGGGATTTTCCCGATGTGCTGATGATCGGCGAAATTTGGAACCAAGCCGGCAGGTGGATGCAGGGCGACCAAATGGATACCGTCACCAATTACAAGTACCGCTTTTGGTTGTTGGAATTTCTGACCGGAAAGATCGGTTCCGAAGATTTTTGGAACCATCTAAACACCTATAAAATGCTTTATCCGACTCCGATGTCCAATTATTTGGTCAACTTAATCGGCAGTCACGATACAATCCGTTCCGTTACTTTTTTGAAAAACCGAAGCGACCATTTCCTTACCTTAGGTTTTCTTCTGCTTTCCGAAGGGATTCCGTTAATCTATTACGGAGACGAAATCGGGTTGGAAGGGAATGTGGACCCCGACAACCGTCGCGCCTTCGATTGGTCCAAAATCAATTCCGAAGACAACTCTTTGATTCGGGCTTTGGGATGTTTGCGAAAAAACAGCGCGATTTTAAAAAAAGGCAAAACTATCCCCTTAAAAACAAAGGGCAAGGTTTTGGCCTTTAAACGGATTTACCAAAACCAAATGCTTACGGTAGTAGTCAATTACACCGAGCAATCCTTTTACTTAAAAGGTCAAGGCAAACTGTTGTTCGGCAATGGATTTGCAACCAAAAAATCCCTGGTAACATTGCCGAAAAGCATTGCGATTTTTTCTTAAAACCGGTTATTTCAATGTGAAAACATTGGATAAATAAAAATATAAAAAGGAGGAAATATGAAAAAGTTCTTTACATTACTTTCGATTTGTTTAGTTTTTGGGCTATTTTTAGCCGGTTGCGACACCAACAAGGTTAAGGTCAATTTTAATCTCAACTATGAAGGAGCACCTGCCGGCCCTGCCACCCAAAGAGTTGAAAAAGGTTCAAAAATAAGCGAACCGATTGAACCGACCCGGGACGGTTACACCTTCCAAGGCTGGTTTAAAGATAAAGAAGGTGCCCAGAGTTTCTCGTTTAACGATCCTGTCGAAAGTTCATTGACTTTATATGCCAAATGGCTGAAAATCGAAGAAACGGTTTATTATTTGGCCGGAAACTTTTCCAATTACGTTTCCAACGACGAACGCTTTATTATGACCAAAGTCGATGGGGAGGAAAACCTTTATACGATTACCGTTGAACTGACCGAGGAGGTTAGGGATAAGACTTATGACGGCCATTACTACAAAGTAACCGACGGAACTTGGAATGCGGACGGAACCTGGGGAATCGATTCTTATTATATTCAGCCTGCGCCTTTATCGCCAACCGGCGGAGGACTCGGTTCGATTTGGCACTGGGGCAACGGTACTTTAACGGTTTACTTTAATTCGGAAACCAAAGAAATCCGGGATACTTTGATAATGAGTGAAGATATCATCCAAGAAATCCCTCCTGCCATTTACGGGGAATTCACAACTTGGGTATATGAAGGCGAAAATGCTTTGGTTTTGACCGATGACGATGCCGACGGCGTATTTGACGGAACCTGGGAATTTACCGAGGCAGGTACTTCCGATGCTACATTGATTCTTTCCAAGAAATGGTACGATGACCAATGGGGTCAACGCTGGGGCGCTGAAGAACAATATAAATTTGACGGCGCACCGGCCGGTTTCGGTCAAACAACCCAAATTACTTTCGAACCCGGACTTTACTATTTTGCCTACGACAGCGAAACCAAAATAACGACTTACGTAAAACTTGAAGACGGGGTCGAAATTACCTTGAAACTTCCGCGCATCTACGGTGCTTTCAACGGCTGGGCCTTTAATGACAATCAAGCCCAATTGTTGACCGATGAAGACGGCGACGGAATCTATACTACCGTGGTTGAATTCACCGAAAGCGGTTCAACCGATGTCACAACCATGCTTTCGATCAGATGGTATGATGACGGGTGGGGTAAACGCTGGGGTGCTCAAGAACAATACAAGATGGACGGCACGCCGGCCGGAATGGGCAATGCTTCAACCTTGGAATACGAAGCTGGATTATATCTTTTCAAATACAATCCGGAAACCCACGTTTTGGAAGCAGTACACTTGGAAGCCGGTGTCATCGACACTTATGTTACCCCAAGATTATACGGTGCTTTCAACGTTTGGGATTTGGACGGTCCGAATGCCAAAGTCTTCACCAAAACCGGCGATACCACTTTTGAACTGGAAATTACCTTTGATGAAGCCGGATCGTCAGACTTCACCGTTTGCTTATCGCGCAAATGGTACGATGACGAGTGGGGCAAACGCTGGGGTGCCGAAACCCAATTCAAATTCGATGGCACACCGGCCGGTTTCGGTCAGGCCACCGAAATCAATTACGAAACTGGAACATATAAATTCATCTACAATTCCGAAACTCACGAAACAACCTATCAAAAAATCGCTTAACAAAGAAAAGGAGACCCCCTAATGTTTAGACCCGCTAGCCGTGAACCTGATTTTGAAAACTTTGTCAGGATGTTAAAAAAACAGCCTTCACGGCCTGTTCTCTTTGAATTTATTATCAGTTCAGACAAAGAAAGGTTTTTAACCGGACCGCTTTACAACGATCAGACAGAATGGGACCGGGTGCTTACCACCATTTCCGCTTTTGACAGTGCGGGTTACGATCATGCCCCGATTATCGTCAGAGGCATGGAATTCCCGCGCCATGAAGAGATCCATGAAAACGTCCGGACCAAATCGCTGAATGCGGGGACGATGATTACGGACTGGCGCAGTTTCAATGATTATCCTTGGCCGGATGTCAATCGATGCGATTTCGATTTAATCAAACGGGCGGGAAAGTTTCTTTCCCCGAAAGTGAAGTTTACTCCTTTCAGCCATGACGGTATTTTGGAAAATACCATCGGTATCGTCGGTTATGAAAATCTGTGCTTAATGTTGTACGATGACCCTAAACTGGCCGAAGCCATCTTTTACGAAGTCGGAAGAAGAATTGCCGAATATTTCGAAAGGTGTCTGGCTTACGACAAAGTGGGAGCCATTATTTGCAACGACGACTGGGGTTTCAACACTCAGACTATGTTGCCGCCGGATGTCCTCCGGAAGTATGTCTTCCCATGGTACAAAAAAATCGTTGCGATGGCGCATGAAAAAAACAAGTATGCGCTTCTTCATTCGTGCGGTTATTATCACGATATAATCGACGATATTATTAACGATATGAAATTCGACGGCAAGCATTCGTTCGAAGATAAAATTGTTCCCGTAGAAAAAGCTTATCTTGATTTAAAAGGAAAGATTGCTGTTGTGGGAGGCATCGATGTTAATTTTCTGACCCGGGCTTCCAAAGAGGAAGTTTACGAAAGGGCTGTTAAGTTATTGCGTTTGACCAAGGAAGCAGGCGGCTTCGCTTTAGGCAGCGGCAATAGCATTCCCGATTTCATCCCGCTCGAAAATTATCTGGCGATGCTCCAGGCAGCATTTGATGAGGATCAAATATGAAAAAAAACTGGTTAACCAACCAATTGAATAACCGTCATTTAACCATGCCGGTTCTGTCCACACCGACCGTGCAAATCATGGGAATCACGGTCAAGGATTTAATCCTTAGTTCGGATTACCAAGCCCAAGCTATTCGGTATTTGGCCCAACACTATCCCATCAGCGCTGCCGTAACCATCATGGATTTATCGGTGGAAGCGGAATGCTTCGGGGCGGAAATCCGTTCGTTCGACAATGAAGTACCGACCGTAACGGGGATTTTGCTAAAAACCCTTGATGATGCAAACAATCTGGTTGTTCCTCAAGTCGGCGAAAAGCGCACCCAAATCTATTTGGATACCGTGAAAAAAGCCAAAGCCCTAGCGGATATTCCTGTGTTCGCCGGAGTAATCGGTCCGTTCTCCCTGTCGGGAAGACTTATGGGCATGACGGAAGTCATGATGAACTGCTACCTAGAACCGGAAATGGTCAAAACAACCTTGGAAAAGGTTTCTCCGTTTATTTCGGAATACATCAGAGCTTTCAAAGCCAACGGTGCGGACGGCGTAATAATTGCCGAACCTGCTGCCGGACTCCTTTCTCCCGAACTGTGCGAAGAGTTTTCCAGCCGCTATCTGAAGCAAATCGTCAACGATGTAAAAGACGACGGTTTTATCGTAGTCTATCATAACTGCGGCAACACGATTCCTTTGGTCGAAAGCATCGTGGGGATTGATGCGGATGTGTACCATTTTGGAAATACAATCAATTTGGAGGAAATGCTGAAACTGATGCCGAAAGATAAAATTGTCATGGGCAACGTGGACCCGGCACGGGTCTTCAAAAACGGTACTCCGGAAACGGTCTATAATACCACCCTCTCCTTATTGGAGAAATGTCACCGCTTTGAAAACTTCGTCATATCCTCGGGATGCGACATTCCGGCCGGCTCCAGTTGGGACAATATCAACGCTTATTTCAATGCCATTAAAAACTTTCTTTGCCAAATAAAATAAGACCATATATACCAAAGCACTTGATTTGAAAAAGAGATTTCGGGATTAGTCCTAAAGTCTCTTTAGACTTGTAAGATATTATGGGTAAAACACCTTCTGTAAGAAATCATGGGTAATTGGGTTCGTTAAGAAATTTTAGGGTA
>DCTZ01000028.1 GCA_002329485.1 Caryophanales bacterium UBA1427 | reverse complement strand
ACAAATCGTAAAAAAAGGCTTTTTGATTCTGATATTATGTTTGTTATTGGTGCTAGCTATATCGCCGCTTAAATTTCCAAAAAACAAAAGCGGAGCCAATGATTTCATCGATTCCCATGTGAAAATATTAAGCAATAATTTTTTCACGCCGGTTTTAGCGGAACCGACCACAAATCTTCATCAAGTCAAGCAATATGTTCCGATGACCGACATATATAACCTCATCAAAACGCGTCGCAGCGAATTGAGCGAAAACGCAACAGATCAAGAAAAATTATTAAAGGATTTAGAAATCGTAAGCGATATTGATGAATTACTAAATATCGAAAATCCGGATACGGCAGGACAACAAAGAAAGATTGTTTCTATTTCTAGCNNATTATTTCGGGAATGCCCAATCGATAAATTTTGAAAACGTGGGCGGAACCAATACTTATATTTTCGAAAATACGATTTCCAAAATACTTTCTCTTGATTATGAGTTGCTTGACGACATCGATTATTCGACCTTAAAGGCTCAAAAATTTGTTCCGATCGGAACCGAAATTTTAATCCAGGAGGGTTCGATTTATAAAGACATTGATTTTGTCTTTAACGGTACCTTTAACGGAAACGGCTTTGAAATTTCCAATCTGGTTTTGGCGGAATATGTATACTTAAGAACAACTTTCGAAGACTCAACCGGAGGAACAACCGCTTCGATAATTGTTTCCATACTAAAAAATTACGCCATGTTTGCAAGAATCGGCGAAAACGGTGTGGTTAAAAACTTTATCTTAAGAAACCCTAGTTTTGTAATGAATGCTCCCGATGATACTTTTGACGTTTTTAAATTCTCATACCTCGTCGGTGAAAACAAAGGTTTGATTTATAATGTAGGCGTAATCGACCAACGTGTCAATACCCAAAATCAAGATACATCGGGAATGATTTTCACGCTTGAAACACCGACCACTAAAATGGCAACCGCCGGTGGATTTGTTCACACCAATATCGGAACAATCAAAAACTGTTATTTTGTCAGCAGAAACATCATAGTTCCGTCTTCGATGTATCGTTTTTCCAACGTAATGCCGTTTGTTTATGCCAACAGAGTCGTTGAGCAAGAAATGATTAACGGCGAAGTACAAGAAGTGGTTTTCAAAGGAACAATCGAAGGGTGCGCTTTTGAAAGCGGAACAAATTACCCTGCCGTAAAACTGCCTGACGGATATGTTGAAATGGTTACCAGTTATACCAAAACGCAACTTGAAAGCGGAAAATTAAGCGAAAGCAGTATTGAAGAAGATATTTTAATCAATGACGGGGAAATCAACGACACCTTAAAGTGGAACTTCTACAAAGATGACGGATATCCGCTTTTAATCGGTTTAACCTACGATTCTTCGGAAAATGCTTATCTTATCGAAAGCGATTTGGAATTTATTTTCTTCTCCAAGTTAATCAACCTGGAAACCGAAAAATACGGCAAACGCTTATACAATCACACTTATATTTTAAATAAAAATATCAATATGGTTAATTTTCCAAACTTTAAGATTCCGAGAAAAGAATTCAACGGCGTCTTAAAGGGAGGAAACAGAGATTTGACTCCCGATAGTTCAACCAACAACAACCGTTACTTATATAACCTGAAAATAAAAACCCCGTTTATTGCCGGAAACAAATATTACTTAGGATTATTCTCCACTTTGACCGGTACCGTTCAAAATATCAATTTCTACAACAATATAATTGAAGTAACCAACAGCAGTGAACATTACGGTAAAACTTTCTATGTCGGTGGGATTGCAGCAGAACTTCGGGGCGGAATCATTAAGAATATCGTAAGCAATTCTACCGTGCTGCTTGGAAACGATACCATCGGTTTGACCTATGCCGGAGGAATCGTTGGAATTGCTTCGGGAAAGTTATCTTATGTTCATAGTATCGGAACCATAAACGGTGGGTTGCACGATTTTAATTATAAAGCCGTCAATGCCCAATTTTATGTTGGTGGTTTGGTAGGTACCAATCAAGGAAGTTTGACAATTGAGTTCTCGCAAAACCGTGGGTATGTTACTGGTGTCGGTTCGGTTAATAATAATTATCTTTCTCCGGATACCGTAAAAACTTATACCGGCGGTATTATCGGTGAAATCAATAATATAAATCCATCGACCGCACCAATTGCAAATACAAACAAACTGATATATCTGAACAACAAAGGAATGGTCGATGCAAACCGGTTTGAAGGCGTCCCGGACACCGAAACAACTGATGAAATTCTTGTTCATCAATTTGTCGGGGGAATTTTCGGCAGCGTAAAGGGATATGGTTTTAAACTCAATAATGGTACCGAAGTCCATAACGGCAATTTTGTCAATGAAGGTTTGATTAAAGGCAACCTAATAAACGGCTTAACATATATATTTGCAGCCGGAATCGGTGTTGCAAACACTACCGAAGAACTTGCAAAAATATCATACATGTCCAATCAAAACGGTTTTGATATCACCGGTTTCAATTACCAAACCCATAATAATAACATTTATTATGCTTCCACCGTTGTTGACAACAGTACGACCGGAATAGAATTGAGCAGAGCATATAATACCCAAAGTTATGTTTTTGATTCCGATTTTTTTGATTCTATGCAAGGTTTTTCAAACCCGGATGTAATCACATTAGCGCCATTTTTTACATCGGTAAAAGATGCTCCGGCTAAACTTCTTTATGTGGATAATACCGGTAATTTAACCGTGGGAACAGAAACATCCGAAATTACCATAAATGCTCAATTAAGAATATCCAATATCACTCAAGCAACAAAAGTTGATTACGAAAATGTCATCAATTCCGGCGATATAAAATTATCTAACTTTGGCAGTACCGGAGGAGATATTTTTGTCGCGGGTATAACTTGGATATTGTCTTACGTGAATGGGCCTCACACAATGACCAATGTCGTTAATGACGGTAACATTTATACTTACAATATTACAAGCGATACGAAAATCAGTTATGTTTACGGAACCAGTTATTCACATGAAGGGTACGTAGGTCGGTATGGACAAATAAATAATTTGTTTGTGTCCGGATTAGTCAATCTGAATGTCGGCGAAATCAGAAACGTATTCAATTACGGAAATATTTCCAGTGATTTGGAAGAAACAGAAGCACTTCAAGAATCCATAACCGGAACCGCCAATTCTTATATTGGAGGAATAACCACAATCAATTACAATTTAATTCAAGACGCCGCAAACAGCGGAAACCTGATTTATTACAATTCCAATACCACTTCAAGGTCTAATTTTGCGGGAACAATTAAACCAAGCCCGAATACTACATCTAACTCTTCTATTCACGGAGGAATAGTAATAAACTTTGAAGGCGGATTGGTTTTGGGTGGAATTTCTGCAGCACTTGGAAACATCGATGCAACTATTTTAACAGGATATAAGCAAGGGTTTACAAACGGCACTGCAAAAATTACCGATACAATAAATTCAGGAAATATTTTCGGTAGAGCAAAAGAATATGTTCGAAGCGGCGGTGTTTTGGGTATTGCGCTATCAGCGGAACTGGCCGCGGGAACTTTTGAAAACCTCAGCGATACAAATGCTATCCAAAACGGACCATATTGTAAAGGGATTGTCGGTGCAAGCGATCCGATTGGCCAAAGCGAATTGTCCAACGGTTTAAATTACGGAAATGTTTTTGCAATCACTCAATCGATTGGTCAATTTCAAGGGGATCCGGGTACCGGAGCTGATGCAAGGTACGCAAACTATGACCGACCAGGCACTTTTGCTTCCGCCGGAGGCGTTGTAGGTTACGGTCTTACCAAAATGGTTCGAATGATTAATCACGGAACAATTGTTTCAACTGATGTTGCAGGGGGAGTAATAGGAGCAACATACATTATCGGTAGACCAAAAAATGAAACTAATCCCGTGATAACTACTGTTGATATAAATACAGCAGTTCATTATGGAAGAGTAAAAGCAGCTAAACAAGCAAATTTCGGTAGTATCATATATGATGAAAATATCAATTTTGATGAGGATGAAAACTATTATGAAGATGGTGACGAAGAATTTTTGTTCCCTTATGTAATCAACGGAGTTGAATATGATCTAGCAATTTATCACAATACAAAACGCGGTTTTGGTGGATTTATAGGCCGTTTGCAACGCGGTCGTAATGGTGTAATGCGTTCAACCACGTTTAATAACGTAATGAATATGGATGAAATGGTCGATTTCATAGGAAGAGTTGATATGAACTCCATTTCGGTAAGCCGGTCATATTATCGGTTGCATCCGAGCGGTACTACCCTTCCAACTTATTATACCGCTAGAAGAAACGATACCACTAATTATGTTGTTGCAGGTTGGTATTATCAGAAACAGGTTATATACCGATTTACAAACGCAAATGTGACTTTTTATGTAAGAAGAACAAGATCAAGCAGCCCCTATTATGTGACGGGTATTGAAGTTGATGAGAGTTCACCAAATTCGGTTATCGAAGACCAAATATTGTCGAGATCTGTAATCGATATAGGCGGTAAAACGGCTATAAAAACCGTAAATCGGTCAATTTATGTCAACGGAAAAATTTTGGATATAACAGGCGATACTTTAAACACCAGTTTAACACTTTCGCTTTTTGGTCTTCAAACTAACGAAATTATTTCAAGCGGTACAAATCAAGGTTACATAATAAGAAACAATTACACGCGAACAACAACCACAAGGGTTACTATCAGTAATGGATCGAGTACCACTCCTCCAACAAATAATGAAACATATAAATATCCAATTGAATTGATTTACGATGATGAAAACAATATTGGCGGAAGATATATTTTTGATCCGAGTTTTCCTTTAATGGCTTCGGCAAACACCAAATTCATTTATCCGGTTGCACGTGACGTCCTATCAGATAACCTTTTAAAAAATATCGATGAGGACGCTTATGGAATGTATGTACTCGCAAGCAGTGCAGGTAGTTTGGACGGAACGGCATTACCTTCCAATATTGAAATCAACAATTTGTTTAAACTTGACGAATCAGAATTTAGGTTTATCGATTTCAATAATGTGGGAATAGATCAAAAAATAACGGAAGGCGACGAATATGCGGATAAGGTAAATAGCGCTTATTTGAGTATGTTCCAGATAAGGTACAATGACAAAGCTTTGATTTTGCCTTTAGATGATTCAACTTCAGTTGCTCAATTAACCTTATATGATCCTCGAGCTAGCGGCAGATCTCCGACACTGGTTGGGGGCTCAATCGATTACACAAACAAAAAAATTACTTTCAACGTAAGTACAAGCGCTTTTCCTAGTCCGCTAATTGATTTGTATTACGAAATAAAATTCAATGCGCTTTCCAAAAATGCTATAATTGCAAAAGATATAGATAAAGAAGATGATGACGGATACAAAACGCTTAAAACCGCATATTTGAACCGTTCAAGCGATATCCTCGATGACGAGGATTTGAAATTTATATATGAAAATACAAATCCTCCTTCCAGCGGCACAATCACCTTCAATATAAAAGTTTATTCGGAACTCAGCATTATGGACGAAAATATTTTTTCGCAAGGAAAATATTTTGAAGTGTTCCAAGTTAGTATCAACAGAAGTTCTACACCTATTTCAACAAGCGCGCTTATCACTTTAAATTCTACAACAACATTACCGCGTGTTACATCATTTGGTGACAATTACTCGGTTTCTTCTTCTTATTCGGTTTTTCCAAGCGGTTCTATTCAAGTTCTAATGAGAGGTTCAAATACTACCATTCAAGGGTTATTACCATTAGGTCATGTACCGAAGATACATGATATTCAATTGATGGAAAGTTCATCATCATCTACAGTCCTTGCCACAATTGATCCGAAGTTCTATAATGTCACCTTAATTCCGGCAAGCGGCAACGAACACGATTTCGGATTCTTAATCGAATTCAGCGATTTATTAATAGGCGGTAATTATCGAATCAGGTACAGTTATTTTGATAATAGTTCGATAAGATCAATAAGGGTTGACAAGAGTGCTTCAAACAGTTTTGATATTATCAATGTAAATCATGCACATTTTTCAAACGATTTGGAAGGCTTAATCAATTCATTTGAAAGAATCGGCAGTTCCTCATTTACAACCTACACCGAATTCGGTTACATTATGCCGGGCGTAACAACAACAAATCAAACATTAACTTTAAATCCTGTGTATTTTGATAGCGAATATACATATGTTCAAGGAGGACAGACTTACAGTTACGTCGACAATAAATATTATGAACTTTTGCTGAACGGCGAAAAAATTATCAATGAAATCCGATTTGCTCCTTTTGTGACAATAACCAACGCCTCGGTTCGATATCAATATGGGGGAGGAAAGGTACAATATGTTTTAACATATAACATACGAAACGAAACGAATAATAACAGAACAGTCACCCACAACATCTTGGAACGCAACCTTGAACCGATGGATGTATATTTGAACGACAACTATCAAGCAACTCCTTCTTTTGCGATTGAAAGAGAAGCCGTGCTTTCCCAAATCGCCATCGACTTCAAATTTTATGACAACACCCTCTATCAACAAGTGTTCTTCGAGGTATATATTGGCCAAACAGCCAACCGGTTTTATTTTGACGAAACCGAAATATTTGAAGGTGAACACATTGACCGTTTCTTAATGTACATAAGCGGAGAACTTGAACCTGGCCTAAAAACGTATAAATTTTATCTTGCAAGAACTGCGGAAGTAAGTTATCCTTTGGGTCAAATCGAAGTAACCAAATTAGCAGGAAGCAGCGCTTACTTACTGGATATTAAATTCACATTAACAGACCAAGAAATTATTTATCAATATCCGATTATCAGGATTTCTGACCAATACGGAAATCCAAGCGATGCATATGACCCAAGAATTTACGCTGATGGAATTGATTATGCGGATACGATTTCAGCGGGAATTACAAATTTTAGAATCGACGGTAAAGTTTCGGATATTATTCTTGAAAATTACAGCCCACGCTTCTTCTTGCCGTTTGGTGCGACTATCCAAAGGTACGATCCGAAAAGCGGTAATTTTGTCGATAATTTATACGACGATTTTACTGGAAGTGAAATTGACGAATTGAAGGTTGTGCATTATCGGGTAACGTCGGAAGACGGACAACAAACGGTCGATTACTTTATAACGGTAACGGATATTAAGTACAATGTTACTTTGCGTTTCGAAATCTACTATGAAATGCCGAACGGAACTATAATAGATGCTAAGGCTGCAACTTCACCGATTCGCAACAATGTCTTGTTGATTTCGATGAAAAACTATAACTTATCCGGATTTGCAACTACAGGCCCAACAGTATATGACTTCCCTGAAGGGATCAACGAATCGCATTTCACCGAAATCGATATTCAGGCTTCCTTATATTTTTTCATAACCGACGACGAAAACCTAATCTATCGTTTCGGACGCAGTAGTTCTGGAGCATATAACTTCAACCTGTTTACTCCGCGTTATGTCGGACCTCAAACGGAAACACAAACACCTGGCGAACGCTATCATTATGAAATGTATATTATGCCTGCCGGCGTGACGGATTGGAAAATCGATGCCTATAAATTGCCGGACATGGATACGGTGGCAGAGGGCTTCAGCGGATTATATTATTTCGTTTATAATCCTACTGCCGACCCAATCACCAGAACCCTTGCCATTGTCATAAAGCCGACCACCCAAGACAAAAAATGGGGGTTGTACGACGAATACGCAAGTTGGGACGATTAACCGATTAAAGGCAGAACCAAGCCACGGTTTGGTTCTGCCATTATTTACCAGTAAACAAATCATTGCAAAATTATAAAAAAGTTCTTTACTTTATTAAAATATGATATAATAGAGTATCAAAATCATAGAAAGGAGATTGAAATGGAAATATTTTTACTTGTTGCCGGAATTGTTGTTCTAATTTTTATCCTGATAGCCGTTTCCTACGTAAAAGCTCCGCCTGACACAGCTTTTATTATTACAGGACCAAGAAAACAAAGAGTATTGATTGGTGAAGCAGGATTCAGATTGCCGTTCTTCGAACGGATTGACAAAATACCGCTAAATTTAATCCAGGTCGATATCAAAACAGCATCAGCTGTTCCTACAAACGAATTTATCGACATCTTTGTTGACGGCGTAGCAAACATCAAAATTAGTTCCGAACCGGAAGCTTTAGCTAAAGCATCGCAAATCTTTTTGCAGGAAAGCCTCGAAGGAATCAAGAACACCTGTCGGGAAGTTCTCGAAGGTAATATGCGGGAAATCATCGGTCAGATCAAGTTAACCGATTTGGTTCAAAACCGCGACTTGTTTGCCCAACGGGTTACCGAAAATGCCCTTCCAGACATGCAGAAAATGGGTATCGATATTATCAACCTGACAATTCAAAATTTCTCCGACAAAAACGGCGTTATCCAAAATCTCGGTGTTGACAATATTGCTCAAATCCAAAAGAATGCCAATAAAGCGGATGCGGACGCAAAGACCAGAATCATCGAACAAAACACCGCCCTCTCCTTAAGAGAATCCGATCTCAAAGTTCAATCCGATTCAGCCAGAGCCATGGCCGATGCCGCATACGAACTCGAAAAGCAAAAACGTCTCCAAGATATATATATCGCATCGATTAATGCGGATATCGCGAAGAGAGAACGCGAAGTCGAACTCGGACAAAAAGAAGTAGAACTCCGCGAAAAACGCTTGGAAGCCGAAATAAAGAAAAAAGCGGAAGCCGAAAAGTATGCTAAAGAACAAGCTGCTGCCGCAGCCTTATTCGAACGCCAACGTGCAGCTGAAGCCACAAAATTCGAACTTCAACAAGCAGCTGAAGCCGAAAAGATTAAAGCCGAAGCGGAAAAATTCAAAGCCATTCAAGAAGCCGAAGCTTTAAAAGCCAAAGCCGAAGCCGAAAGAATCATGGCCGAACAAAAAGCTGCGGGAATCCTTGCCATCGGTGCTGCCGAAGCCGAAGCTATCGAAAGAAAAGCTTTGGCGATGAAGAAGATGGAAAACGCCTCGATTCTCGAATTAATCCTCAACAGCAATGTTCTCCCGGAAATGATTCGGGCAGCTGCCGAACCTATCGGGGATGCCTTCAGCAAGATCGGTTCCATCACCATGTACGGCGAAGGAAACAGCGCCAGACTTGCGGAAGAAATCAATACCATTACTTCTCAAGTTACCCAAAGCATTCAACAATCGCTTGGTCTTGACTTGAAGTCGGTTTTAGCCGGTTACCTCGGCGGAAAAATCATGGAAAAGAAGGAACCTCAGGACCCTTTGGAAACCGAATAATCCTTTAAAAAATCAAATAATTCAGGCAAGGAACCTCCTTGCCTGTTATTTTTAGTTTACGAAAACAAGCCCTTTTTACTTAAAACGTTGAATCTCTTGGCAAATAGTGTTAAAATAAACATATCATATTGAAAAAGGAGAAAAATTATGGATGATTTCAATTTGTCGGGTCAGGAAACCGCTGCCATGATCGGCGAAAACCGGACCGAGTATTTGGTTGAGACTTTTGTCGCCTTAAACGAGATTTCCAGCAAGCCCGCTTTTAGGATTTTGTTCGGGGGAATGATTATCACGATATTAAGCGGTTTAACTATCTGGATCTTCGGTCAGGATGAAGATTTCGTTTTAGCCGTCACCATGCTTGCGATGGGCGTAATCTTCTTTCCGTTAATGTTTTGGATTATCAAAAAGAATTTGAAACGGGCTGTCGATGCCAATGTCAAAGTCAATCAGAATGCTGTTTTGACTTTCCGATTCTTTGATGACAAAGTTTACATCAGCGCCAAATCCGATACGCAGGAAGGTTTCTCGGATTTTGAATACCCAGTCTTTTCGAAAGTCGTGGAAACCGACGATTATCTTTTCTTGTTTCTTCAGGCCACGGTTGCTTTTTGCGTCAACAAAAACACCTTTTTGAGCGGAAAAGAAGAAGTAATCGAAACCTTAAAGCAAAAAACGAAAAAATACGTTACCAAGATTAAAAAATAAATTTTAAAAAAACTTCGTTTATTCCCTTTGCTTCTCTTTTTTACTCTGTTTTGTTAAAAAACAGCCCTCAAACCACAAAACCATTTTTTAACAATTTAGATTGATAAATTGCCGTAAAAGTGGTAAAATAATGGTATACTGATGAATGGAGATGAAAACAATGAATGAACTGTACTATTATTTAATTGCTAGTCTTGTCATTTCTGTCGGTGCCTTTGCTTTTGCTTTTTGGCTTTATACCTGGGTCAAAAAGCAACCATCAAACAATCCGAAAATTGCCCATGTCGGAAAATTAATCCGGTCTGGCGCAAATGTTTTCTTGAAAAAAGAATATAAGGTATTGGCCAAGTTTGCCGGAGTGGCAGCCGTACTGATTCTTATCTTCTTACCAAAACCGATTTGGAAATGGGATTTCCAAAATGCATTCGGGAAAGATTTATTAGCCAACGTAGGCATGACAATATCTTATCTTGCCGGTACGGTTTTCAGTGCAATCGCCGGTAAAATCGGTATTGATATTGCCACAATCGCCAACGTCAAAACTGCCGAAGCCGCCAAAGAAGGCATTAAGCCAAGCTTCCTAACGGGTTTCCGCGGCGGAGCGGTTATGGGTATGGCCGTTGTCGGCGCCAGTCTGCTAGGTGTTACATTAGTATATTTGATTACCAAGGATTCAACCATGATTTTAGGCTTCAGTTTCGGTGCTTCCAGCCTTGCTTTGTTTGCGAAGGCCGGCGGCGGAATATTTACCAAAACCGCCGACATCAGCGCCGATTTAACCGGAAAAGTCGAATTGGGCATTCCGGAAGACGACCCGAGAAATCCGGCGGTTATTGCGGATAACGTTGGGGACAACGTCGGTGACGTTGCCGGAATGGGAGCAGACCTGTTTGACTCCAATGTCGCATCGATGGCGGCAGCTTTGGTTATGGCGGTTTCTTTGGCCAGCACGACCAATAACTCAAAACTTGTTCCGATGGTTTTCTGCTATGCTTTTCTCGGACTTCTTTCCTCAATCATCGGCGTAAGTTTTGCCAGAATGGGCAAAAAGAGCGGCCCTACCTCGGCTCTGAACAAGAGTACATATATAACAACCGCAATCTACGCGGTGTTGACGGCTCTTGCCACGCTTCTCTTTGATTTCGAATGGGCCATCTACGGCGCCGCAATGGTCGGTCTGTTTGTCGGTGTTATCATCGGTATCGTTACCGACTTCTTCACCAACGACGAAAAGCGGCCGGTTCGAAATGTTGCGAAAGCCAGCGAATCGGGACCAGCTTTCACCATTCTTTCCGGTGTCAGCTACGGTTTCTTAAGCATTCTCCCTGCCATGATCGGTATCGCTATTTCCGCTTTGGTTGCCTATAAATTAGGCGCATTGATTGATCCGAATCTTACGAACGAATACGGAATGTTCGGTATTTCCATGGCGGCCGTCGGAATGCTTTCGATTGTCGGTATGATTATCAGTAACGATGCATACGGACCGATTGTCGATAACGCAAGAGGGCTTGCGGAAATGGGCAATCTCGGCGAAGATGTTGTCGAAATCACCGATAGCCTCGACTCAGCGGGCAATACCGTTAAAGCCGTTACCAAAGGTTTTGCCATCGGGGCAGCAGGGTTGACCGTTATTGCTCTGCTCGGTGCTTTCGTTTCGGAAGCCAATGCGCATATTATCGATTTGCGGGGTCCGGCAGCCGAATTGATCAAAGCCTTTGATATCATGAATCCGATTGTCTTCTTCGGAATGATTATCGGTGCCGCAGTCCCGGCTGTCTTCAGTGCGCTTCTGATGCTTGGGGTTGATCGCAACGCCCAAAGAATGGTTAGCGAAATCCATCGCCAATTTGAAGAAATCGTAGGTCTTAAAGAAGGCGAAGAAGGCGTTGAAGCCGATTACGGCAAATGTATCGAAATCGCAACCGAAGGTGCCTTGAAAGAATTGATTCCGGCCGGTTTGTTTGCCATCCTTCTCACAATTGTGGTTGGATTCGTAGGCGGAATCCATGCAATCGGCGGTTATCTTGCGGGCAATATTGTCAGCGGATTGTTGCTTGCTCTCTTTATGAGCAACAGCGGCGGTCTTTGGGACAACAGCAAGAAATTCGTTGAATCCGGCCACAACGGCGGTAAAGGAAGCGATGCCCATAAAGCAGCCGTTATCGGCGATACCGTCGGCGACCCGTTCAAAGATACGGCCGGTCCGAGCATCAATACGCAAATCACTGTCGTAAGCTTGGTTGCAAGCTTGCTGAGCGGTTTGTTTGTCCTCTTCTCGATTTTCTAAAATCGACTTTCTCCTACTTCTTGATATAATTTAAAACCCGTTTATGCCAACGACTGATGGTTTAAACGGGTTTTTTATTTTTGCGTAAGAAAAGACTGGTTGGACCAGGCACATTCGGGATTAAAAAGAATAATATAACTAGGAGAACATTTTCAGAAGGTGTTGCCTTGTCTAAATATCAAAAAATCACCCGAATACTGGTTATTATTTTAATCCTGAATTTAACAGTCACGTTTTTGAAAATTTTGTTTGGTTTATTGTTTAACATCAACAGTTTAACCGCCGACGGTTATCATTCTTTCACGGACAGTATTTCCAACGTCATCGGCATCATCGGAATCAAACTGTCGTCCAAACCCGCCGATAAAACCCATCCGTACGGTTATCAGAAGTTCGAAACGGTTTCCGGATTTGCCATCGGTTTTTTGCTGCTTTGGATGGTAATCAATATAATCAGTAAAGCTATCGGCTGTTTGCTTAACCCAAGGGCTTTTTCGGTTACCCCGGCAACGCTCGTAACTTTGGTCATAACCATTTTTATTAACGGGTTTGTGGCTTTTTACGAACACCGGATGGGACGAAAACTAGGTAGCGACGTACTTATTTCCGATTCCTATCACACAAGAAGCGACATTTTTATATCCATCGGGGTTTTGGTTTCTTTGATTTTGATAAAGTCGGGTCTGCCCGTCTTTATCGATCCGCTTGTTTCGATAGTGATAGCGGTATTCATTTTTCTTTCGTGTCTGAAAATTTTCAAAATGACCATCTGCGTATTGGTGGATAAAACTGTCGTCAACGAAGTGGATATCAAGAAAATCGTCGAAGCCGAACCGGAAGTGCTGAATGTCCATAAAATCAGAAGCCGCGGCCGGCTGGAACATATCTATATCGATTTGCACATTATTACTGAACCAGAGCTTTCGGTATACAAAGCCCACGAACTCTCGCACCGTTTGGAGAATATTCTGCAGGAAAGGCTCAACAAAAAAGTCGAACTGTTTGCCCATTTCGAACCGAACGAAAGGTAGTTTTTTCTTCTTTATCTTTAAAACCCAAAGTTCTTCCCGAAAGAACTTTTTTCGTTTTTGGAAATTGAAAGTAGCGTTTGCATTTGCTTGCATTGAATAGGGGGGTATGATATAATTTAAATATTGAAAGGCTATTTAAAATTACCTTTTCGGTAAATACATTAGGAGGTATTTATGTTAAATTATAAAGAGGCCGCACGCAATTTCATCGAAAACGAAAAGCAATTCCATTTGGGTGTAATCCCGACCGAACAGCCGAATCCCAAAACCAAAAACTTGAGTTTTGTGATTTCAAAGGATACCGCCCAGGGAATCAAGATGATTTTATCGGCCGACAGCGAAATCCCCGTTGTCGCATCCAAAGCTTTTGAAACACCGGAATTTCAGCGCTTAATCTCCGACATCAAACGGGCAATCGACGAAAGAAGAACCGTTCTTTTCTCAAGCGTCGGTGCTTCGGGCCGTTTGGCTTTGCAACTTGATGCGGCGTGGAGATATTTCTGGACTTCCCTCATTCAAAAACTACCGGCCAGAAGAAAGGAATTTTTGGAAATCAGCGAAGTCTCCAACAGTCTTACAACCGGCGGCGACCGCGCTTTAGTAAGATCTGTGGAAAACTTTGAAGACTATATGACATTCGGCGCCCAACAGATTATCGACGCGAAAGTCGGACCCGGCGATGTTGTCGTTGGCCTAGCGGAATGCGGTCTTTCCGCAAGCATCAACGGTTCGGTCATCGAAGCCGACAAACAGTGCTGCACGACTTACTATATCTATTGCAACCCGAAAGAAATCCTGGTCAATCATTTAGAACGCTGCCGTATGGTTTTCGAACGTGACAATATCATCAAAATCAATTGCTTCGTCGGCAACATGGCGATTGCCGGTTCGACCAGAATGCAGGTAACGACCGTGGAACTGTTAACCGTCGGGGCCGCCATCGAAGTGGCTTGCGGCAGATGGCTGAAAGAAAACCTGACCCCGGAAGAATTGGAAGTCGTGGGCGTTCCGGCATTGGACTTGCAGGAATATGTCAAAGAATTCGTGAAACTGAATCAAGCCTTATCCGGCGGAAAAGCTTTAGCAGGTTTGGCTAAAGCCGTCGAATACGAAACCGAAACTTACCAAAAAAACGGTTTGATTACATATATTACCCATGACTATTTGCTCGATATTCTGACCGACACCACCGAACGTCAGCCGACATTCACGCTTCCGCCGTTTAAAAAATTCAACGATACCGAAGCGCAGGTCAGCTGGGCTTATGCGAAGGATCCGCTTTATCCGAATACCGTGGCCTGGCAACATGTGTTCCGCCGTCCGATCAAAGGCTTGGACTGGACCGTAGAAGACTATAAACGCCTAAAGGCAAGCGAAGCAATCATCAACAATCCGCCGAAAGTTGCCAGCAGCGAAGTCGAACAATACAACATCGGAAATATCGACGATCCGTCCCGGTATTCCCGCCGTCCGGCCCGTTTGGTTTGCATCGACATCAACGGTTCGGCGACTCCGGAAGTCATGAAATGGTACCACAACAATATCCACAAATTCGACGACGGCATCGTCATCCGTTTGGGTAATATTCCGGATACGAAACTATTGGAAAACGAAATCCACATTCCGGTGGAAGTTCCGAGAACCTGCACCGATCTGATGACCCATTTGCTTGTCAAACTTGCCTTCAATATTTTAAGCACCGCCACCATGGCCAAAATGGGCCGTGTCTGGTCCAACTGGATGATTCAGGTGCTTCCGACCAACAAGAAACTGATTGACAGAAGCACAAGAATTATCGCCAACATCGCCGGTATTCCTTACGAACAGGCCTGCGAAGAATTCTTTAAATCTTATTTGGGCCGCGATCCGAAAGAAGAATACCGCGAATCGTATGTCGTGGAAACCTTGAAACGCTTGGGTTTTGACCCGACTCAGGAAGTAAAATAAGAACCGGTAAATAAAAAAACAGGTGGGGGTAAAACTTACCCCCATCAATCATAAAGGGTGGAGGTTATGGTTATGAAAAACAAACCAACGGTTACCGTCATCGGATTAAGCGGACAATCGCTCTTTTTTGAACTGGAACGCCTTCCCCAAACCGGCGAAACGGTTTTGGCAAAACACGTCCACGAAGAACCGGGCGGAAAAGGCTTCAATCAGGCCGTCGCCCTGGCAAGACTCGGCGCAAGCGTCAACTTTATTACCTTTGTGGGGCGGGACGCCTTCGGAGAAAAAATCTTTCAAACGTTGAAAGAGGCCGGTGTTACCTCTTTTGTCACCCAGGTAAAAAACCAAAAAACGGCCATTGCTTCCATTCTAACTTCGCAGGACGGACAAAACTCGGTGATTGTTAATCCCGGCGTTTCGGACTGTATTTCCGGCGAAATGCTTTTGCCTTACGAAGAGGTAATCGCCCATAGCGACATTTTGCTTATGCAATTGGAATATCCCCTTTCCTTTATCAAAACGGGTTTGATGCTTGCTCAAAAACACAATGTCAAAACCGTCATCAATCCCGCTCCTTTCAATAAAGAGGCAATCCCTTATTTGAATCAAGCCTTCTTGCTTACACCTAATCTCGGCGAAGCCAAAATGCTTTTCGGTGTTTCGTCCGATGCATCGTTGGATAAATTGAAGGAAAGAATAAAAGCAAGCAAATTCAGCCGACTTGTGATTACTTTGGGAGCAGAGGGAGCGTTGTTGTATCAGAACAACACCTTCCGTCATTTTCCGGCTCTTGCCTTAAAAAGCGAAGAAGTAATCGATACAACCGGAGCGGGAGATGCTTTCAACGGCGCCCTTGCCTATAAGCTTGCTTTAAAAAACGAAATCGTCGAAGCGATTGCTTTTGCGATTGTTGCATCCGGTTTAAGCGTCACCAGGAAGCATTGTTTGGATGCTTTCCCGAATATTGAGGAAGTAGAAAGAGTTGTAAAAGAATACGAAAAAGAGGTCGCGAAAAATGGAACTGAAATATACGCTCATCTTTCTTAAATGCAAAGACGAAATCTTATTGATCAACCGCGATAATCCTTCCTGGATGGGAAGATGGAACGGTCTCGGCGGTCACATCGAACCTCACGAAACGCCCGAAGAAAGCGCCAGAAGGGAACTGTTCGAAGAAAGCGGCATTTGGGCTGAAGATATCAGATGTTTGGCCCATGTTGGCTGGATTGTAAGCGACGATCCTAAAACTCTCGGTGGAATGTATTGTTTTTTGGCCGAAATCCCGGAAGGCTTAAAAAAACCGACGCCCGTTAAAACGGCGGAAGGCATCATCGATTGGAAAAGAATCGATTGGATTTTGAACGAAAAAAATTCGGGGATTGCGGGGAACATCAAATACTTTTTGCCGGGAATGCTGAAAGGGGAATTCAAAAAGTACCTGTGCAAATACGAGCACGATTTCGATTATTTGGGCGAAATCAAAGAAGATCCTTTGGATTATTGATTAATAAAAAAATGGCAGTCTGACTTCTGCCATTTTTTGTTTTCGAAGTGAATACGAAAAACTCAAACCGTCAATAATAAACTAAAGGAAAAGGGATAATATGAAGAAAAGTTTTTTTCAGGCACTGCGAATTCTTTTATCAAAACCGCCCAAGCGAAAGGAAACCTCGGAAAACACTCCAGCCCAAAAGTACATCCGGCCAAGCAGCGATACCGAAAAATTGTTGCAAATGGCCGAAGAACCCGAAGTCGCTTATTTGAACAAACCCCTGTATGACAGTATCGACGATACCATTGCCTATATCAAAGCCGTTCAGGGCAATTGCTTCGATTTGGTCATCCGGCAAATGCATCTGAAAAATGCTTGGGACAAACAAAGGATTGCGGTTGTATATATTTCCGGCGTCAGCGACAAAAAAATCATCGACGAATCGATTTTGAAAACCATTTCCGATAATTATCGGAATATCCCCAAGCAGGATAAACAAGACAGCACCTTCGATTACTTCAACAACTTTATTATGACTTTATCATCGGTGCGGAATACCGAAGAATTCGGGGAACTGTTTATTACGCTGTTGAACGGGGATGTCATTATTCTGGTGGAAGGCGTTAAAAAATGCTTTTTGATCGATGCGAAAATCAAAAACGAACGGGCAATCGAAGCACCGATGGCGCAAGTGTCGGTCAAAGGCGGCAACGAAGCTTTCAACGAATCGCTTTCGACCAATGTCTGTTTAATTCGACGCCGAATCCGAAACCCCCACTTTCGCATGGAAAAATATATCTTGGGGAAAAAATCCAACACGAGCGTGGTGGTAATGTATATCCACGGGGTTGCCGATCCCAAATTGGTTAAGGAAGTGAAAACCCGGGTTGAGGGGATTGATGCGGAGAACATTTTGGATTCGGAATATGTTTCTTTTTATTTGAGAGAAAAACAATGGACGATGTTCCAGACAATTTTCAGCACCGAAAGACCCGACACCGTCGTTGCAAGTCTTTTCGAAGGAAGAGTGGCCATCCTCGTGGACGGTTCGCCTTTTGCGCTTGTGGCCCCGATGCTTTTCGTTCAGGCGCTGCAGTCGCCGGAAGATTATTACATGAAAGGCTATATCGCTTCGTTTGTCCGTTACACCAGGTTTGTCGCTTTTTTCGTGGGGCTGTATTTGCCGGCCATATATATCTCGCTGATTCATTTTCACTCGGAACTATTGCCCATCGATTTGCTTTTGAGTATTGCTGGGCAAAGAAACGCCCTGCCGTTTCCCGGTTTTTTGGAAATCGTGCTGATTATGTTTTTCTTTGATTTACTGCGTGAATCGGGGACCAGGATGCCGACATCCTTGGGATCGTCCTTATCGTTTTTGGGAGCGATTATCATCGGCGAATCGGCGGTACAGGCAGGACTCTTTTCTTCAATCATCGTTATCGTCGTAACCATTACCGCAATCTGTTCCCTAACCATTCCTGATTACTTCCTGAATCTGACTCTGACGGTGTTAAGGTATCTGTTTTTGATTGCGGCGATACTTGGGGGATTGTACGGGGTAACGCTTGCTTCGCTGGCACTGTTAACCCATTTATGCAGTTTGCGAAGTTTCGGTTTCAACTATCTGTCGCCTTATGCGCCGTTCAGCGCTTCCGGAATGGAAGATTCGCTAATCCGAGGCAAAATCAATAAGATCTTCCGACGGAACAAAAACATTTCGGCCGAATACCCTTACTAGGAGCGATTATGAAAAAACAGAAAATATATATCTTGTTGATAATTGCTTTTGGATTATTGATGCTTTCGGGGTGCAAAAAACTGGATGTCAGCGAATATACCACGGTTATTGCGATGGGTATCGACAAATCGGAAAAAGGGGTCAAAGTTTCGGCTCAGGCCGTAAACGATTATGTCCTCGGCAGCAAACCAACCCAAAGTTCCCCGGTGGTAATCTTTTCCGAGGAGGGCGCAACAGTTTACGACGCTTATCTGAAACTGGCCAGTTTTTCGGTCAACCGGTTGTTTATTTTCCATATTCAGTGTTTGGTCATCGGTGCGGAACTTGCCCAAGAGGGAATCGAGGAATATATCGAATTTTTTGTCCATTATTGGGAGACGCAGCACAATTTCAATGTGGTGGTGGCTCACGACGAAAAAGCGGAAGACGTTTTGAAAATGCGGTCGCTGCTTCACAATATCCCGGCGGTGGCGGTGGAATCGAAACTGGAAAACTTTGAAAAGATTTACGGGGTAAGCAAAATCACTTTCATCGACGAAATCGTGACGGCGCTCAAGCTGCCGAATATCTGCCTGACTCTTTCGAGCATTGCCATCGTGGGCGATAAAGAAAAAGGCAAAGACAACGAAGCAACCCAAACCACGGATCCCGAAATGAGGTTAAAAGCTTCGACCATCGCTGTTTTCAAAAACGATAAAATGCTCGGCTGGCTGTCGGAAGAAGAGTCTTTGGGGTTTCGCCATATATATGATAAAATCGAAAAAACCGTTTTGCACATTGAACACAACAACAAATTAATATATGTGGGGGTAAAAAACACTTCCTGCAAAATGAGTTTTAAATTAGAGAAAGGCGAACCGACTATTATTTTGAAACATAAGATGAATGTTGCGGTTCCGGTAGAAATTGCCCCAAACGAAATGAATCAAATCAGAGATAAAATCAACGAAGACCTTAGGCGTCTGATGGACTTGGCGATTTTTACGGCGCAGAATAAATATAACGCCGATATCTTCGGCTTTTGTGAAACCATCCATCAGACAAACCCGGAGTATTATCAAAGCATCAAAGATCGATATGATACGGTTTTTCCGACCATCAAAGTCCGGTATCAATTCGAAACCACGATTGACCGCACAAGATCAAAATAAGAGGTCTTTATGGAAGAAAAAACACTAATATCCCGCGGTCAATTTTGGGTAATTGTTTTTATGTATGTTTTTGCGAACGACTTGATTCGGGGATTTTATGCCGAAGAATTAACCAACAATCTGTGGATACCGATAATCATCGGGGCAGTCGGAGGGGTTTTAATTTATTTTGTTTACACGTTGCTTTTCCGAAATGTTTCGGGTATAGACTTCGGCGATACCGTGACGCATGTCGTGAGCAAACCCGTTTGTTATATTCTTTTTCTCGTTTATCCCCTTTACTTTCTGTGCTTGGTGTTTTTCAACCTGCGGGATATCTATGAGGTCGTAAATATTTTTTTGGTACAGGAAGTCAAATTGCTTTGGTTTTCGCTTTTGGTTCTTGCCTTATTGTTTTATCTGCTTTCCAAAGGGGTCGAAGTCTTTGCGCGTTTTACGACGATGTTGTTTTATATCACGCTTTTTATCTTTGTCTCTTTTTCCGGTCTGATTATGTCTTTTAACAGAATACATCTAAACTACATCTTTCCGATTTTAGAATACGGGTTCGGTCCCGTGATAAAACCCGCTTTTCTGATGTCTTATGCCATCCCGTTCGGGGAACTGTTTGCCTTGTTCGGAATTTACCAATACGTAAAACAGAAAGACAAAAATTACCGCTACGGAGTGTACGGCCTAATAATGGCAAGCGTGGTTCTTTTGCTTATCACTTTAATGAATATCATTATTTTGGGACCCGTGGCGATGACCATCGATATTCATCCGTCTTTGAGAATCACCAGAAGGATTGAGTTTGCGGTATTTGTGCAAAGGTTCGATATTATCGTCATCAACGTGATGATGGTTTTGATTATCATCAAACTGGCCGTTTTGCTTAGCACAACCAAATATATGTTAAACTATGTCTTTAAGCTAAAAAAACCCAACATTTTACTTATTGCTTCCTTGTTGATTGTTTTTGGAATCTGTCTTTTCGCACCCAAAAACTATACTTTACTTCTCGATTTTCGGATCAAATACATTATCAGATATGTGAATTTAATCTTCGAAATCATCATACCGTTTCTTTTGGTGTTGGTTTCTTTCTTCCGAAGGAACCAGACAAAAAAACAAAAAGCAAATTAAAAAGCACCTTGGCGAACAAGGTGCCTTTTCTATTTTGGGCAAAAACTACTTGGCGGACTTGGCGTAATCCTGAAGGAAACGTTCGATACCGATATCGGTTAACGGGTGGTTAAACATTTCCATAAGAGTCTTATAAGGAACAGTGGCAATATCCGCACCGATTTTGGCACAGTTTAAAACGTGTAAAGGAGAACGGATGCTGGCGCAGATGATTTCGGTTTTGATGTTGTAATTGGAAAAGATTTGTTTGATGTCTTCTATCAAAATAAGACTTTCCTGGCTGATGTCGTCGAGTCTGCCAAGGAACGGAGAAACGAAAGTAGCGCCGGCTTTTGCGGCTAAGAGTGCTTGGTTGGCCGAGAAAATCAAGGTCACATTGGTGCGGATTCCTTCTTTGGCAAGCTGCTTGGTGGCCTTCAAACCTTCTTTGGTCATCGGCACTTTAATGACAATTTTTGGGCTGATTTTCACCAGTTCATGGGCTTCTTTGATCATTCCTTCCGCATCCAAACTGATAACTTCGCCGGAAATGCAATCGTCGACAATCTCGCTGATTTCCTTTAAAGTGGTTACCAAGTCGCGTCCGCTTCTCATAATCAATGTCGGATTGGTGGTAACGCCGTCGATAATCCCCAAATCCCATGCCTGTCTGATTTCGTCAACATTAGCTGTATCAATAAAGATTTTCATAGATATCCTCCCGTTTATTACTATCAATAATGTTAACATACTTGCAAGGTTTATACAAGGTTTTTGGTAATTAAAAAATGTCTCTTGTTTAAAAATTTTTAAATTTCTTCGGCAAAAAAGCGTTGGATTATTAAAAATAGTTAAGCGAAAATTTCACAATGTGTTTATAAAAAGAACATCCTTTTCTAGTAATTGTCGAAAAACTTACGGAAATTTAACATAATCTTTACACTGCTGTATTGAATAATATTAACCGATATAGTATAATGAAATTGTAAAACGCTTTCAATAATAGCAAAGGAGAATAGTATGAAAACAATTGTAATAGGTGTTATTGGTGCCGACGTGCATGCGGTGGGCAACAAGATTATCGAATACACCTTAAAACACGCAGGATACAACGTGGTAAACGTAGGCGTTCTGTCTTCGCAAGAAGATTTTATCAATGCTGCGATTGAAACGAATGCCGACATGATTTTGGTATCGTCCCTTTACGGACACGGCGAAATCGATTGCCGGGGCATGCGGGAAAAATGCATCGAAGCCGGAATCGGCGATATTATTTTGTATGTAGGCGGAAATATCGTTGTGGGAAAACAGGATTTCAAAGAAGTCGAACAACGATTCCTCAAGATGGGCTTTAACCGGGTATATCCGCCTGGAACGCCGATTGAAAAAGCTTTGGACGATATCGCTCACGATTTGGGTGAATAATATGCGTTATTATCTGCTGATCGACTTCGGGTCAACTTATACCAAGTTAACCGCAGTCGATAAAGAAAAAGGAGATATCATCGCCACCGCCAGCTCCTTCACCACTGTCGCAACCGATATCACCGTGGGCTACAGAAAAGCCTTGGCCAAACTTTACCAAAAAATCGGTAAAGAAATCGAGTTTGACAGAAAGATTGCCTGTTCTTCCGCTGCGGGAGGTCTCAAGATGGCCGCAATCGGCCTCGTCGAAGAATTGACCGTCGAAGCCGCAAAACGTGTCTGCTTAGGCGCGGGCGCCAAAGTCGATTTGGTTTTCTCGCACTACTGCACCGCAAAAGAACTACGGGCAATAATCGATAAAAAAATCGATATCGTGCTTTTGGCGGGCGGAACGGACGGCGGAAATTCCGACTGCGTCCTCCACAACGCCAAAGTCTTAGGCGAAATCGGCGTGAAGATTCCGGTGATTTATGCGGGAAACAAGAGCTGTCAGGACGAAATCGAAGAAATCTTCCGGAAGTACCAAATCGACGGCTATATCTGCGAAAACGTCATGCCGCGTCTTAATGTCTTAAATCCGCACAGTGCCAAAGAAAAGATTAAGGAAATCTTTTTGAAACGGATTATCCTTGCCAAAGGCATCAAGAAAATCGAAACCGAAATCGACAAAGTCGTTCAGCCGACACCGGATGCGGTGTTGCAAGCCTCGGAACTGTTGTCCAAAGGTTATTTGGATGAACCAGGCTTGGGCGAAATCGTACTGCTTGATATCGGCGGCGCCACCACCGATGTCTATTCGATGTCCCCTCCGAATACCACCAAAAGCAATGTTATCGTCAAAGGTTTGGAAGAACCGTTTGCCAAACGCACCGTGGAAGGCGATCTCGGCATGCGCTATTCGGCCATGGGAATCCTAAGCGTCTTAAGCAAAGAAGAACAGGAAAGAATCAACCGGACGTTTGGAATCGACATCGCCAAAGAATGCGAATACCACCACGAACACGTGGAAGATTTGCCGAAAACCGAAAAAGAAGATGAAATCGAAAAGATTCTTGCGGGGGTTTGCGCCGACAAAGCGATGGAACGCCACTGCGGAAAAATGGAAGAAGTATATACTCCGCTCGGTATGATGTATTACCAGACCGGAAAAGACTTAAGCGAAATAAAATATATCATCGGAACCGGAGCGGTGGTCATCAACTCCGCGGATCCGGGTTATATCTTATCCAAGATGACCAATCACGAATTCAACCGGATGGAACTGCGTCCCTTGCATCCGGAATACTTAATCGACCAGGATTATATCCTAGCCGCAATGGGACTTTTGTCGCAAGAAGATCCGCTTCTTGCCCTGCAAATCATGAAGAAAAGAATGAGAAAGATATAGAAGGACTTTGATATCTATGGTTAAAAACAAAAAAATGACACTCGAAGAGTTTCTTGCGGAACGCAAGGAGGTTCTCGCCAGTTACAAAACCGGTTCCGATCCTCAGCTTGATTTAGACGAAGCAGTTAAATATTTGAAAACCATCCCGGCCCACAAGAATTTTGCTTTGAAACTTGCGGAAGCCAAAAAACAGGGCCGTACCCTTGTCCAACCTAGGGCGGGCGTGCCGGTCTTGAAATCCCATATCGAATTGTTGCAATACCTTGAAGCTAGCGGTGCGGATTTTGTTCCGTCGACCATCGACAGTTACACCAGACAAAACCGTTACAACGAAGCAGAACGCGGCATCAAAGAAAGCGAAGAATTGGGCCGTGCGCTTCTCAACGGTTTTCCGGCCGTCAATCACGGGGTAAGCAAATGCAAACAGGTTCAGGAAGCCGTGAACGTTCCGATTCAGGCCCGTCACGGCACGCCTGATGCCAGATTGCTTGCGGAAATCATTCATGCCGCCGGTTGGACCTCTAACGAAGGCGGAGCGATTTCCTATAACATTCCATATGCCAAAGATGTTTCGATTGAAGCAACCATCAAATACTGGCAATACTGCGACCGCCTGGTCGGTTATTACGAAGAACACGGAGTATCCATCAACCGCGAACCGTTTGGTCCGTTAACCGGAACGCTCGTTCCGCCTTCGATTTCCAATACAATCGGAATTGTCGAAGCGCTGCTTGCGGCAGAGCAAGGCGTCAAAAACATTACCGTCGGTTACGGTATGGGCGGTAACGTTATCCAGGATGTCGCCGCAATCAAAGCCTTGCAGTCCCAAACCGAGGAATATTTGCACAAATTCGGTTACAACGATTGCATCGTAACAACCGTTTTCCACCAATGGATGGGCGGCTTCCCTCAGGACGAATCCGAAGCCATGGGTCTGATTGCTTTGAGTTCTACGGTTGCGGCACTTTCGAAAGCAACGAAAATGATTACCAAGAGTCCGCACGAATCAATCGGCGTACCGACCAAAGAAGCCAACGGAATGGGCATCAAAGCTTCCAAATTTGTTGTTACGCTTTTGCAGGATCAGGAAATGCCTGACAGTCCGAAACTCGAAGCCGAAATTGCCCAAATCAAAAAAGAAGTCGATTGCCTGATGGATTGCATCATCAAAGTCGGCGAAGGCGACATTGCCCAAGGTATTGTCAAAGCATTTGCCCAAGGTTTAATCGATGTACCGTTTGCCCCAAGCAAATACAATGCGGGACTGGTTTTGCCGGCCCGCGACAACGAAGGCAATATCCGGATTTTGGAATTCGGTAATCTCGGATTCACCGAAGACATCAAAGAATTTCATCGGAAGAAAATTGCCGAACGGGCCGCTTACGAAAACCGCCCGATTTCGTTCCAATTGACAATCGACGATGTTTACGCAGTCAGCAAAGGTCATCTCATCGGACGACCAGATTATCACGAAATTTAATATGAAAAGAAGGAAGTAACAAATATGAAAATCAAAAATGTTCTATTATCGAAGTCATATACTGGGTTTTATTTCGATGACCAATTGGCCATAAAAAAAGGCGCCAGGAACGACGGATTTATCTATCTCGGGGAACCTAAAACTCCCGGTTTCAAAAGCATCCGTCAAACCGGCGAAGCAATTTCGATTCAAATCATTTTGGAAAACGGGGTTATCGGTATCGGAGACTGCGCAGCAGTTCAATACTCCGGTGCCGGCGGAAGAGATCCGCTTTTCTTAGCCGATGAATTCATTCCGTTTATCGAACAAAAAATCGTTCCGATGTTAATTGGCGAAGAAATCGATTCATTTAGACCACTAGCCGAAAAATACGATTCCCTGACCATCGATGGCAAACGTCTCCACACTGCTATCCGTTACGGTTTGACCCAAGCCTTTTTGAATGCGTGTGCCAATTACCATCATTTGACGATGGCCGAAGTGATTCGTAAAGAATACGGCATTGCCGAAAAAGTTTACAAACCGATTCCGGTCTTTACCCAAAGCGGGGACGATCGTTATATCAATGCGGATAAAATGATTATCAAAGAAGCCGATGTGCTTCCTCATGCCTTAATCAACAACGTCGAAACCAAACTCGGCAAAAACGGCGAATTGTTGCTTGAATACGTGGAATGGCTGAAAAACCGAATTATCACTTACCGGAAAAATCCGGCCTACAATCCGATTCTTCATATCGATGTTTACGGCACAATCGGCATCGCCTTCAACAACGATGTCGACAAAATGGTCAACTATCTGCTGGAATTGGAAAATGCGGCCAAACCGTTTAAACTGCGTATCGAAGGTCCGGTAGATACCGGCGACCGCGAAGGCACCATGAAATACTTGCAAGTCCTAACTTCAAGACTAAACGCCAAACAAAGCACTTTGGAAATTGTTGCGGACGAATGGTGCAATACCTTGGAAGATATCAAATATTTCGCCGAAAACGGTGCCGGCCATATGTTGCAGATCAAAACCCCTGATTTGGGCGGCGTCAACAATGTAGCCGAAGCCATTATTTATTGCAACAAAATGGGTGTCGGCAGTTACTGCGGCGGCACCTGCAACGAAACGAATATTTCGAGCGAAGTTACAACCAATATCGCCATCGCCTGCCAAGCAACCCAATGTCTGGCCAAACCCGGCATGGGTGTGGACGAAGGCTTCATGATTGTCAAGAATGCCATGAATCGGGTAATTGCGCTGGCCAACAGCAGGAAATAAATATTAAAAAGGAGGTTTCGGTATGAAAATGGGAATAGCCGGAACACTTGAATCGAACGATGCAATGATTACGGTCAAAGACAGCGATGCCTTAATCATCAGCGTCAAAAGCATTGTCGACGATTTCTTTCACGATGCGATCGTGAAAGTGATCGAAGATACGTTGAAAGAACTCAATATTCAGAAAATCGAAGTCATTTGCGAAGACAAAGGAGCGCTTGATTACACCATCAAAGCCCGGCTCGTCACCGCAATCCAAAGAATGGAGAAATGCTTATGAGAAGGAGTATGTTGTTTATTCCGGGGAATAATCCGGCCATGCTTCAAAATGCCGACTGTTTCGAAAGCGATGCGGTCATCATTGATTTGGAAGATGCGGTGCATGTTAACGAAAAAGACAACGCCCGAAACCTCGTGCATTACTATTTGGAAAGCCTAACCGATGTGCCGATGGAAATTGTCATTCGTATCAATGCGCCGGACACACCTTATTACGAAGATGATTTGAAAGCGGTGGTATCCGATAAAATCGATGCCGTCATGCTTCCGAAAGCCGGCCCGAGATCATGCTTTTTGATCGACCAGGTTCTGACTATTATCGAAAACGAGAAAAAAATGCAGAAAAAAATCGGCATTGTGCCGATTATCGAAACAACCATGGGTGTTATGCAGATGGAAGAAATCGCCAAGATGCCTCGCGTCAGCGGCATCTTGCTCGGTGCCGAAGACTTATCGGTCGACATGGAAGTCGAAAGAACCAAAACGGGAACGGAAATCTGGTATCCGCGGGCTAAGCTTGCCTACACCTGCAAAGCCTATAAAATTGATGCCATCGATACGCCGTTTACCGATACGACCGATTATGCGGGATTGAAGGAAGACGCTTTGAAAGCCAAAGCCCTTGGGTTAAATGCCAAGGCCGCCATCCATCCCAACCAAATCGATATCATCAATCAAGTCTTTTCGCCAAGCGAAAAACAAATCATTTGGGCCAAACGCGTCTTGAAAGCCACCGAAGAGGCGCAGGCGAAAAATTTGGGCGTCTTCAGTCTCGACGGCAAGATGGTCGACAAACCGATTATCGACCGGGCCCAAAAGATTATCAAGATGGCACAAAAATACCATTTGGAGTAGGTGATATATATGCAAAATTATGATCCGAAACTTTTGCCTGCTTCGTTTGTTCCTTTTACCGCCAGCTCGGCTTTCAAAGAAAAACAGCGGGTCTTAATTCCCGAAAAAGCAAAATCCCAAACAGTTGTATTCTTAAGCAGTATCAAAGCTTTATTCGATACCTTAAAAATAACCGACGGAATGACGCTGTCGTTTCACCATCACCTGCGTAACGGCGATTATGTCTTCAATATGGTGATGGAAGAAATCAAAAAACGAAACCTGAAAAACATGCACCTCGCACCGAGCGCGATTTTTCCCAACAATCAGGTGTTATCGGAATTAATCGAAAACGGAAATGTTACCGATATTACAACGAATTATCTAAACGGTCCGGTAGCCGAAACCATCGGCAAAGGTTTGATGAAAGGACTGTTGATCATGGATACCCACGGCGGCAGAGCCCGTGCCATCGAAAGCGGCGATCTGAAAATCGATGTTGCAATCCTTTCCGCGCCGGCCGTAGACCTTAAGGGCAACGGTAACGGAATCGAAGGCCCGAGTGCCTGCGGTTCCCTGGGTTATGCCATCAGCGATTTGAAATATGCCAAAAAAGTTGTCCTTGTCACCGACAGTATCATCGATTCCCTAAAACGGGTGGATTTGCCTTGCGAATATGTCGATTATGTCGTCAAACTCGACAAAATCGGCGATCCAAAAGGAATCGTCTCCGGTACGACCAAGATTACGAAAGATCCGATCGGTCTCAAAATCGCCCGAAATACCGCTAAACTCCTCGACGAACTTGACTTCATCAAAGACGGTATGTCGATGCAGACGGGAGCCGGCGGAACCAGTTTGGCTGTTGCCCAGTATGTCAAAGAAAAAATGCAGGATAAACACATCAAAGGTTCCTTTGCCTCGGGGGGCATCACCGGGTATATCGTCGATATGCTGAACGAAGGACTGTTCGAAAAACTGTACGATGTGCAGTGTTTCGATTTGCAGGCGGTCGAATCGATTAAAAACAATCCGGCCCATCTTCCGATGTCGGCTTCGGTTTATGCCAATCCGTACGACCCCGAAGTAATCGTCGACAAATTGGATTTTGTCATTTTGGGAGCCACCGAAATCGACACAAACTTTAATGTCAACGTCACGACCGATTCGAAAGGATTGATTATCGGCGGAAGCGGCGGACACTCCGACACCGCTTACGGTGCCAAAGTCACCATCATTACTTCGGCCCTTTTGAAATCGCGTTTGTCGATTGTCAAAGACAAAGTAACGACGGTTACGACTCCGGGCGAAGATGTCGATATTTTGGTTACGGAACGGGGAATCGCCGTCAATCCGAAACGAACCAATTTGCTCGAAAAATTGGCCGGTTCAAAACTCCCGCTTGTTCCGATCGAAAAACTGTTGGAAACAAGCCAACGAATCGCCGGAACCCCGAAACGTATCGAACTGAAAGATAAAGTAATCGGTTTGGTCCGTTACCGCGACGGTTCGATTATCGATCTGCTTTACCAATACAAATAAAAGGAAGGTGACAGTTTGCTCAAACAAGCCATCGACAAAAGCGAATTTATCAAAATCAAAGCCCTGCTTGCCAAAAACGGATTGACGATGGAACCCAATCTGACCGAAACATTATATATCGAAGAAAACGATGAAGTAATCGCAACCATATCCCGCGAACAAAATATTCTGAAATGTCTTGCGGTGGATGAAAGATACCAAAACGAAAATTACGCATCAAGACTTGTCACCGAAATGATAAATTCATTGGCAAATCAGCATATTTACAATTATCGGGTTTTTACCCCCACGAAAAACATCCGACTTTTTGAAAGCATGAACTTTCGTCTGCTTGCCTCCACTGCCAATGTCGCGATTTTGGAAGGCGGACATCCTTCGATTGAAGACGAAATCGAAAAGATGAAAGTGCAGATCAAGTACAAACTGGGGATTGCAAATCCCAAAAATTACAACATCGGCTGCATGGTCGTCAATTGCAATCCGATTACGCTCGGCCATTTGCAGCTGATTGAAAGTTCGGCCAAAAAACACCATTATTTCATTGTCTTTGTTGTCGAAGAAGATTATTCGCTCTTTTCGTTTCCGGAACGCTTTTCCATGGTCTTTTTGGCGGTGGCCCATCTCGGAAATGTCATCGTTTTGCCGTCCAGCAAATATATGGTATCCGCTCTTACTTTCCCAACCTATTTTTTAAAAACCAAAGAAGAACGCAACAGAGAATATACGCTGCTCGATGCTTTGCTTTTTAAAAACTATTTTATGAAAGAGCTCAATATCAGTCACCGGTATCTGGGAACCGAAACCGATCCGGTCATGGTCGAATACAATAACGCTTTGAAAGAAGTGTTGCAGGACCAGGTAACCATCTCCCCAAGGTTCGAAAAAAACGGCAAACCGATCAGCGCCACCACGGTTAGGAAACTTATTTTGGAAAACAAAATCGAGGAGGCTTTGGAACTTGTGCCAAGAAGCATTGCTTCGATTCTGAAGCCCCTTGCCCGGCAAAAATATGAAATCAATCAGTAAACTTATTTTGGAAGACCGGGAAAAGCGCAGCGAAACTGTTAAAACAATCATCGATGACGGATTCGGCGCCGTGGTTCTGAAAGCCAATATCCCGGGTCCCGAAAAACGCCTTCCGGTCAGTTATCTTTTGGTTCGGTATTACGGTGCACTGCTTAATCGCTTACTGAACACAAAACCTCTGATAATCGACGGATACGACGGTCCTGCCTATATCTATCGGGTGGATCCGGAAACTGATTGGAAAACCCGAATGACCAAAATCGAAGAAACCACCCCGCTCGGCCGCTTCGTCGATATCGATGTATATCAGAAGTCATATAAAAGTAAAACCAGAAATAATTTACGAAAATGTTATTTATGCGATAATCCCGCCTTTGTTTGCGGAAGAAACCAAGCACACTCTTATTTGGAACTGCTAAACGCAATCGAAAAAAACGTTTATTCGGTAATCAAAGAAACACTTTTCAAATTGGTCAAACAAAGCTTGATGCTGGAGCTAAACCTTCATCCCAAGTTCGGTCTGGTTACCCCTTACAGTCGGGGAAGCCATCCCGATATGGATTACAATCTCATGATTAAGGCTCAGGATGCGATTATTCCTCCTTTGGTCGATATGTTCTTCAAAGGGTTGAACGAAACCGATTTGCCCAAACTCTTTAAAGAATGCCGGGAAATCGGCAAAAGCTCGGAACAATCCATGTTGCAGGCCACCGGAAACATTAATGCCTACAAAGGTTTAATCTTTTCCCTCGGACTGACCCTTGCCTCAAGCGGTTATGTCCTTGGCCACCATCTACCTTTTTCTTCGATCTTCTCCGCCGTCAAAGCCATGACGGTTGATTTGATGCAGGAACTCTCGATACCCCCCGAGTCCTTTGGAATGCATGCATATCAAAAGTACGGCATCGGCGGTGCAAGATATGAAGCGTCTCAGGGGTACTTGTTGGTGCAAAAAAACCTTACCGAGCAAGTATCCCTTGAGCCGGCTTCGTTAATGATGTTGCTGATTAAAATTATCGGCGAATGCCAAGATACGGTTCTACTGAAACGTGCCGGTTCCTTGGAAAAGTATCAGTATTTCAAACAATTGGTTGCTTCAATCAAAGAATACGATCTCGAAAGAATTGCCGAAGTGACCGACCTCTGCGTTAAAAACAACATCAGTTTCGGAGGAAGTGCTGATCTTTTAATTGTAACAATTTTCCTCAAATTGTTACAACAAACTTTTTATGTAATTTAAGAAATAATTGTAAAGGAGTAAAACATGAACTTAAGCTTAAAGAAAAGTAAACTATTTTTTGTCATTTTGCTTCTTTTGCTTGCTTTCACAATTGTCGGCTGTAAAAAAGGCGGCGACGATAAGGGCGGCGATCAGGACAACCTCTTTACCAACTTCAGCAAAAACAACAACATCCCGTTGTATTTATTCTCCAAAGCAACCAAAATGGTTCCTGCTTTCGCAAAATTATTCGAATAAGATGATTTTCTATGACAAAGCAAGGTTTCTTTACAAGGCTCTTTAAAAGGCTGTGCCTATTAATCGGCATTGTCATCTTTGCTTCGACCTTAGCGGCATGTAAAGAACAACAAGAACCTGACCCCGAAAACATTGTTGAAAGAACCAGCAAAAAGATTTTGACCGGTACCATATACGAAACCGAAGTATATTACTTCAAGAGCAATCTTCCTGGTCCGAAAGTCGTTATCGTCGGCGGAATACACGGCGACGAAATCGCCGGCTGGATGGTAGCCGATGCCTTGGTGGAACGCAAGGACTTCAAAGGTGAAATCATGATTATTCCGCGGGCCAATATCCTTGCCACCCAGTTGGAACAGCGTTATCCGGGAAGCACCAACAACGGTATGTACAACAACGTCAAATATACCGACCTTAACCGGGAATTCCCGGGTAAAGCCGACGGTACCGTCACGGAACGGATAGCTTACGCCATCGTAGAGGTAGTTACGGAATTTTCTCCGACTTATTTAATCGATTTGCATGAATCAAAAAGAAGTTATTCCGATCCAAGCCCTTTGCTCGGTGACGAAATCATCTACGGCAACAAAAAAGGCGCCATGTTGGCCCTAGAAATGGTTGAAGATTTCAACGATACTTTGGATCCGTCCGATACACCGTTTATCACCGATGCCAATCCTCCGGAAGGAAGCTTTAATCATTACTTTGGCAAAACCTATGATGCCATTACGTTTACTTTTGAAACTAACCGACAACTCGGTTTAGCCAAACGGATGAAACAACAAAATGATTTGCTCAATATCTTTTTTCAAAAAATCTGGAATTAACATGCTATCCGATTTGCATGGTAATGAATAATTAAAAGGAGGAAAAATGAAAATCAAACGTTAATTATTATCAATCTTTGTATTGGTAGTAGCTGTCAGTCTTTGGAGCTGTAAAAAAGATCCGAAACCGGAACCGTTCACTCCAACGGCCATTGCCACCCGTCTTGCAGGAAGCAACCAACAACCAAGACGTTAAAGTCGAAGGCGTTGTTTACGGCGTAATCAAGAACGGGTTCTATATCGCGGATTCCGAACTCGGACGTGTCTTTGTTGTCATGGGTAGTTCCTGGACACCGAATGTCGAAGTTGGCGATAAAGTCCAACTCGAAGCGCAATTCAGCTATATTGCAAACTTCCCTCAAATCAAAAACGTTAAAGAAGTTAAAGTCGCAAGCAAAAGCAATTCCCTCCCAATTACCAAATCCGCCAGCACCGTAACCGCAATCAAATCGAAAGACAAAACCCAAAGAACCGGTGTTTACGGCGCCTACGTTGAACTTGTGGCAACTGTCGGAAAGAATACCGCCAACATGTACACTTTGACCGACGATGACGGAAATGCCATTTTAGTTTACGATCAATCCAATGTTTCGGTATTGCAAAGTTTCCTTGACAAACGCGTTACTTTGCCGGTCATTCTTCATAACTACAGCGTTTCGGAAAACGAATGGCAAGTATCGTTTGCGGGAACAGCTTCGTCAATAACGGAAACTCCGCTTTCGTTTGATGAAGTGGTCGAAAAAGCATTGCAAGACATCGAAGCCAGAGTTCCGAGAGAAATCTTCGGCGCTTTGGAACTTCCTACCAGACATTCGCTCAACAGTTTCATCACTTATTCCTGGGAAGTAGTTCCTAACGATTATGTGACAATCAATCAAAACGGCCAGGTTACGGTTACTTTAAGCGAAACCGACCAAGAAGTAACTCTTAAAGTCACCATTTCCGACGGCACCGAATCACGGACCGTTGATTATGTCATTACTTCGAAAGCCATCACCGAAAGAACGGTAACCGACCTCAACCAAAATACCCCAGAAGTCAATATGAGCACTGTTATTGTTCGCGGTGTTGTCGTGGCTATCGCAAGGAACCAATCTTTATCGCTTCGTTCGTTCATCCTTCAGGATCCGGAAACCAAGGAAACCTGTTCGGTTGACTTCGGCAACAGCGGCGAAGGCATCCTCAATTCGAGTGATGAATTCAAAGCCATCCACCTCGGCGACGAAATCGTTGTAACCGGCAAATATCGTTTGACCGGACGTCCTACTATTATGAACGTAACCAAGATGGAAGTACTGTCTTCTGGTAACGAATGCGAACACGATTTCGAAAATGCCTTTGTTTTGAAGGATGCGGAAAGCTACGAAGCGTTCGGAGAAGATATTTATCCTCATCTCAACAAACTTGTCAAATTCGAAAATCCATTCGTTAATTTCTCGACTTCCTCAACTCCTGCCGATACCAACTGGGTACGTTTGGGATATGACGAAACAAGCCCGAATGCAGGTCACGGACCGGTCGGATCAAGAATCAACTACGCTTTCTTGATTGCCGCCCAAAACGAAAGTTTGGGTTCCGAAAATTGGTACAAGGTTTTTGACATTCCGTTTGTCAACCAACCGGCCATCCAATTGCAAGGAACAATTTACGCATATGCCATGTATGTTTCCGATTCTTATTTGGCATTCGTTATTCCTGATTGGGGTTGCTGGCAATTCTCCAAACAATTGACCATTGAGAACGAACTCGGTCAAAACATTCCGGATAGTATCGAAGAAGGAGCAATTGTCCTTCCGACTACTCACGAATTAGTAACCGGTGATGTCGTTTGGACTTCTTCACATCCGGAAGTTGTTGATCCAGTCACCGGAACAGTTTATCCAGTCGAAGAAAACACCGAAGTAACATTAACCGCTACCTACACCTATGACGGCGTCGAATATCAAAGCACTTACAAAGTCGTGGTTCGCGCCCAAGTCGTTTTAACCGTTTCGCAAGTATTGGCAACCATGAACGACGGCGACATCGTTAAAGTCAAAGGCGTAATCGCCGGTTATTCTTCGGACGGAAATAATAGTGCGGTAACTGACGGAATAATTTTAATCGATAACGAAACCGGCGAAATGCTTCTGGTCAACGGTATGAAAAATATGTATCCGGGCAGTGCCTACGGTGCATATTTGGACAGCCAAGGCCATGCCCTTGCCATCGGCGATGAAATAATTCTTGTGGGTAAGTACTTACATAATGCTGCAGGAATAGGTTCATCAGGTGCTCCTCAAACCGGCAGAAAACACATTGATTTGAATATCGTCGGATCCAGTGTTCACTATGAAAGCACGGTCGGAGAAATTCACTTTGACTTTGAAAATGCTCTTGTTATTGATTCTACCGATGACTTGCAATCTTTAGCCGACAACTTACAATACGGAAAACTTATCAAGTTTGTCGGAACAAAAGAAACTCCGGTTTACATTGGAGGTTCTTCAAATTCTGCTCCATTCAATGTTAAAGTATTCTTGAAATTAGCAACCGACAACAACGGAACCAAATATAATGGTTTAATCTTCTCTTTCAAAACCGATGTAAATATTCCGAATGCAGGCGCCAATTGGTGGTTTGATATCTTCGATATTGAAAAACCTTTTATCGGACCATCAACTACAATTCCTGCCATTCCTTGCGAAGGCGAAATCTACGCGGTAGTTTGCGCGATGACCGGAACATACTATCAAATGAGTATTGTAGCGGTTGAAGAATCTACAATCCGCAGAGTTTATACTCCGGAACAATTCGAAGCAGCACTTGACGCAAAAGTTCCTGATGCCTTTGAAGAAGGACCGTTTACTTTACCTCTTAATACACGTCACACTCCTCAGATTACCTGGACATCAAGCAACCCAAGTATTATCAATATTGAAACGATGACTGTCGCAAAAGTCACAACAAACACCCAAGTAACCCTAACGGCTACATATGTGTTTGAAGGAGTAGAATACTCAACCGACTTAACGGTAACCGTAATGGCTCCTCCTCCAGCCGAACCATTGACTGTCGGCGAAGTTTTGGCAAACGGCGTCTCGGGAGTCGAAATGCCTGTTCGGGGCTTAGTTGTAGGTTTCCAATCCGACGGTACTACTTCCGGCACTCTAAGGGGTATTATCCTCATGGATAAAACAACCAAAGACATAATCCTTGTCGACGGAATGGAAAATACGCCAAACAGCGCAGCTTACCCGGACTTTAAAGACAAAGACGGCCGAAAACTTGCCATCGGTGACGAAATTACTTTGGTCGATGTAACCTATACGGTTGGAGACTTTGGTCGTATATCGCTTCTTGCAACCGCAAGTACAGTAATTTCCACTGTATCGACCGGTAACGAAATAACCTGGGATACTTCCAAAGCAATCGTTATCGACAGTAACGAAGATATGATTGCCTTTGCCCAAAACCCACAATTCGGCGTGTTAATCAAATTCGTAGGAACCGAATCTGATCCTTTCTACTTCGGGGGATCAAGCAGCACACCAAGTTCCGTAAACTACAAATTCCTCTTCAATAAAGAAGCTGTCAATAATAACGGAACCAAATACGAAGGCCAGACATTCAGTTTCAAGAAGACTGTCAACGATGCAAACTTAGGCGTTGGCTGGTGGGAAACTTACTTTGACCTTCCGGAAGCCTTTATCGCACCGGATACAAACAATCCGAAAATTGGTTATACCGGTACGATTTATGCGGTATTGAATTCCAGAACAGGAACATATTGGCAACTGAGCTTTGTCAATCCGAGCGGATTAAGCGTTTCAAAACTCAGCTAATAAATCTTAAAAAAAGCTAAAAATCTTTGACAATGTCATGCGTAATCATGAAGCAAAAACATGGATTACGCATGGCATTTTCACTAAAGGAGTAATATCTATGAATGATAAAAAACCAATCGGTGTTTTTGATTCGGGTGTAGGGGGATTGACGGTTTTGGAAAAACTTGTAAAAATGTATCCGGGCGAAAACTTTATATATGTGGCCGACCAGGGATACTGTCCGTACGGTACCAAAACCAAAGAAGAAATCGAACAAAGAGTGCTTACCGTCGGAAAATACTTGTTAAGCCGGGGGGTTAAGGCAATCGTTATTGCCTGCAATACCGCTTCTTTGTTCAAACAGTCCTTGCAAAACATTACCGATATTCCGGTAATCAGTGTTATCGAGCCAACCGCTAGGTTGGCCTGCCAGCTGACAAAAACCAAAAAAGTGGCTGTGCTCGCCACAAATGCCACCATCAAAAACGGCAAATACCAAAGGATTCTTGAAGAAAACGGCATGGAAGTATTTCCCGTCCCCGCAAGCCAATTCGTGGATATCATCGAAAGCAACGAAATGAATACCGAAGCGACCCTGAAAACCGTAACGGAAAAACTAGCGCCGTTACAAAACAAAGGAATCGATACGGTTATCCACGGTTGCACGCATTTCGGTTTGTTGGAATTTCAGATGAAGAAAGTTTTGCCCGATGTCACATATGTGGAATGTGGTTACCCGACAAGCATTATTTTGGAAAATGTGCTACAATTATCTAAAGATAATGTTGCGAAAGGTTCTGTCGAAATCTATACCACCGGAAAAAGAAACGATTTCGAAGCAAAAATCAAATGGTTCACGATCCCGCATCAACCGATACAGGAATTGTAAAAGAGGACAAAATTATGACATTAATATGGAAAGCCACCAAAGAAGGCTTGTTAAAAACCTGGAAACTGATTTTGAAAATTTTCAAAGTAATTATTCCGGTCTATTTGTTGGTATCTTTGCTTGATTATTCCGGCCTGCTCGATATCATCGCTTCCTGGTTTGAAGGAATCATGAAAATCTTCGGTCTTCCCGGCGAGACCGCTTTGGTCTTTTTGGTTGCCAACGGAATTAATATCTATGCGGGGCTGGCGGTGCTGGAGACGATTGTTGTCAGTCTGAGCGTAAATCAAATCACGACTTTGGCTTTTATGATTTGCTTTTCGCATTCTCTGGTCATGGAAACTTCGATTTTGAAGAGTGTAAAAATACCCCGTTATTTGCAAATCCTAATTAGAATTTTCGCCGCAACCCTCATCGGCCTTATTCTGAATTTAGTGTGGAAGGTCTCTTGATATGGACAAAATAATGAAATTCATTACCGACTTTTTTCCGCCGACTTTAGAAAGTCTTTTTTGGATGCTTTTAAAGATAGCGATTATAATCGCGGTAATTATGATTGTCATGGAAATCTTGAAGGCTTTGAAAGTCTTGGACTGGCTCAACAAAGTACTTTTCCATTTCACCAAGCATTTGGGCATTACCCCTCAAGCCTCGACACCGCTTTTGGTCGGCATTCTTTTGGGTATAACCTACGGCGCGGGGGCCATCCTTGCCAGTTATACCAACAAGGAAATGACCAAAAAGGATGTCGTTTTGGTCGGAGTGTTTCTCTGCCTTTGCCATGCGATTATCGAAGATACGCTTCTGTTTGCGTCGATCGGCGCGATAGGATGGCTCTTGGTAATCGTCCGCTTCACCGTTGCGAGCATTGTCACAGGACTTATCAATCTTTTATATCATCCCAAAGAAAAAACAGATGTACAAACGGCTGCACCCGTAGCAGGACCAGTCGGTTTAGCGGAAAAATAAAAGTAACTAAAAACCTTTGAGAATTTTCCAAACATGATATAATTTTAAAAAAGGAATGATTAATTTATGCGTTTATTGGACTTAAATCTTGTAACGGAAGCCGTTAAAAACATGCTGATTGACGCTTGCGAAAATATTCCGGTCAACGTTATCGAAAGACTGAAAGAAGCTAAAGAAAAAGAAGCAAGCCCGCTCGGCAAAAGCATTCTCGACCAAATCATCGAAAACGATTTGCTTGCGGCTAGACGCAATGTGCCGATTTGCCAGGATACCGGAATGGTTGTCTGCTTTTTGGAAATCGGTTCGCAGGTGGTTTTTGAGGGCGATATCTACGAAGCCGTAAATCAGGGAGTAAGAAATGCTTATATCGACGGTTTCTTAAGAAAATCCGTGGTACGCCATCCGTTGGATCGCGTCAACACCAAAGACAATACCCCGGCCGTCATTCATACCAAAATCGTACCGGGCGAAACGGTCAAAATCACGGTCGCCCCTAAAGGCGCAGGAAGCGAAAACATGAGCCTTGTCAAAATGCTGATTCCGGCCGACGGTATCGAAGGCATCAAAAAATTGGTGCTTGATACGGTTTTCAATGCGGGGGGAAAACCTTGCCCGCCGATTATTGTCGGAATCGGTCTCGGCGGCAATTTGGAAAAAGCCGCCATGCTGGCCAAGGAAGCGGTCCTTAGGGAAATTGACGACGAAGCAACCGATCCGCTTGCCCGAAAACTCGAACAGGAATTGTTGCAGGAAATCAACGATTTGGGCGTCGGTCCGATGGGACTGGGCGGAACCGTTACCGCTTTGGCGGTTAAGGTCAATACCTATCCTTGCCACATTGCAAGTCTGCCGGTTGCAATCAATATTCAATGCCATGCCTCCCGTCACAAGAGCGTGGTTTTGTAGGTGATAACATGAGTGAAACCAGACATTTAAAAACCCCTTTGACGGACAGTGATGTCAGATCGTTAAAAGCCGGCGATATCGTCTATCTTTCCGGCATCATTTATACGGGCCGAGACGCCGCCCACAAACGGATGGTGGAAGCAATCGAAAACGGCAGCCCCTTACCGTTCGAATTGCAGGGCAGCGCCATTTATTATGTTGGACCGACTCCGGCCAAACCGGATCAGCCGATTGGTTCCTGCGGGCCTACTTCTAGTTACCGGATGGACCCTTATTCGGAAGCCCTGATGGAAAGGGGTCTGAAAATGATGATCGGCAAGGGACCGAGAAGCAAAGAATACAAAGAACAGCTTAAAAAATACGGTGCGGTTTACCTTTCTGCTATCGGCGGAGCGGGAGCGAAAATTCAGGAAACGGTTAAAAAAAGCGAAGTGATTGCGTATCCCGATTTGGGCACCGAAGCCGTTCATAAATTGGAAGTCGAAAACTTTTATGCCATAGTCACTTACGATAGTGAAGGGAATGATTTATTTGAAAAAGGAATTGCCACATATCGGAAAACAGAAAAGTAGAATCATCGTTTTGATTGGTTTGGGTTTTTTTGTGCTGGTCGCACTAGCTTTGCTGATTTCCAGCTGCGACGAACCCCCAAAAAACAACCCGATCGATATTACTTTCGATGTTTTCCCGTCCGAATTTTTGGGGATTGTCAAGGACAAACCGGTCTATATCACTTCGATTGGCCAAGCCATCGATATCGAGGATTTTCTGATCGAAGTCGATTACCTCAATTTATTCGAATATACCCACGACAATATGTTGCAACCGGAAGATGTTCCCGCCGGCGCGGTCGTAATGGCGATTGTGGGTTGCAGTATCAAAGGATTAACCAGCGCGCATCTTACGCTGGAAGAAGAAATGGCGCGTTCCCAGGCCTTTATGACCAAAACAAAAAACAAGGAAATTACGTTCATTGCCTGGCATATCGGGGGAATGGCCAGACGGGGTTCGACCTCGGACCAAATCATCGAAACCGTCTTCAGCGGCGCCAGTCTGGATTTGTTTTTGACCTACGGCGACTCCGACAAGTTCCTGACCAATATTGTGGTCGAAAACGATGTTCCTTGCTACCAAATCGATTATGTGGGAAATATCGGGCTTGTGCTGAAATTGTTGGCGGGGGAAGTCAACAATGGCCAGTAAAATCATTGTCGGAGCGCTTATTGTCGGTTATCTCGGATATATCGTTTTCGAACGGTTTTACCAAAAGTCCTTGAGAAAATCTTTTACGCATGTCATTCATGTCAACGGAACCAGGGGCAAAAGCACGATTACCCGGCTGATTGATGCGGGGGTCAGGAATTGCGGGTTCAGGGTTTTCTCGAAAACGACCGGAACGATTCCCACCATTATCAATACTGCCAACGAACAGGTCGTAATCAAAAGATTGGGACTTGCGAACATCCGGGAACAGCTGAAAATGATGCGCCTAGCCCAAAAAGAAAAAGCCGAAGTTCTGGTTATCGAATGCATGGCGGTCAGCCCCGAACTTCAATATATTTCCCAGGACAAAATGCTCGAAGCGGATATTGCCGTGATAACCAATGTCCGGCTTGACCATCTTCAGGAGATGGGCTCTTCTTTGCCGGAAATCGCTTCATCCCTGGCGAATGTGATTCCCAAAGCCAAGCATCTGGTATTGGGCGATGCCCAATTCTTAAATATTTTCCAGGAAAAAGCCAAAAAATACCATACCGAAGTCCACGTGGCCGAAGATTTCCAAAAGGAAGATTCGTTGAACACTTTTTTCGAAAACATCAATATCGCTTTGGAAGTGGCAAAAGTGTTGGGACTCGATTTGGACAAGTTCTACGAAGGAATGAAAAACTATTATCCTGATCCGGGAGCATTCGAAATCATCGAAACACCGGGAACGGTTTTCCTGAACGGTCTTTCCATCAACGATCCCGATTCCATCATGCTGGTTTATCATCAGCTCTTGCAAAAATATCCGAAAGAAGATATGACGATTCTGTTAAACAGCCGGAACGACCGTCCGAGCCGCGTTTTGCAACATATCGAACTATTAAAAAAGTTAAGCGACCATAAAATCATTTTGACCGGAACCAATACCCATTTCATCAAACGCAAACTTGGCAAAGATTATGTTGCCCGGGTCGAAATTCTGAGATCCGTCGAAGATCTGAAAAAAGAAAAAGTCATCTTTGCCATAGGAAACATTGCCAGCCAAGGCATGGAAATCCTGCAATTTTTCAAAGACGCTCAAGAGGTGCAATCATGACAAACATCATCATAATCGGCTTACTGATCAGTATCATTTTTTACGAAATCACGGATATTTCCCCGGGGGGAATTATCGTTCCGGGTTTGATGGTGCTTTATTTCAACCAGGTCGACCGGATGATATATACGGTTGTCATTGCGATTATCAGTTATTTGGTCGTCAAATGGGCTTCGCGCTATTTCATTATCTTCGGCCGCAGAAGATTTGTCTTATTGATTGTCATCAGCCTTGTGATTAATTTTGTTTTGCAGCTGCTTTTAAAATCTTTTTCCATCAGCATGCTCAACGTTTCCATCATCGGGTATACGATTGCCGGATTGATTGCGAACGATTTCTACAAACAGGGCGTCAAAAAGACGCTTCCGGCACTGGTGATTGTTGTCGGAATCGTCGAACTGATCGGCATCATGATTCAGTATTGGGGTTAACGAAATGAAGAAAACGCCGTTTTATATTGAGGTTTTGTATATTATCTGGGCCTTGATCCTGATTGTCGCAAACGGCATAACGTTCAGTTCCACGACGACCGATTTTTGCCGTTATGTGGAAGAAAAGCAGGAAGCGACACGCTTAAGCGCCCTCGCGATGGAAAAAATCAAAGAACGGAAAGCCGAACTCGGTATTCCGATGGCCACGAAAGATATCCTGCAGACGGGATTGCTCGGGGAACGCTACACGGGCATCACCACCACCTTGGGCGTATTGGAAGCCAAAAGAACGTCGCTCAATCCGAATTTTGCGGCGGTGATTATCGATATGTTCAAAGAAGCGGATATCCAAAAAGGCGATGAAGTCGGAGTCGTGTTTTCCGGATCGTTTCCGGGTTTAAACATTTCGGTTCTCTGTGCCATTGAAGTATTCGAACTGAAACCTTGCATCATGATTTCCATCGGAGCCTCTAGCTACGGGGCCAATCATCCCGAATTTACCTTTTTGGAAATGTTCGATTATCTGGTTCAGGAAAAAATTCTGTCTCACCCCGTCAATTACATTTCCTTGGGGGGGAACAACGATTTGGGAGATGAATTCGACGAAGACTTAAGAGAAAAAATCATCGGACGCATCAAACAGAATCCTGCCACCTTTATCTTCGAATCAGACTTCGAAACCAATATCAAAAAGCGGATGGCCTATTTCGAACAAGCTGTTCCCGACATGAAACTGTTTATCAACGTGGGGGGCAATCTGGTAGCGATGGGTCGGGAAGAAGCGGCCTTTATCAGCGACAACGGTCTCATCAAGCCGGGTTATTTTTCCAATCAATTCGGGAAAAATATTAAAAACGAAGGTTTGATCGATCGTTACTTAAGCAAAAAAATCCCGGTTATCCACATGCTCAACATCAAGGGCCTCGCTTACGAATATCATTTGCCGTATGACCCGAACACTCCGTTCGAACTCGGCGTGGGCGATGTCTATATGGAGAAAAAATACAATCTGACTGTTCCGATCGTAACGCTTTGTTTATCCGGCTTTTTGTTGGCGTTTATCTACTTTTACAAACGATATGAGCAATAATTATTGAGGTGTTTATGAAAGAAAAAATCTTTTTTGTCGAAGACGACGAGAGTATTTATTTTTTGATTGAAGCGGCGCTGTCGGCTGGGGGATACGAAAAGAAAGGTTTTGTCGAACCGCTGGCGATGCTTGAGGCATTAAAAGAAGAAAAGCCCAATCTGATTGTGCTGGATTTGATGTTACCCAACATGGACGGTTTCGAAGTTTTGGAAAAACTCAAAAGCGATTCCATGTATTCCCATATCCCGGTGATTATCCTAAGCGCCAAATCTTCCGAACCCGACATTGTCAAAGGGCTCGACAACGGCGCCTCCGATTACATCACGAAACCGTTCGGGGTTTTGGAATTCATTTCCCGGATTCGCGCCAATTTGCGTAAAGTCGACCAAGTCAACCAGAATGTGTTGATTGTCCGGGATTTGCAGCTAAATCTCGACAAACACAGCTGCCTTTTATGCAATGTTCCGATCGAACTTACCGTCAAGGAATATCAGGTACTGAAACTCTTAATGGAAAATGTCGGCAATGTCATCACCAGAGACCGGCTGTTGCACGATGTCTGGGGCTTTGAACAGTTTGCGGAAACGCGTTCGCTCGATGTCCACATCAAAACCATTCGCGACAAATTCGCCAAAGTAACTCCGGATGTCTATATCGAAACTGTCAGAGGAATCGGCTATATTATTCCCAAATAGGATGTGAAAAAAATGAGAAACGAAATCATCAAACGCAACACCATCATAACGGTTATCAGCCTTGTCATTTTCTTTTTCGTTTCTTTATTCATCACTTCCTACAATAACCGAAAAAAGCTTGAAAACGACCTGGTATATATCTCCAATGTCTTCTGTTCGCAAGTGCTTGCTACCGAATCGGAAAGCGAAATCCTGCAGTTAATCAATCAGTATACGACCAATCCCCAATGGATGAATATCTCGATTGCCAACAGCCTCGGTACCATTATCTACGACAGCCGGACCGACAATCCTTCGGGCAATCTGACGGCGAAGGAACTTGAACTCGCCAATTCGCTGCAGGTGGATCAGAAACGCCTGTATCTGGACAAAACGACCCAATCGATTTATTACATCAGAAAAGTCACCAACGACATCATCATCCGCACGAGCGTTCCGAGCGAAAACAATACCGGCTATGTCTTAAACAGCGTTTTCTACATGCTTCTTTTGATTATCGGGGTGCTTGTCTTCAGCATCATCTACAACAAAAAAACAAGCGATATCATCATCGAAGTGTTCAACGATATCACAAATCATCTGCGGACCGTGAACGAAGGCAACTACGAACGGATCAATCCCGATCACAAGTTTATCGAAGTCAAAACTTCTTTGGACGAAATCAACGAAATCAACGAAAACATTTCCCGCAGTATCTTAAAAATCAAAAGCGAAAGCGCCAAAATCAACTTTATCATCAACAACATGCAACAGGGCATTATGATTATCGACCAAAAGGAACGGTTGCAGATTATCAACGAGTATGCCCTGAAAAGTCTGCATTTGGAAGCCAAACCCAAAGAAAACGCCAAATTCACGGAAATTCCGCTCAACGAAGAAATATTACAAATGCTTTCCCGTTGCTTGAGCAAAGGACAGAACAAAACCTTCGATTATCACGATCAGCTTAACAATAAAATTTATAGTTTTACGATTACCCATTTGGAAAACGCCTGGCTTGACGAAGGAGAAACTATCAAAGTCATAGTCGTTTTGATTATGGATGTCACCGACGAACGCAAAAACGAAGAAGCCAAAGCGGAGTTTATCGCCAACGCTTCCCACGAACTGAAAACACCGATTACTTCAATCAGCGGTTTTTCCGAACTAATTATCAACGGTTACGGCGAATGCGACGAAAAAACCCGCGGTTTTATCGAACGGATTTACCTGGAAGCCCGACGCATGCAGGAAACGATTGACGAATTGCTTTATCTTTCGAATCTCGAATACCACAACAACCAATTGCCGCTTTCGGAAGAGGTCGATTTGGTCAGGGTAGTCAACGATTCCGTTGAGACGCATCGGGAAATGGCCGGCCGTAACAAAATCGCGTTCGAACTCGCTTTGGAACCGGTTTCCTTTAAGGGCAACAGCACGTTAATCAGAAACCTGGTCGACAATTTGGTGGACAATGCAATCAAATACAACAAAGACTTTGGTTCCGTTATTATCAAAACCAAAGATATTTCTTCCAAAGCCCAGCTGATTGTTGCGGATACGGGCATCGGCATGGACGAAAAACACCTGACGAAAATCTTCGACCGTTTTTATCGCATCGACAACAGCCGCAGCCGTTTGACGGGAGGAACAGGTCTTGGTTTAACGATCGTTAAAAAGGTATGCGCGGTACACGGCGCAACGCTGGATGTCAAGAGCACGCTTCACGAAGGAACCGAATTTACCATAACTTTCAATAAATAAGAGGTTGATTATGAAAAAGAATCCTTTGAAAACCGCCCTGGTCGGGGGAGAAACCACCAAAACCGACGAACGAATCAATTTTTTCGGCACGGTGGACGAATTGTCCTGTTTTGTCATGGAACTGACTCATCACCTAAAAGATGATAAAACCATCCAGACTCTGAAAACCGTTGTGAACACCCTATCCAAAATCATGGGGAAGGTTGCGGGGGCAAATGTCGATTTCGGGGAAAGCCAGGTAAACGAAATACTGGCTTTGATTGAAAAAGAAAAAGCCCAAACAATCCCCGAAAAAGGTTTTGTGACGCCGGGCATTACTTTGTTGGGTGCCAAAACCCATATCGTGCGTGCGATAACCAGAAGGGCGGAACTGGCTTATGCCCAGGTGTTTGCCAAATATCAAGGGGACGAACTGATTTTTTCTTATCTCAACAAACTGTCCACTTACTTTTATTATTTGGCCTTAAAATTCGATCAACAAAATTAATAAAGAAAGGGAAGGAAATGCCATGGATATTGTCGCCATCGACCACTTAAAAAAATATTACGGACCCGCGCGTGGCGTAGAGGATGTCAGCTTTTCTTTAAAACAAGGGGAAATCTTGGGTTTTATCGGTCCGAACGGAGCGGGAAAATCCACGGTTATCCGGGTTTTGATGAATCTGCTTAACATTACGAGCGGTAGCGTTACTGTTTTCGGCGAACAACCGAGCCACAGAAACAACCGCAGAATCGGATATTTGCCGAGCGAAGTCAATCTGTATTCGGAAATGACCGTATATGACCAGCTCAAATATTTTGCTTCCATTCGCGGAGTAAAAGAAGAAGCTTTTTTAGAATTAGCCGAAACATTGGATTTGGACCTGCAAAAGAAAATTGCGGATTTATCGCTCGGAAACAAGAAAAAAGTCGGAATTGTGGCCAGCCTGATGCATGAACCGGAATTGCTCATTTTGGACGAACCGACTTCCGGTTTGGATCCGCTGGTGCAACAGACTTTCCTGTCTTTGCTGGTCAAAGCCAAAAACCGCGGCGCCTCGATTCTTCTTTCCAGCCATGTGCTTGCGGAAGTTGAAAAAGTGTGCGACCGGGTCGTTTTGATTAAAGAAGGGCGTATACTCTTCAGCGATACAATCGAAGCGATCAAATCGTCTTCTTACAAAAAGGTGAAGGTTACCCCAAGGGTTAAACTCGAACTGGAAGGTTTGAAACTTCTGAAAACCGAAGGGAACCGGGAGGAATATTCGTTTAAAGGCGACATCAACCAATTGACCAAAGCGTTGTCGTCCTGCGACTTAACGGAACTGGCTATTTTTGACTTAACCCTGGATGAAATCTTCATGCATTACTACCACAAGGAGAACGGCCATGATTAATAACAAAGTTGTCTTAATGGAATTGAAACGCAACTTCAAAAGTTTAATTGTCTGGACGGTGGCTGTCGGACTTTCGATGTTTGTCATCCTTATTTCCTATCCTTTGGTTGACGATGTTTTTGACCAAATGCCGCAGGAATTTATCGAAATCGTGGATATTTTCGGAGGAATCCCGCGCAACCTGATTGAATATTTTGCGATGGAAGGCGGAATGATTTTTCAGCTGACCTGCGCTCTTTATGCAACCCTTTTGGGATTTGGCACGATAACCAAAGAAGAACGGGAAAAATCTACCGATTTGATTTATACGCTTCCGGTTGCGCGAAAAACCTTTTTCTTAAGCAAAATGACAGCCGGTTTTATCCAAATAACAGCCTTTATGCTCGGTAACCTTATCTTTATCGTTTTGGGAATCGTAATCATCAACGATTACGCATCGTTTGCCAAACTGCTTCTTTTTGCTTTGTTGTCCTGGGTGTTGTTGATGATTTTCGTATGTTTCGGCACCCTGCTCGGAACACTGTCAAAGAAAAACATCAAACAACTAAATGCCATGGCGATACCCCTACCTCTTTATATCGTGTCTTTGATAGCCTCTTTAACCGACAATAAATGGTTGGATGCTTTGAAATATTTGACCCCATATACTTTCAGCGATCCGCTGGTGGTGTTAAAAAACGGTTATACGTTTGAAGTGGTTAATTTTTTGACTTTCACGGTTCTTGCCATAATTTCATTCTTCATTGCCTACAGAACCTTTGTCAAAAAAGAATTTGCCAATTGAAAAAATCAACCAGAAAACTGGTTGTTTTTTTTATTTAAAAGTTTGTAAAACACGACAAAAGGCATAAATACAACCCTTGGGAAGCACAAAAGCGGATTGCGAAAAAGGTCGCTATATGTTAAAATTGCTTGAAAAAATTAAAAGAAAAGAGGTTTATGTTTATGGGTTCAGGTACTTATGATATCAAGTGGCTCCTTTATGTGGTAATCTCACTTGTTTTAACCCTAGGAATTCTTGTGGGTTTGCACTATACCGTCAAAAAGCAAAGTGTCAAAGAAGCGATTCTTAAGATTTTCGGGGTCCTTTGTTTGCTTTCCCACATCAGTGTTTACTACTACAACATGGTAGTTCTTCACAGCAGCGAAACAGGACTGTCGACGTTTTTCCCAATCTACCCTTGCAATGTTTCGATGATGCTTTGGCCGGGGGTTTTTCTGTTTGACGGCAAGGCCCGCAAATTTTTAATCACTTTCCTTGCCTATTACAGCGTTTACGGCGGCATCATTACTCTTTTTGAACCGTCCGCTTTTTATACCGGCGGCGATATCTTCGATTGGAGCACTTTTAAAGCTTTTCTTTCGCACAGTTTCCTGTTGCTAACCGGTTTGTATGCTTTTACCGGCGGTTTCGTTAAAATTGAAATGAAAAACAATTTGGCTTTTTTGATGGGTTTACTCCTAATCTTTTTGCCGGTCGGTTTAATTCTTAACTGGATTATGAACAATAATGGTTACGATATCAATGCCATGTATTTGATTACTCCGCCGCTCGGAAAAGACCATCCGTTCCTCAACGCCTGGGTAATTTCTTTTTTGATGGTTATCTTCAATGCCCTTTTCATAACGGCTTTCGAAATCATCACCCTCGAAAAAGAGAAAAGATGGTACAATGTTTTCTTGGCCAAAATAAAGGCCAAAAAAACTTTGAAAACGAACTAGACTTTCAGCGCTTTAGGATAATTCTAAAGCGTTTTTTATAGGACCTTTAACGCTTTTCTTGCGAAAACGGCCGTAATAAGGTATGATATTCAAAAGAGGAAACGGATATGATAGTTGGTTTAGCATCCAAATATTTTGTCAACAATCGGATTGATCTCAATCTCAAAACCATTTACGATACGATGAAAGAAGCATCCGACAATCGGGCCGATGCGATTCTTTTCGGGGAAGCTTTCCTGCAGGGTTTCGATGCCTTGAAATGGGATTTTTCGGTTGACCGTAACATTGCCTTAAGTCAGGAAAATGGCACCATCAAAGCTATCGGAAACAAGGCCGCCGAACTGAATATCGCAATCGGGTTCGGTTATCTCGAGTTAGCAATAGACAAAATATACTCCAGTTTCATGTTTATCGACAAAACGGGCAAAATAATCAATAACTACCGTCGGATTTCGCCCGGTTGGAAAGAACCGATTGCTTCAATAGAACACTACAAAGAAGGCGAAATTTTCCAAACCTTTTCCTATATGGATAAAAACTTTCTGGTGGGTTTGTGCGGCGACTTTTGGTATGACGAAAACGTCCGGCGCGCCAATCTGCTTTATAACGACGTGGTGCTTTGGCCGGTTTACTTAAATTACACAAGCGATACCTGGAACAATCGGGAAAAGGCGGATTATGCCCAAAGGGCGAAACTGCTCGGAAAACGGGTGCTGCTTTTCAACAGCCTTTCAGTCAATCCGGTAGCATTGGGCGGCTGCTGTGATTTTTTAAACGGCAGTATCATTGATGAATTGCCGATGCAAAACGACGGAATTCTTTATGTAAAGATATGAATATAAAACAATCAGAGGTGTGTCATGAAGAACAATAACAGAAAAATACTACAGACCGTTTTCTTTGTCGGCGTTTTGGTCTCTTTCGTGGCCTTCGGCTTGACCGGCTTTATGGCTGTTGGGGGAGGTTTGCCTTTTCTACCGATTATCCCTTGGTTTTTCTTTGCATTTTTCGCCATCCTGATGGTGGTTGTTGGCAGCAAAGGGCGCAGCCGCCATTTTGAAGAAGACGATTACGGCAATCCCCGCTCGACTCATAAAGTCAATCTGCGTTGCCCACTGTGCGGCGCTCTCAACGACGAAAATGCGCGATATTGCAATCAATGCGGGGAAAAGCTGTAAAAACAACTATTAATAATCCTTTTAGTTGCATCGCAAGTTTACTCGTGATATAATGTTAAAAACAATCGAGGAGGAAATAATATGAAGAAATACGAATGTGTATGCGGCTATGTTTACGATCCCGAATTAGGCGATCCGACACAAGGAATCGCGCCTGGAACCCCTTTCGAAGATTTACCTGACGATTGGGTATGCCCAGACTGCGGATTGGGAAAGGATGCCTTTACCGAAATTTAATTAAATTAATAACGAAAACGATAGATGCCGTCCTTGGCATCTTTTTTTATTTTTAAAAAGAGCTTTGACAAAACCAAAAAATGATAAATTATGCCTTTTGAAACATTGTATAATTGGTCTACACCCGGAAAGGAATGACCGATTTGTTCAAAAAGATCAATTTAATCGTTATCGCTTTTTTCAGCGTCCTGACCGTGCTTTTTCCGATTGGTTTTACGCTGTATTTGCCTTTGCTTATCTTTTATGTCCTGAAAGACAACCGTAATATTTTTTATATGTTAATTCCGAGCTTTCTTGCTTTGCTTTTGTTTGCGAAGGAATTTGTCATATACTTTTTGGTTTTAACCGCAATCGTCTATATTTTGCAAATGCTGCTGCACAGGATTTCCAAAGGCTTTTATGTCTACGGGGCCATTTTGCTTTTAAATGTAATCTCGAGCGTAATATTGGACCGGGCGGGTTTGATAAATGCGGGTATGCTTCCGTCGCCTTGGCATCTGATAATCCTGAATATTATCTCCTTAAGTTTTTACGTCTATTTGGAACACAGTTTGGTCGAAGCCTTAAAAGCCAAAAAAATGATGCGAAGTCTTTATGACAATTCTTTTTTGGAAATTCTGATCGCTTTGGTCACGATTCTTGGGGCAACCTGGGTCGAATACCAGGGAGTGAATGCGGGGCTGGTGACAGCGGTCTATTTCGGCATGTATTTCGGAACATCGTTTCGGGGTCAAAATGCCATGCTTTACGGGGTTATCGCCATGCTTACCCTTCTGTTCGGGTTTGAGATCCGGGAAGGATTGTTTTTGCCGTTTGTCTGCGCATTCTATTTTATGCCGTTTGTTTACCCGATAATCTCTTTGAATATTTTTCTGGCGGTGGCGATTTTGGCCAAAACCGATTATCATTTTCTGTCGCTGCTTTCGATGATGGCCACAAGCGTGGTGTTTGAAATCCTGAAGAATTTTCTGATCAAAGAAAAAGTCGTGGAGGAAGAAGTTTACGAAAAAGTTTACGAACAGGTTACCGGGCAAATCAATCAGGAAATTCTCGCTTTTGCTTCATTTTTGGAACGCTTTTCCGATGGCATCAAATTGCCCAAGGAATACAACCAGCACATCAGCGACGGAATCAAGACCTTGGTCCAAAAACATTGCCAAAGATGCGACAAACAAAAAGAATGCTACAGCCATTATAAGGCCGGACTATATATCTATTTTCGGGATATAATCGTGGGACAGGCTCAGGACAGCGACGAATATTATCAGTTTACCCGTTATTGTCCCCATGTCAGGGAACTCGAATACACGGGAAGAAGTTTGCGAAAAAACGTGGCTTTGTATGACGAAAGCGAAACTAAAAACAATTCATTGGTTGCCCAAATGGGCGGAATCGCGAGCGCCATCCGAAAATACGCGGTCGACAGGGCTTCCAAAGAAGAACTGAAATACGAAGTGTTTGCGGAAGTGAAGCGAAGAATTATCGGCTACGGTTACCATATTACTTATTTCGAAGTCAAACGCACCTTTGTCAATGATTTTCTGATTTCACTGGGTATCAAAGCCGCAAAATCCGAATGGGACGACATTCACTCGGCCATCTCCCTAATTTGCCAAAACGTCATGGAAAAGAGGGTGAGTGTATTGTTTGAAAAAGAAGAACGGAACACCCTTTACTTAAAAATCATTCCGGAAATCAAAATCGACGTACTGTACGGTTACGGTGCCATCGCTTCCGACGGCACCCAAATCAACGGCGACAATTATATCATCAAAGATTTAAACAACGGCCGGTTCATCAGCGCCATTTCCGACGGCATGGGCAAAGGCTACAGTGCTTTTTACGAAAGCAACATTACGCTGAAACTTGTGGAAGACGTGTTGTCCTTGAACCTCGATTCGTCCACCGCGTTGGAAATTCTTAATACCTTTTATGTCATTCAGGACTATTTGGAACGCTATGCCACGCTGGATCTGCTCGAAATCAACCGTTTCAAAACAACGGCGAAGTTTTACAAAATGGGAGGATGTACGTCCTATATTATTCATCAGGACGGAAGCCTCGAAAAAATCATCAACAAAAGCTTGCCGTTCGGCATCGAAGAATTGGTGGAAAACTATGAAGTGCCCCTCAAAGATAACGATGTCATCATCATGAGCAGCGACGGAATTCTGGAAAACGTCGTCGACGCCAACCGACTGGAAACTTTTCTGAAATCCGTCAAAGACCTAACTCCTCAGCGCATCGTTTACGAATTGTTTAATTTTGCGGTTAAGAACGAACTGAAAACCAACGACGACATGACGTTGATTGCCTTAAGAATCAAAGAAGCTTAAAAATCAAAAATTACCCCAAAAGAAAAAGCTAAGAAAACAAAAGTTTTTGAAAACAAATTTTTCTTAGCTTTTTTTATATTCTTATTTGATTGTTTTTGCATGGTTTATATGCACTATCGGCAAAAAAATCCGAACTTTTTGTTATAATAGGATAAAGCGAGGAACAAACATGAGTGCATTAGAAATTGTAATGGTATCGGTTGTCAGTGTATTGGTATTTAGCATAGCCCTGTATTTTATCATCCTGAAACTTTTTAAGAAATTAACCAGCGATAAAGCCAACGACTTTAAGATTTTGAATCAACATGCAAGAACCGAAAAAATCGTCTTTTTGGGCGATTCTTTGACGGACTTCTTTCCGGTCAACGACTTTTTTCCGGATGTGGAAATATATAATCGGGGGATTGCGGGGGACAATACATCTGACGTCATGCGACGTCTTGACGGAATAACCGAACTTAAACCGCAAAAACTTTTTTTATTGATCGGAATCAACGATTTTCACCGACGCAAAATTCGGCCCGAAGAAATGGTGGAACGGATAATGAAAATTGTGGAAGCTTTGTCAGACATTCCGAATATCTATATCATTTCCTGGTATCCGCTAAATAAAACTTTCCTGCGTTTTACTTGGGTCTTCCGAAACAAAGCCAATAACGCGATCATCCGGAAAGTCAACCGTCTTCTTGAGGAAAAAGCCAACGCTTTGGGTTATCCTTTTATCAATGTATATGACGAACTGATTGACGAAAACGATAATCTAAAGCGTGAATATACGTTGGACGGAATCCATTTGAGCACCAAGGGATACGAACAGGTCGTCCGGAAACTCAAACCCTATATCTACGATTAATAACTTTTGTATTTGGCAGTTTTGACCAAACGTCCCGGCCACCGGGAAATGCCCCCTACAATACTTGTGGCCGAAATCCCCTGATTGGCCAAAAAGATGGCCGCAATCCTGCTTTTGGCGCCGTTGTGGCAGATTAGGTAATAATGGTTCAGGGAGTTCACAAACAAGTGATGCTTATCCAAAAGCAGCTGTAAGGGGATATTTTGCGAACCATCGATATGATATTGGTCGTATTCGTAGCTTTCACGCACATCGATTAATTTGATATTGTTTTTGGTTTGGTAAAGCAGGAAAAACTGGTATGTGGATATTTCGTTCATTCTTAACCCTCCTTGGTAAGTATTATATTCCGGACCCAAGGAAAATAAAGATAAAATTTTGTCAGCAAAACCGAAAAAAATATGGTATAATAACTAAGGTGATAAGATGTTTAAGAAGCTGCTTTCGATTTACGGAAATCGCATCGTCAAACCGGGAAGTACATTGGAACCGAACCGTTTTTATTATTTTTTCAACGAAGAAGGCCAATTGTTCGGGATTGACAGAAACATAACCAAAAACGAATACCAATTGATTAAATCGATGTATATCGAAAAGACTTTCCATTTCGACAATGCGTTGATGCAACAAATCCATGAATATCTTTGGGAAGGAAAAAGTTATCCTTTTGCCCAAAAACGCGGCAAATTCTTTTTTTACCATGAATTGGAAGCAGGCAACGACCAGCTCCACAGCATGCTTAAAGACATCTTTCGGGATATATATGCCATTTCCTTTTTGGAATATACCTTGGTTTTCTTTTTCGACCGCTTCGACATCGATTTGGAACCGCTATTTCAAACCTTGAGCGATGACTTCGGTTCCAAAATCACCGTTCACGAAGGTTTCTTTTTTACCGATCGGTTGCCGGGCGAAAATATCAAGCAATACGTCAAAACCGTAATCGAAAACGGCGTCATGCGCAAAAAAGATTATACCGATTTGGCGGACTTTATTCTGGCCCTTGCCGGGAGCGAGGATTATTGCATGCTGAAATTAATCAAGGAAGGGTTGTTTTCTTCCCTAAAAGACAAAGACGAAGCATTGGAAATCATCCGGGTTTTCTTCAGCAACAATCTCAACGTTTCCGCCACCGCAAAATCTCTCTACATGCATCGGAACACCCTGCTATACAAACTCGACCAATTGTCGAAAGAACTGGGACTCAAACTGGACCGGTTTTCCCATGCATGCTCCATCAATATTTTACTCAATATCAAATAATTTAACAAACTGCCGAAAAACCATCCGATTTCTTGGATGGTTTGTCTATTTTTTATTTGCGTTTTTTTGGTATAATTTTAGTGTAGAAATTTTTATAAAGGAGAAATTTTATGGCAACTGTAGAACTAAAGAATATTAACAAGATTTACGACAATAACGTTCAGGCCGTTTTTGATTTCAATCTCAAAATCAAAGACCGTGAATTTATTGTTTTGGTTGGTCCGTCGGGCTGCGGAAAGACAACAACCTTACGGATGATTGCCGGTTTGGAAGAAATCACCAGCGGCCAATTGTTGATTGACGACGAAGTCATGAACGATGTCGCACCTAAAGACCGCAATATCGCGATGGTTTTCCAATCTTACGCTCTTTATCCGCACATGTCCGTTTACGACAATATGGCATTCGGTTTGAAACTTCGCAAATTCTCTCGCGATGAAATCGATCGCCGCGTTCAAAGCGCTGCCGAAACACTTGGCTTGAAACCTTACCTTGACCGTAGACCAAAAGCTTTGTCAGGCGGTCAACGTCAACGTGTTGCTTTGGGCCGGGCCATCGTTCGGGATGCGAAAGTATTCCTGATGGACGAACCTCTTTCCAACCTCGACGCTAAACTCCGTGTGCAAATGCGTTCGGAATTAATCAAATTGCACGAAAGTTTGGGAACAACAACCATCTATGTTACCCATGACCAAATTGAAGCTATGACCATGGCTACCAGAATCGTCGTTATGAAAGATGGTTGGATCCAACAAATCGGTGCACCAAAAGAAATTTACGACTTCCCTAACAATATGTTTGTCGGCGGTTTCATCGGTACTCCACCAATGAACTTTATCGAAGGCCGTGTCGGTGACGACGGATTCTTTGAATGCGGCGATCACAAACACGGTGTTAGCCGTTTGCGTGTACCGGAAAAACAATTCAATATGTTGAAAGAAAAGAAATATCTCAATAAACCGATTGTATTGGGCATCCGTCCGGAAGACATCAAAGACGATGCAGCCGACATTTCGGAATTCAAAGATGCTACTTTGACCCTGAAAGTCGATGTAGCGGAATTGCTTGGTCCTGAATCATTGATTACGGTTAGAGTTCAAAGCAACAATGTTGCCGGTCAACCTGTAACCGCAAAAATCAAAGCGCGGACCGACATTCATATCAACGATATGATTACTCTTGCTTTCGATATGAGCAAATGCCACTTCTTCGATATCGAAACCGAATTAAGAATCAAGGAAGATTAATTAACAAAAAGAAGTCGTCCCCCCGATGACTTCTTTTTTTGGAGGTGAATATGCCAAAAGAAGGAATCTTTTATATGGTTGAGGAAAAAACTCCCGAAGGCATCAGGCACGACCTTCACTATGCCAACAAGCAAATCATTCCGTTGCAACAGTCTTGTCTTAAGTTTTTGAACGAACTGTGCATTGCGCACCTGACAACCTTAAAGGGTAGGCTTGACGCAATCAGACTGCGCTTTAACCTGCACAAAAATATCCCGATTTACATCAGTCCCTGCCTTGTTTTGATGACGGTCAAAGCAGGAAACAAAAAATACTATCTGAATTATTATAAGATTGCGGAGACGAAGAATTTGGGAAAAGGAAAAACCCTGATTGCCTTTGTGGACGGCAATTCCTTAATTCTTGATGTAAGCATCACGGTTTTGCAAAACCGTATCAAGACTGTCGAACGTTTGCTCAAAGAAGGCCCTTTTTAAAATGAAAATGTTTTCTTTTGTTAATTCTTGCAAAATACTTTAAAAAAGTGTAAAATACAGGTAATTGAAAATAATATTATAAAGGAAGGTAATTATGGCAAAGAAAACAATTCGCGACATAGATTTAAAAGGCAAAAAAGTTTTGATTCGTGTGGACTTCAATGTGCCGATGCTAGACGGAAAAATCACCGACGATAACCGAATTGTCCAAGCTATACCGACAATTCAATACGCTCTCGATCAGGGCGCCAAAGTTATACTCTTTTCCCATTTAGGCAGAGTTGCCAGCGAAAGTGATAAACAAAGCAACAGCTTATATCCGGTTGCTTTAAAGCTCGCATCGCTTCTTAAAAAAGACGTTAAGTTTGTGGCTGCCACCAGAGGCAAAGCGCTCGAACAAACCATCGCCGAAATGCAACCGGGCGAAATCGTTATGTTTGAAAATACGCGTTTTGAAGATATCGACGGCAAAAAAGAATCCAAAAACAATCCGGAACTCGGCGCTTATTGGGCAAGCCTCGGCGATTGCTTTGTCAACGATGCTTTCGGTACCGCTCACCGCGCGCATGCTTCCAACGTTGGAATTGCCGCGCATCATAAAGACAGCGTAGCCGGATTCCTGATGGAAAAAGAAATCAAGTTCTTGGGTAATGCGGTGGATAATCCGGTCCGTCCGTTTGTGGCTATTCTCGGCGGCGCCAAGGTCAGCGATAAGATCTCGGTTATCGAAAACCTATTAACCAAAGCTGACAAAATTCTAATCGGCGGTGCCATGGCATATACATTCTACAAAGCCCAAGGCAAAGAAGTCGGTTTGTCCAAATGCGAAGACGATTTTTTAGAACTAGCTAAAGGTTTGCTTGAAAAAGGCAAAGGCAAACTTGTACTTCCGGTTGACGTAGTTCTAACCAAAGAATTTGCTCCGGATGCTTCGGCCCGTACAGCTTCCACCGACGATATCAAACCGGACGAAATGGGTCTCGATATCGGCCAAGGAACGCTCGAACTGTTCAAAAAAGAATTGCAGGGGGCCAAAACCGTTGTTTGGAACGGTCCGATGGGTGTTTTTGAATTCGAACGTTTCGCCAAAGGAACCATCGGTCTATGCGAAGTCTTGGCTAACATGGAAGGTACAATCACAATTATCGGCGGCGGCGATTCCGCTTCGGCTGCCATCAATAACGGCTACGAAAACAAATTCACTCATATCTCCACTGGCGGTGGAGCAAGTTTGGAATACTTGGAAGGTAAGAAATTGCCTGGTATCGAATGCTTAACAGATAAATAGAATCGAGGAAAAATAATGAGAAAACCGGTAATCGCGGGTAATTGGAAGATGTTCAAAACCCGCCCAGAGGCACTGGAGTTTATTTATGCGGTAAACAACGAAGTGCCTTCCAAAGATTTGGTGGAAAGTGTCATCTGCGCACCTTTCACCGTCCTTCGCTGCTTAGTCAAGCGGCAGGGAGAAAACTTACGCATCGGCGCCCAAAATATGCATTATGAATCGAGCGGCGCTTTTACCGGAGAAATATCTCCCGACATGTTGAAAAGTTTGGGCGTCAGTTATGTCATAATCGGCCACAGCGAACGCCGCGCCATGTTTAACGAAACCGACGAAACGGTCAACAAAAAATTGCATGCGGCGTTTAACAAGGATTTAATCCCAATCCTTTGCGTAGGCGAATCCCTAAGCGAACGGGAAAGCGGCAAAACCGAACAGGTTATCAAAGCCCAAATCCAGGCGGATTTGCAGGGTTTGACCAAAGAACAGGTAGAAAACCTGATTATTGCCTATGAACCTATTTGGGCAATCGGAACTGGCCGGACCGCAACCCCAGAACAAGCCAACGAAACTATCGGATTTATCCGTTTCTTAATCGATGCAATGTATGGTGAAGACGCGGCGGAAAACATCCGCATCCTTTACGGAGGTAGTGTCAAAACATCCAACATTGACTCGCTTCTTGCGCTACCGCACATCGATGGCGCATTAATCGGCGGTGCAAGTCTTGACGCGAAAGACTTTTTGACTTTCACGAAAGCAGCACTAATAAAAACTAAATGACGGACGTTGATCATATTGTCCAGTAGCAACTCCTTTTAATGTTCAGAGAGAGCACGGTCGGTGCGAGTGCTTCAAAAGGAAAAAAGGCGAAATACGGATATGGGAGTCTGTCCTGGTTGTTTGTCATCCAGAACCCAAAACAAACGTGAGGCTATTATAAAGAATAGCGAAGTAAGGTGGTACCACGGTCTATTTAGATTCGTCCTTATGCCTGAGGATGAATCTTTTTTTCATCCTCACCCTATTAAAATTTAATAGAATAAGGAAGGAAAAGAAAATGACAAAAATCGAAATGAAATTTTTACCTCAACAACCTTTGGAAATGCACAAAGTGCGAATTGTGCAAAAACTTCATTTGCTTCCGCTCGAAAAACGGTTGGAAGCCATTCAAAAAGCCGGAAACAATACTTTCCTGCTCAGAAACCAGGATGTCTTTTTGGACATGCTGACGGACAGCGGCGTCAATGCGATGAGCGATCAACAGCTCGCCTCGATGATGATTGCCGACGATGCCTATGCGGGGAGCGCAACCTATTACAAATTGGAAGAAAAAGTAACCTCGCTGTTCGGACTTCCGTTTTTTTTGCCGGCGCACCAGGGAAGGGCCTGCGAACACATTATCGCCAAAACTTTGGTCAAACCGGGAATGCGGGTGCCGATGAACTACCATTTCACCACCACCAAATCGCATATTGTTTTGCAAGGGGGCGAAGTCGACGAATTGGTCATCGACGAAGGGTTGAAACTTCAAAGCACCCATCCGTTTAAAGGCAATATGGATATCGAAAAGTTGAAGAAGTATTTTGCCCAGTATCCGAAAGAAAAAATTGCATTCCTGCGCATGGAAGCAGGAACCAATCTGATCGGCGGTCAACCTTTCTCGCTTGCCAATATCCGCGAAGTAACCGAAATGTGCAAAAAACACGGTGTTATTACGGTGCTTGACGCAAGCTTGCTTCAGGACAACCTGTATTTCATCAAGAAAAGAGAAGTCGCCGAACAGCACAAAACCATCAAAGAATTAACTAAAGAAATCTGCCAGCTTTTCGACATTGTCTATTTCTCCGCACGCAAACTCGGGTTTGCCAAAGGCGGAGGAATTGTTTTAAAAAACCTAGATTTATACGAAAGAATGAAAGAATTGGTTCCTTTATACGAAGGATTCCTCACATATGGCGGCATGAGCGTTAAAGAAATGGAAGCTATTGCGGTCGGTTTGGACGAAACGATGGATGAAGAAGTCATCAACCAGGGTCCGGAATTTATCGCCTATATGGCGGAAGCCTTGGAAAAACACGGCGTACCGGTTGTTACTCCTCCGGGAGGACTCGGCTGCCATTTGGATGCCATGAGCTTTCTTCCTCATGTTCCGCAATCCGAATACCCTGCCGGTGCTCTTGCCTCCGCATTATACCTTGTCAGCGGCATCAGAGGTATGGAACGCGGCACCATGTCCGAACAAAGAGAACCGGACGGCCGGGAAAGACTGGCAGAAGTGGAATTGCTGCGTCTCGCTTTGCCGAGAAGAGTCTTTACCCTATCGCAGGTCAATTATGCCGTTGACCGAATTGTTTGGTTGTACAACCACCGTGACTTGGTGGGCGGACTTAAGTTTGTCAAAGAACCGGATATTTTGCGTTTCTTCTTCGGCGAACTCGAACCGACTTCGCCTTGGCAAAAACGCTTGGCCGATGCTTTCCGAAAGGATTTCGGAGACAACAATTAAAATCCTGATTTTAAAAAATAAATCCGAAACAGCCTTGATTGCATGCTTACAGTCAGGGCTTTTTTCTATTAAAAAAACAAATTGATTCCTTTTTTCGGCTTTTGTTTTTTTGGTCAAAATAAGCCAAAAAAAGATGAATATTTCCATTGACACAAAAATAGAATAGATATATAATAAAAATGAACGGAGGTTTATTTATGCAATATCTGAAACCCGAAGTCCGAGAACGAATCCTCAAAGTAGCCACGGACGAATTTATGCAAAAAGGATTTCTTGATGTCAATATGCGCCACCTTGCCAAACTTAGCGGCATTACGGTGGGTAATATATATCGTTATTTTCCTTCCAAAGAAAAAATCTTGGATCAGATCCTGGAAGAACCTTACCAACAAATCATCAATCTGATTGCCAAAACCGACCGTGAAATCGTCGGAATCACGGTTGACGAGCGGTTCAACTACAGTATCAAAAGTTTGGTTAAAATCTGCGAGGCTTACAGCACCACGATTTTGATTTTGTTAACCAAGGTCAAAGGATCCAAATACGAAAAAGTTTATCAGCAGGTGCGGGGGGCTGTTTTGGAACGGATAAAATTCGAATTCAGCCATATCGACGACGATCTTGCCGAAGCGATTACCGAAGCCACTTTGGCTAGCGTCGTCCACGTTTTATCCAAATACCACGAAGAGCCGGGCAAATTATCACCGGTGCTCAATAAAGTCATCGGTTATTTATTTTATCAGCTTGATCAAAGAATCGAAGGAAAGGAAAATTAAGACATGAAGCGACTGGCAGCATTCGTTATACGTTTTCGTTACTGGTTTTTGGCCGGAACATTATTACTTGTGTTGGCTTCGGCCATCATGTTTCCCTTTGTCAGAATCAACTACGACTTTACGAAATACTTACCCGAAGACATGGGAACCAAACAAGCCCTGAAAGTCATGGAAGAAGAGTTTGGCATTATGGGTCAAGCAAGCATCATGATTGAAAATATCACCATCGACCGGGCAATCAATCTTAAGCAGACCCTTATCAACAACAATGACGGAATCCTCGACATTTTATGGCTCGATACGTTTGTGGAACCGGATATTTTGTTGGAATTCGAAAACGTTTTTTTGTCCGATGCGACCATGCAGGAATATTTTGCGGATATCCCGGGTGTCAACCAATTTTACAAAAACCGAAAAGTCCTCTTCCAGGTCGTTTTCAAAAACGGTGATTACAGCGATGTCACCGACCAAACGATTACCGATATCCGCGAATACCTGAATAAACTCGATTACAAATACGCGATGGCGGGTTCAGCGGTTTCCACCTATCATGCCCGTCATGCCACCGAAAAAGAAGTTTTCAATATCACGATTTTTGTGTTGCCTATTTTTTTAGTGATTCTTTTTATTTTTACCACCAGTTTTTTGGAACCGTTCCTCTTTATCATCGTCATCGGTGCGGCCGTTGTCATCAATATGGGAACGAATCTGATTTTCGGCGAAATATCGTTTTTTACCCATTCCACGGCAACGTTGTTGCAGTTTGCGGTTTCGATGGATTATGCCATTTTCCTTTTGCACCGTTATCACGAAGAAAAAGAACACAATAAAGGCGACAACGTTACAGCCCTGAAAAATGCGCTTTCCAAATCGTATGTTTCCATTCTTTCCAGTTCCTTAACGACGGTAGCAGGTTTCGCCGCTTTGCTCTTTATGCGTTACTCAATCGGTATCGATTTGGCGCTGGTCATGATTAAAGGGGTTCTTCTCAGCATTGTCTGCGTTTTTGTATTCATGCCTTCCCTAATCCTTTTGTTCGATAAGGGCATCGAAAAGACCCGACACCGTCTGTTTGCGCCTAAACTGCTACGCTTAAGCGACAAAGCTTTCCGTTATCGGATTATCGTTCCGATTATTGCGGTCATGCTCGTTTATCCGACTTATATTTATCAAAACAACAACAAATTCCTGTACGGCAACAGTGCCATGGAATCCGGCGAAGGAAGCGAAGCGGCCGTCGAAATCGAACGTATCGAAAAAGAATTTGGCAATACCAATATGATTGTTTTACTGCTTCCGCACGTCAAAACCGACGGTGTAATCAATATTGAGGAGACCAAAAAAGCCGAGTTCCGTTTGATTGACGATATCAAACTGAGACTGAAAAACTTAAACATCAAAGCCAATGTCCAATCCTATTACCAAATGACCGATATCTCCACTTACCTTCCGAAACTGAACCTTCCGGAAACGCCGGAAACAAAAAGAATCGAAGAAGCTTTTTTGGCCTGGTTGGAAAGCGAAGGTTACGGCAGGCCGGAAGATTGGATCAAAGACTCCATTCCGCCGCACATGGAAGCGCAGCTTCTGTCGCCGAATTATTCGCGCATCATTATTTCGGTTCAGACCTCCAGCGAATCGGAAGAAGCGTTTAATGCGGTCAGGACGATTAAAGCAAGCGCCGACGAACTCGCCTATCAAAACTATTACTTGTTGGGCGTTACCCCTAGCGTCATGGAAATCAAGGAAGTTGTGGAAAGCGACTTTGTCAAAGTCAATCTGCTTTCGATAATCGCAGTGCTGATTATTTTGATTTTCTCATTTAAGTCCCTGATTTTGCCGTTCATTTTGGTTTTTGTTATCGAACTGTCGATTTGGATCAACATGAGCATCCCGAATCTAATGAATCAGCCGCTGATTTTCATCGGTTATATGATAGTCAGTTCCATTCAGCTTGGGGCCACCATCGACTATGCCATTCTGTTAACCGGAAGGTATTTGGACAACCGGAAATCGATGAACAAAAAACGCGCCATGATGCGTTCGATTGTCAATTCGGGAAACTCCATCCTTACTTCGTCGTTAATCATGGCATCCGCGGGTTTTATTCTAGCTTTGATTTCGAGCGTCGAAGGGGTTTCCGCCATCGGTTCCTTAATCGGACGCGGAGCTCTGTTGTCCGCTTTGTTGGTTCTGATTTTCCTTCCGCAGCTCCTTTACTTCTTTGACCCGTGGATTTCCAAAATGACCATGAATATCAAATTCTGGGAAGGAAACGGCCAAAAGCCTTAAATCGCTAAAAGCCAAAATAAAATCGAATTGTTTGACTAAAAACGCAAAAAAAGGTATAATATATTTCGTGCGATAAAAGCAGCATTTGTAATGATGGTAGAAGTAGACTGTCACGTAGATGGATGCGAGTAACCTCGCTGCTTAGGCGAAAGCACTAGGACAATCTGCCTATAATCAGTTACGGATTTTTTATCTCACGTTTATTTTATAAATGAAGGAGGAAAAAAACATGGCACGTTATACCGGACCAGTATGGAAACAAGCGAGAAGACTAAAGTTCTCTGTTCTTGAAACCGGTAAAGAATTGCAACGCCGTCCATTTGCTCCAGGGCAACACGGACAACGTCGCAGCAAACTTTCCGAATATGGTCTTCAATTACAGGAAAAACAAAAAGTCCGTTTCACATATGGCATTAACGAAAGACAATTCCGGAACCTTTTTGAAAAAGCCGGAAAACTTCCTGGCAAACAAGGCGACAACTTCTTGTTCCTGTTGGAATCGAGAATTGACAATCTTGTCTATCGTTTAGGCTTTGCAACTACCCGTCGTCAAGCCCGCCAACTTGTTACCCACGGTCATATTCTGTTAGACGGCAAAAAAGCCGATATTCCGTCGATTTTGGTTAAACCGGGTCAAAAAATCAGCCTGAAAGAAAAATCACGCGGTTTAAGCGTTGTTAAAGAAGCGCTTGAACAAACCGTTGCCCGGGTTCCGTTCGTGGAATACGACGAAAACACCGGCGTAGGTACTTTTGTCCGTTACCCAGAACGCAGCGAAATCCTGACCGACATCAGAGAAAATCTGATTGTTGAATTCTACAACCGTTAATCAACAAACACAAGTAGCAGCAACCACTCCTAAAAAAGGGGTGGTTTTAATTCCCGGAAAATAACCTTAATATTATCGTTGCAAAAGGAATGGACATTTAGTATAATGAAAGCAGTACCAAAACCGAAGAAAAAGCGGAAAGAAGGACTAGTATGGTGAAGAAAATCTCAATCTTTCTCTTAATTGCTTTTATGCTTCTAAGTTTAAGCGCCTGCGGACCTAATAACCGTCGCAATCTCCGTTCGGAAATTGATGCCTTATTAGCAGAATACCCGGAGTATGCCGAAGAATTGGAAGCTTTAAAAGCCGAACTCGACCAAAATCCCCACAATGTTTATCGGATAGCCGAAAAACTGGAAACTTTAAAACCGATTTTGGCCGGAATTTATGACGGTTATCTCAGGGTAAAAGTCATCGATTTGACCAATGAAATTTTGTTTGACAAAGATATCCATTTCCGTATTGGCGATAAAATCGAAGATTTGTTGCGTCTTTATTTGCCGATTGACGAAGACGAAGAAACCAAGGAAATAAAGTCGATTGCTAATACGTTTATCGATCCGAACTATCAGTTGCAGTACTATTTGAACAACGAACTTTTGACCAATTTGAAAACCACCGATTACAAATCCAAAGATACTCTTATTGTTCGGAATCTTCTCAGAATCAACCTCAGTATGTTGGATTCCACCGTCGACCAGGTAGTTTACAAATTTATCCGGAACCATGCGAGCCAATACTTTACCAAGATGCCGGTTCTTGACCAATATGTGGTAAGTGCCATCAAACTGTTGGAACGAAACGGCTATGACGTAAGTCTTGCCTCGTTTATATCCCACCTGAAAGTCGAAGATTATTATCGTCTCAAGGTTTACGACCCAAACAGTTCCGGGTATGTCAAGACGCTGCTGCAGGACATCATCAACATGATTAATTTCGGCATCGACCCGACCAATACAATCAATCGTCTGAAAAATGTCTACGGAAAACTGACGACCATTCAGAACAACTATGTCCTTCTTGCTTTGGGACTGGTCAATGTCAGTGCTGACAAAGTTATGGATTTGCTGAATGTGGTCGTTACATCGTCGACTAACAATCCGGCACCGGATATTGCGGCTTCGGCTTTGATTGCCCTGGCCAATTATCGGGACTACGACAAATATGCTCTTCTTGTCAACCGCTACAGCGACCATCTCTACACCAAGTTTTCAGCAAGCGGCATCGACCATAACGGAGCAAACTGTGTATCCACTGCATCCGCAATAATCGCTCTGATTGCCAACGGTTTAAACCCGGCTAGTGATTATTGGACATCTGGCGGTTCAACCCTGATCAGTTCGCTTTTGCAATATGAAAACAACGGCGAATTCAGTTGGTCCATCGATGGCGAAATCGACACCGCCTTCTCGACCCCGCAGGGCTTCGGAGCGCTGGTCGCTTACAAAGTATATCGGGATACCAATTTCGCCCCGGTCAGATTATTTGAACCGATACCTGTCCCGGAACCGGTGATTCCCTAGGAATAAAAGCCAAAAGTAACGAACAACAATCGTTACTTTTGGTTTTTTTTTGCCATTAATTTTTTTTAATAATCCGTCATAGTCTTGGTTTGCTTTTTTTGATTGCATTATAGAAAAAAACGATCTTATTTTTTAAATTATAAAAAATGAAAACCTTTTCTTTTCGGTGTGGTATAATATTGGTGAGAATACAAGAAGGGAAAAGGTAGAATGAAAGACTGTTATAAATTTAATACCAAAGTAATGCACGACTGTAAAGGGAAGGACGCTTTCAATGCGCTGGTGCCGCCTATCTACACTTCGGCTTCGTACCGTTTCAATTCCGCCGAAGAAGGCGGGGCCAGTTTTCGCGGGGAAACCAATTGTTTTATCTACACGCGCTTGGGAAATCCTACCACCAATCAGTTGGAAAAACGGATTGCTTCCCTGGAAGAAGGAGAAGGGGCGGTTGCTTTTGCTTCCGGAATGGGTGCCATCAGTGCGGTGTTTTATACCCTTTTGGCAAACGGCGACCATATCGTAGCCGATAAAACCATCTACGGTTGCACTTTCGCCCTTTTAAATCACGGCTTGACCAAACTCGGAATCGAAGTAACGTTTATCGATTTTAATGAAGAAGGCGCTTTGAAAAAGGCGTTGAAAAAAAACACCAAAGCTGTCTTTTTCGAAACTCCGGCCAATCCGACTTTAAAAATCATCGATATCGAAACAGTCGTCAAAACCGTCAAACAATTCAACCCGGATATTCAAATCATTTGCGACAATACTTTCGCCACTCCGTATCACCAACAACCGATAACCATGGGAGTAGACATCGTTGTTCATTCGGGAACCAAATACCTTAACGGCCACGGCGATGCGATTTGCGGGTTTGTGGTCGGACGCAACAATTTTATCGACCAATGCAAAATGGTCGGCCTGAAAGATATGACCGGCGCGGTGCTCGGTCCGATGGAAGCATATCTTATTTTAAGAGGAATCAAGACGCTTGCTATCCGGATGGAACGCCACAGTCAAAACGCTATGGAGGTAGCCAAGTTTTTGCAATTCCATCCGAAAGTCGAACGGGTCTATTATCCGGGATTGCCGGGTTTTTCCGGCCACGAAATCGCCAAAAAGCAAATGAAAAACGGATTCGGCGGGATTTTGTCTTTTGTCCTGAAAGGCGGAATTGACCAGGGAATAAAACTAATCGATTCGGTAAAACTGATTAATGTAGCTGTCAGTTTGGGAGAATGCGAATCGTTGATCGAACACCCGGCTTCCATGACACACTCGACCTATACCGAATCCGAACGGCTTGCTTCCGGTATCGAAGACGGACTAATCAGACTAAGCGTCGGAATTGAGGATGCAGGTGATTTGATTGCCGATCTAAGCCAGGCTTTGGAAAAAATCTGATTCCCGGAAAAACAATCAGTTAAGAAAAGAAAAGCCCGAAAAAAGTTCGGGCTTTTGTCTGATGGAAAGCAGAAAACTGACCTTCTTTTTTCCAAAAAAGGGAAACCGAGCAACATTTTGTCAGTTATTTTTTTAACAATTCGCTTGCATTTGGAAATAAGATTTGCTATAATATTAGAGCGTTAAGCAGGTATCGTATAAAGGTTATTATGTCGCCTTGCCAAGGCGAAGATACGGGTTCAATTCCCGTTACCTGCTCCATTTTTTTTGAAAACATAATAAATGAAATAAAATAAAATTTACAATTAACGTAAAAGGGAGCAATCCCTTTTTTTATTTTCAAACACCCTCCTAAGGGTTTTTTCCGTTCGGTAGTCTGTGGGTTTTTCTTTTTCTGATCATCAAAAACAAAATACTGAAAAAACGATTCAACCAATTATTTGTTGCCTTTCGGGTAACAGTTTTATTTTTTCTTTCATTTTGGCCAATTTGTGCTAAAAAACATTTTTTTGTAACGAATGGTGTTTTTAAAAACCAATTCGCAAGGCTCCCCTTTGCGAGAAATCTACGGCTGATTTTGTTTCGTCAGAATGTTTCGGGAAAATCAAATAAAAACCAGAGACTGAATTAGAGTATAATCCCAAAGAACGTGATTATTTAAATAAAACGAAAAAAGGGTTCTGTGATAAAAAAAGACAACTGAAGGAGAAGAGAAAAAAATAATTGAAGGAGACGAAGACCGACCACAGCTTTACGGCGTGGTTTTTTGATTGTTTGGGAGAAATAATTCTTTTGGGGAAGGGGAAAAATTTTCGGTTTAAAGAACGGTCAACGGTGAGTTTACTGTAAAAAACCAATGCTACTTATTTTAGACGACGATTTTCCAAAAAAGTCTTGGCTTTTTTTTTGAAAAATGATATAATAATCTAAACGTAGTTCCAGGATTCCTGTTTTTTAATAAACCGGTGAAGCGGGTGATACTAATGCCAATCATTGAAGCCAAAAACCTTGTAAAGATTTATCAGGAAACAAAAAAAGGAACCAAGCAAAATGTTGTTTTGCAAAATGTTTCCTTTGCCATCGACGAAAAAGAATTTGTGATTATTACCGGTCCCAGCGGATCCGGGAAAACTACGCTTTTGTATCTTCTGAGCAAACTGGAAGAACCGACAACGGGTGATGTGTTCTTTGAAAACAAAAACCTAAAAGACTTCACCAAACAGGAAGAAAGGGCTTTTCGCCAAGATTTAACCGGCTTTGTTTTTCAAAGCTATGAACTGATTCCGACCCTAACGGTGTTCGACAATGTGGCTTTGCCTTTGATTATTAAAGGCGCAAAGGTTAATCCGGACCATATATCTAATGTCTTAAAACTGGTGGGAATGGAACCCTTTGCCAAAAGTTATCCCGATCAGCTTTCAGGTGGCGAAAAACAGCGGGTGGCGATAGCGAGAAGCATCGTTCACGGTCCGAAAGTGGTGTTTGCGGATGAGCCGACGGGAAATCTCGACAAACAAAAAGCCGAAGAAATCATGGAACTCTTTAAACGAATCAATGTCGAAAACGGCACAACCATAATTCTTGTTACCCACAATCTGGCTCATTTGGTTTACGGAACCAGGGTAATCGAATTATCGAATGCTCGCATTATCAAAGACGAGGTCTTGCATGGTTAAGTTGACGTGGCTAAAACAAGCATTCCGAAAGTTTGTCGTTTCGCCGCTTTCCACAGGACTCTTTATTTTTATTGTGCTGTGCGCGAGCTTGCTTTTCCTCGTTCTTTTTTCGACAAACGATTCGATGTACGAAGCGCTTTTCTATAAAAACCGAAAGCGCTACGCCAACACCGACCTTGTCATCGAACTGGGGAACAATTACGAACAGCGGTTCTTTTGGCTGCAGCCTCTCAATGCCCTAAACAGCCGTTTCGAGTATGCGGTGCCGATTTTGAAATATCCGGCGCTTTCCAAAGACGGACGGAACGTCCTGATTCATTTTACCGAAGTCGACGAATACCGAAAAATTGCCTACTTGCCGGATTCGCCCATCAGTTATCAGGAAGTATATGTGATTGGCGATTGGATTTCGGAAGATAGTTTTATCCAAATCCCCGTCAAAACCGGTACGATTGATTTGGAAATCAAAGGGACAGTCAAGCCGAGCCAAATCAATCTCGATGCCAAGCAGCCGATTATGGTTGCGGATATCGGTTTGGCCAAACAGCTTTTGGGCATCAACGTCGACAATATGTACAACGAAGTGTACATAAAATTGAAAAACGGTGTCGATAAGGAAAGGACTCGCAAAGATATTCAAACCTTGTTCCCAAGGCAGGCGGTAAGAATGACCGATAATCTGGATTTGATTGCGCAAAGCGCCCAACAGTTTTCCGTCAGTATCCGCTTAATCGCTTCCTTGACCATTATCCCTTTGACTTTGGTGATTTTGCTTCTTGCGCGAATCAATTTCAAGAAAAACGAACAGGATATGCTGATTTTGCATTTGCTCGGGGCTACTCGTTCCCAATGCTTTGTCTACTTTTTTTCGGAATACTTACTGGCCCTATTAATCGGTTTCGGTTTGGCGATTCCCCTTTGGATCTGGGTTACGAAACTGATGGTCGGTTATTTGAGCGGATCATATCTGTTCTTATCGGCTGACCCTTTCCGCCATTTGATCTTAAGTTTTTTGGGACTCCTTCTTTATCTTTTAGGGCTGTTTTTGTTTTCATTCCTTAAGCTTTTGAAAGCAAGTTACCATACGGCGCGTACTGATTTAGCCTTAAAATACGAAAAGAAGCCGTCAAACAAACAATTTTGGTTTATGTTTGGCGCAACCTTTGTTTCGGGAACCGCGTGGCTTGGCCTGAAATACATTCTGTTTCCGAAAATGCCGATTACTTTAGCCAATCATTTGTGGAAAGGCTTAAGCGGGATGATGATAGGCATAGTTTTTAGCGCTTTGCTTTTAAAAATCCTCAGCCTTTCAGTTTACCGGTTGCTGCCGAAAGACAAGCGGTTTACGGTTATCGAAGGAAGAGATTTGGCGTTTCACAAACTGAAATACTGGTTCATGTTTATGACGCTTTTTGCGATTATTACGCTTGCCTATGCTTTCTTTGCCAACGGGGCGCTTAAATCTCGGGCCGAGAGAATCGGCGACCGGTTTAATTGCAATATTGTCCTAAACAACATCACCATCAACCACGGCGAGTACGATTTCCTGATGACAGGCTACCCAGAAATCGAATGGTACGAGAAGGGATTTACCTTTTATAAAGTATTGGTTTCTGAATATCGGATTGTTGTTCCGTTGGTTGTTTCGGTCAATCCCGATAGCCTAAGTCGCTTTCTGGATTGCGAAATAACCCCAGAAACGCTTGCTTTAATGAAAGATCAGAGGCGCCTTGCCATTATGCTCAGTCAGAAATTCCAGACTGTTTACGGCTTAAAAAGCGGCGATACGGTGAATCTCGATGTCAACCAGGACGGAAGCGCCGTCGAATACATCGTGGCGGGTTTTATCCCGGAAGAAATGGATGTCTATGCGATAACCAATTTTTATGGCAACGATAATACTGTTTCGACCCATGAGTTCAATTCGCTTTTTGTCAAAGGTTACGACCCCAATTATTTGGTCAGGTCGCTTGCTTCAAAACTTTCCCCGGAAGGCGTAAGCGTTGCCTCGAAGGATGCGCTCTTTGCTTCCCTGACAACCGGGGTTTTAGATAACCAAAAATTCATAAAACTTTTTATTGCCATCGTCAGCATATGTCTTTTATTGATGTTGATAAGTATCTACGGTTTCATTTATATGGACAAAATCCCGTATTACCGACTGTTGAATGTTTTGGGCGATATTCCGACGTATCCAGAAACCGTAAAAAAAGCCCTGCTTGTCAATTCGCTTCTCTTTGCAATGTCCTGGATATCGCTTTGGGTTGTCGATGACAGCATCCTCGCTTTGACCCGTTATGCCAAAACCGAATTCGGTCTGCAGGGGATTAATGCCTATTTGTGGCTGGTATATTTGGAAGTAAGTCTGATTATTTTTGCATTGGACAGCTTGGAACACCTAATGAAGAAAACCGCTATTCGATCGGTAAGATCTGTCTAAAAAAGCGCTTTGTTTAAAGGGTGATTTAATTAAGCTGTATCGATATATTTAACGGAAATAAAACTCTGTCTGTTTAAATAAACTTATAGATAGTGGATCATTGATAAAAAAATAAAAAAGGAGGAAAACATGAAAAGGAATTATTTTAAATTATTGGGGCTGTTCATGATTTTTGTTGTCGGTCTCTTTGCCTTAACATCATGCACCAAATCTTTACCAGCACCGACAAACGTTCAGATTAACGAAAACAGCGTGTTGATGTGGGATGCGGTGGAAAATGCCAAGGGATACAAAGTATCCGTCGACGGCACCGAATACGACACGACAACCACCAGTTACGATTTAAGTAAATTGAATTTGCCGGTAGGTATCCACACCATAAAAGTCAAAGCTTTAAGCGATTCCGACAAGCTCAAAGATTCACCGTATTCGGAATCAATTAAGTACGAAATAACCGAAAGCGGACCGAAGAAACTTTCCGCTCCAACTAATGTCCGGATTGAAGAAAACAATTTGGTTTGGAGTGCGGTTTCTGGCGCTACCTCCTATCAAATCGTAGCGGGGGATGTTGTCAAAACAACGACTTCAACCAGTTTTGCGCTTTCGGAACTCGGTAATGTCGAAGGCGTCTTGGAAATAACCGTTAAAGCTGTTGCTTCGGGTTATTTGCCTTCCGATCCGTCAAATTCGGTACGGTACGTAATGCCGTTAAGCACTGCGACCTTCAAAAACCGGATTAAACTCCATTTGATGCAAAATTACGATTATTCGGAAAACAGTGCCGCGGAAAACGCCGAATACATTGTCGAAGGGGTTTTCCTGCCGATTGATCAGTATGCGGGACTTGGCAATGCGGTTTATTTGGAGTTGTTCCAAACTTACTTCGATTTGATTATGGAAAATCCGGATCCGATGACTATGTTGGGTGCGTTTGTCGAAACCGCATTGGACAACCGCGATTTGGCCAAATTGCTGCGCGGCGTTCTGATTTATTTCTTGGAAAAAGAAAATACCTTACCTGGTTTTGAAGATTTGGAAAACGAAATCGCGTACTATGAAGAATGGATTGCGGAATACGAAGATAAAATTGACGAAATCCAAACCGAATACAATCGGATAGTCGCCGAATTGGAAAATTCGGAAATCTATGCGCTTTACTTGCAAAGAAATATTCTAAAAGGCGAAATCGCCGAACTTGAACAAAAATTGTATTACGATTACTTCTACGAAAACCTTTCGGGATATATGAGTTATTACGCTTATTATTCCACTTTGGAATCTTATGCTTTGGTTCTCGAATGGAACATAGCCGACGAACGGGCGGATTTGGAAAGCCAATATCCGTGGCTGCTTGAATTGACCGCCCAAATGCAAAGTTTCGTCGAAAAGAATAATTTGCTCGATGACCTCGACAATACCTATGATTCTTATCCGTACGAAGAGCAAAGAAAAATTATGGACCTGACGATTTGGGAAGACGAACTCAAAACAATCCCTTATTACCTTGACGAAATCGAATATTATCGCAACAGAATCGCCAGACTCGAAAAAAGATTTGAAGAGTCGCAAATGTCTTATCAGCTTTTGACCGCTCTTATCGACTATTTAAAGGAAAACGAAACCGCTGTGTTGGATGCTTTGATGGTTCCGGTGAAAGTGGTTAGAAGCGGTTTGGCGGAAAATATGGAAGAATTGCTTGCGCTTCTTTCTAATCCGAACATTACGCCGTACGAAATTTTCGAACTCAAGAACGCATTTGTCGAATCGATTTTCAGTTTTGATGTCATGCCGACCGAAGAAGAATTGGCCAACTTCTTGAATGTTGTCAAAGAAATCAGCGCCCTTCTTATCGACTTCGGAAAAGAAAACTCCGAAATCAGTCAGGAAGAAGCTGAAATATTGTTGAGTTCGTTGGAAAATATTTTGGATTATTACCAAGCTGTCTATGTACCGATGCTTAACATCTACAAAGAAGTACTGCTTGCGGCTACCGCAGAAGACATCGAAGCTTTGATGAGCGTCGATAGCCAAGAAAAAATGCTGGAAGTCTTTACCACCCTTGCCCAAAGGATTGCGGACAATCCGGTAATCGCCGAAAACAGCGCTTTAGTCGAAGAAGCTTTGCTTGATTTGATTTTCAACCAAGGAATCGACGCTCTTCCGTTAGTCTTGGCTTACGTAACGGGTATCGATGCGGAAGTGGTCTTCGACATCTGGGATATCTTAACGTTTGATCAGAACATAACCCTCGGAGCACTCGAAGAATTATCTGTCTTTGCCGGTCTTGCTCCAATGTCCTTTGCCGTTGTGGGTAATATCAGGGATGAGTTGCGTCCGATGGACGTAATCACCATGATTGACTGGTCGGTTTTTGCAGGTATGACCAGCGAAGATATCGCTGATACTTTGGCATTGGCGAAGGAAATTCTCAAAGTCGTTTACTTTTACAATCAGAAATTAAACCCTGAAGATTACCTGTTAACCGAAGAGCAATTTGACGAAGCCTTGGATATGGAACTTCTTGGCACAATCATTGCTCAAGCGGGAGATTTTATGGGACAAATTGGTACTTTGATCAACGATTTGCTGAACGAAGGAATTTTCGAAGAATTCACGGTTGAAAATGTCATTGCGATTGCTAAAGAGCTTGCGGAAATATATGAAACAAACGATGAAAAAATCGCTATCTTCTTCGAAAATCTGAAAGCTTTCTTTGTTGACAATCCGTTAAGCGACGAAGTGTTAGGACCGGTAACCGCCGAAGAATTCGCTGAATTCGAACAAGAACTTCGCAATGCGTTTGAAATTGCGATTACGGTAAGCCTAATGGATCCGAAGGAAATAACGGATGAAGAATTCGATACGATCCTGGACCTTGTGGAAAGGCAGTTTCCAATTGAGCCCCTATACCGGGAAGTGCATTCCGGAAAACATCAGGACGTTTATAAAACATTCAAATTTGATGTAAATAGCGCTTTCGAACAGCTTGTTTATACCAAGGGAGCTTATTTCAATCAGCCTTCCATAGGTGCTTTCACCGTCGAAGACATTGTGAATCTGCTTGAAGGAACGTACACTATCGTTGATTACGACGGGGAAGAACACAGTTTCTGGATTGTGATCGAGTTAAGCGACGGATGCAACTTCCGGGTTGCGGCTGAATGCGGATTAAGTTATATCTATTATATGTCGAGCAATTTCAGTTTAGTGCTAAAAAAATAAGTAAACAAACCCCCAACGATAACCCTGTCCAACCGGCAGGGTTATTTAATTTTTATAAAAATAAAAAAATTTTTAAAAAATTAGCACTCAATACTTGACAGTGCTAACAAAGTGTGCTATAATACTTGTGAAAATGGAAAAAGGAGGTAATTACAAATGAGATTTGATTCCACTTTCGATTTACTAAACCAATTATTTGATGATTGCTGGTTCGAAGATGATGCCGCAAGAACCGACATCTATGAAGACGAAAAAGCATTTTACATTGACATTGAGGTTCCTGGCGTCAAGAAAGAAGCTATCAATGTCAAACTGGATAACGAAAACCTTGTCATAGATGTCAAGGAAGGAAACGAAAAAGAAGAAAAGGATTATACCTTTTACGAAAAAGGCCGTGTCTGCATGAACTTCACGCGGAAGTACAAACTTCCAAGCGGCATCGACGAAGGCAATATTAAAGTAAAGCTTGAAGACGGTGTATTGTCGATCACCCTCATGAAAAGCGAAAAAATGTTGCCGAAAACTATTTTGATTGAATAAAACCCAAATTTAAACGATATAATAAAAACAAAAGGAGGAGTGCATATATGAGATATATGACAAAACG
>DCTZ01000031.1 GCA_002329485.1 Caryophanales bacterium UBA1427 | reverse complement strand
TTTTCGTCAAGGAGCGGTTTTTCGATGCCCGGAATCGGATAGAACGCCCATTTGCCCCGTAAGTCCGGCGCAAAGACGCTCAAAGTGTTGTATGCTTCGTAGTAGGCGATGCCGAGCGGCATTTCTCCGGAACGGAATCGGTTGAGGAAGTTCGCGTATTTCGGAAAAGAGTACAGCGTATAGAACTCGGTCCAGTATTCGAAAGCATCGAGAGCAACCGGTTCCATGAGACCCGTTTCCATATCGTTGTTTATATATAGGTCGCCGCCCATCTGATAAAGCATCGAAACAAAAATCGGATTAATAGCCGAAGCCCCTGCATCGTTGACCGGCAGATAGAACTGAAGCTGATGGGCCTGCAGATCCGCTACCAGTCCGATTACTTCGTCCCAGGTATTCGGCACTTTGTCGAGCAGCCCGAGTTCGTCCAGGATGTCCGTGCGGACAAACATCATCATGAAAACCTGTTTTTCCGGAAGGGCATAAGCCGCGCCGTTAAATTGGAATTGGCGCAGCGCACTCATGTTGAAGCGCCATTCCTTCAGGGCCGGATCGATTTTTTCGAATTCCTCGTCGGACAGCAACGAATTGCGCTCGATAACGTCTTGGTAATCCGGGAATTCCCGTAAATCCAACACCGCATCCCTCAACCCGTAGTTGACCGGCAAAGTGCTGTCGACGTTGATGGCCACGTGCGGACCGATTCCGGCAAGCGTCGCTTTAAGCAAGACGTCGGTTCCGGTCAGTTTCAGGTCAACCTTGATGCCGGTTTGCGGGGTAAAGTTTTGGTCGATTAAGTTTCTGATAACATTGGCCTGGTCGCGTCCCAAGGACATCCAGACTTCGATTGTCTGTCTTCCTTCCACTGTATCCGTGGAAGAGATGGCGGAATAATCGATGAAAAAGGAATACCAGAAACTGAGCAGCGATTTTTTGATTTTTTGGAAGAATGTTTCGTTGGCCCGCGGAAGTTTCACGTCGGGCGTATGAACCATGATGTAGTCAATCGTCAGCGGATATTCTCTTAGGGTCGTAAGAAGCGTACCCAAAGAAGAGATGTTGGTGTTAAAAGACGACAAACGTCTCGGAACATCTCGCGGCCGGTCGATGAAGTCTCTAAGCTGCACGACCATCGTATCGATGGTTCCGGTTTTGTCTGATTTGGTTCCGGAAATTATTTCGATCGATTTGGAAATGTCGGCGAGTTCATTCGCGGCCCAAGTCATTCTTTCGACCATGTCGAGACCCGGACGTTTCGTCAGTTCGTAGTCCCGGTTCGGGTCCGGAGCAGGCGAAGTAAACTTGATGATATCGCGGTAAAGTTTATTGAGATAGTCGATGGAACCCTGGATCCGTTCAATCAGAGTACCGTATTCGCCCAAAGTTACTTCCATCGTAATCGTGTGTTTGCCTTCGGTCAAATAGAAGAGGAAAGCTTCGTCTTTATTGCCCAATGTGACATTTTGCCAATCGGACGAATAGGCAAACAAAGTATAATTAAGTTCGTCAAAGGCAATCTTGCCGTCAATATAAACAATTCGGTTGGAATATAGGCCGCGGACCAGATTTTGTTTCGCTCGCATCGAAATATTGTAAAAACCGTCTTGCGGCACTTCGATTTCCCAACTGATCCAGTCACCCAATACTTTCCAGTTGTCGCCGCCGATAGCATTCAGTTTCGTTTCTTTCGGGCTGTACGGCGTCGTCACGTAACTGGAACGATCGGTAATCGGATAAAGCGTCGGGGAAGATTTGCTGGTGGCGTTTTCGGCTTCCACCCGGTAGGAATAACTCGGGGTTTCTTGGGAAACATTGGCATATTTGGCCTTGTATTCCGCGTAAGTCGGTGTTCTTGTGACACTTTCGATATAAATCTGATCGAGCAGAATGCATTCTTTAATCGCAACAAGCGCAATCGTATTGACACCCGCTGAGAAATAGAAGCGGTAGTTTTCGGTCACGTAACCCAAATCGTCGCGGAGCGGCACGGTTCTGAAAGTCGGTTTTTCGACTTGGTTGGGTTTGATGTCGTTGCCGTTTACGTCCTGTTTGAAAACCAGTTTTCCGCTTTCATCCAAACGCATACTGTCGGGGTTATTGTCCCACACCCGGTGAAAAACAAAACTCGCGCCTTCGAACGGGGTTTCTCCGTTAATCAAAAGCGTCCGTTCAATCGAGGAGCTTTTTCCTTTAATCGGATAATAGCGTACGGATATTTGGTAAAAACCCGCTGTTTCCACTTGGAAAGACCAGCCCACCTGGTCTTGTTCGGGAGCGTACAGAAGCGTATCTTCAAACGCATCTTTCAAACCTGTAAGAGCCGTTTTGCTTACCAAATAGGCTTTGGCGGCTTCGGTAATGGTATCATCGGGTCCGGTCAAAGGTTTTCCGAACTGCGCGGTGGTTTGGGACGGGTCGTAATTCCAAGCAGGAATAACAATCGATTTTTCAAGTTGAACATCGGTAGCGTTGTTGTCTTTTTTGTGCTTTTCGAGATATTGGTAATAACTGCTGTTATCGGTTGTTTTCGTCCAAGCCTGAGGATTATAGGTAAAAGACACCGGGTTCTTGGAGCCGCCCACAAAATTAATGCCGAGCAAGACCAGAACAATAACTCCTACCGTAATCAGAATCAAATACTTCTTCTTCATAGTCTCAACTTCCTTCTTTCAATTTTTCCAATACGCTGATCAGTTGCGTAATGCGACGGGAGCTTTCGCTTAAGCCCGCCGGTTTATTCCGTTTTTGCCACAGTTCGGCATGTTTAGCCAAAAAGGCCTGCAATTCGGAAATTATATCGTCGGTCATATCGTATTTTTTCAAAGCCAACATTTCGTTTGTTTTAAGGAGCGTTTTCAGTAATGCGAGGGCATTGGCCAGTTCCCCTTTGACGGTTTGGGCAACCGGAGATAAACCGTCGATTTTTTCCAGCCGCGCTTCGAAACCATCGAATTCGTTTTTCAAAAACAAACGGTTCTTTTCGCCGATGATGTTGGATGCCATTTTGGTTAAAAAATCTTTCGGCTCCTGGCGGGAATGTTCCGCCCACAGAATCGCACTGAACAGGCGGCTGCCGTAAGACCGATATTCACCTTCCAATCTTGTGTAGGTTGACATATCGAGAATAAGTTGCGCAAGTAAAGCGTTTTCAACCATTCGGCTTAAAAAAGGTGCAATCAAATACTCATGCGCTTCGTTGAAATTCCAACCGGCAAGGGCTCCGAAGATGAAACCCGGATAACTGAAAGGCAGATATTGCAAATGGCCCATATCGCCCCAATCGGTTACCAGAATTCCCAAACCGCGGTATTTAATCGTATTTAAACTGGCGTTTCGGATCGATCCAATCATATCCTGATAGCGGGACGTAATCACAGCCCAGGTGGATGTTCCCGCCGCAGCCATGAAATCAATTCCGGCTTCCGCCAACATTTTCAGATGTTTATAAAAAGGGTAGTCGGCCGAATATCCCCAATCGATAAAAATCAAATCTTTGCTTAAGTGTGCCAAACTTTCGGGATGGTGAATCAGCACATCGCCCCAAATCATCGGGCGCTTGTCGTAGGAACGAACCACTTCGGCTAGACTTTCCATGTATTCGATAAAAACGCGGTCTCTTCCCACTTTGTCGCAATAATCCTTGCTTTTCCCCTGACCCAATTCGTAGGGTTCGTCAAAGTTCATATTGAAATACTTCGACTTGGAATACGGCAACATGTCGCGATACATTTTGGTAACGAGTTCCCGGCTTCTCGGATCAAGCGGATTCAGGGTACTCGGAGCCCGGTGCGCTCCCCAAATAAAAAACCCTTCCGGAATTTCCGCAAAATCTTGGTATTCTTCTCTTTTCAACCAATCGCTCATATGGCCGAAACCGTTTTGATTCGGCACCAGATCGATGCAGCGGTCTAGGCAATACTGTTCCAATTCCCGGTATTCTTGGACGGTTATAAAGTTTCCGTTTTCCAATACTTCCGGGAAGCTCCGGTATTCGAAAGAAAATCCCTCGACATAAAGTTCCAAATGGTTGTATTTCAATTGTTCCAACCAATCCGCAATCTCTTTCAAAGTTTCCAAAGTCGGGACTTTGCTGCGGCTGATGTCTAGCAATACTCCCCTGACCGACAAATCGGGTTCGTCGGTGATTTCGACGCATGGGATTTCCCGGCCGTCAATCAATTGACCGAGGGTCGTAAAAGCAAAATGGGCACCTTCGATATCCGCAGCTTTGAGGGAAATACCTTCTTCGGATACCGTCAAAGCATAGGCTTGCTTGGGCAGATCCGCTTTAATCACCCGGAAGGCCGAAGGGGACGGGGAGATTGTCAATGCTTTGGCAAAAACCCGGCCGGCTTTTTTCAACAAGTGGGTTTGTTCGCTTTCCGTAAAGCCGAGAAAGGCAAGATGCTGGATTTTTTCGATATTGAGTGTTCCTTCCTGCTTTTTTACTGTTTTTGGCAAAGGCAAAAGTTGCATGGCGAAGGTCTCCTTTTGTAAAATAAACGTAACGGAATATTTAAAAAACTTTAATTCATTATAGCAAAGAAAGCGTTTTTTTTCAAGCAGTTGCATATTTTAATTTCCCGATCGGGTTAAGTCGAACCCTTTAAAAAAGCAGCGCCTAATGATCGCTGCTTTTTGTTATTACATCTAATTCCAGATATTTTTCAATTGTTTCAACGCTTCGTCTTTTACCGGATTGTCGCCCGGGACCAAATCGTGGTAGGTGAATAGAATTGTGCCTTTGATGGAGGAAAACAACTGATTGAAACGCAACTGATTGGCAATTTCATCGGGATTTTGCCAATATTCGGATTTGCCCATCTGGTATAAACCCTGACCAATGTAAAGCGTCGTCTTGGTTTCTTTGGCAATGCCTGCCCACCATTTGGTCAAATCGTGATAGGTTACGTCCGGACGTTCAAACGGGAAATAGACTTGGGGAACGACGTAGTCGATCCAGCCTTCTTTCATCCACTTGTAAATATCCGAGTATAAATCCGTATAGCACTCCAAAGCTTTCGGCGAATGGAGCGATCCTTTTTCCCAACCGCCTTCTTTGAGGGACGAATTGGTCCGGTAAATGCCGAAAGGACTAATGCCGAATAACACTTTTCTTCCGGTTTTGCTAAACGATTTTTTCAAAGCGTTGTTGATACTTTTGATTAAAGTGTCGACGTTTTGGCGCCGCCAATCGTCAAAACCGATTAAGCCAAAACGCTTGCAATAAGCGTTGTAATCGGCAATTTCGTACTGCGGATCAATCTTGGCATAAGGGTAAAAGTAATCGTCAATGTGGATTCCTTCCACATCGTAATTGTTGACGATTTCCGAAACGGTTTCGGTGATAAATTCGATTACTTCTTCCGAAGCTGGCCTTAGAATAACCTTTCCCGCCCCGTCCAAAATCGTGCATTCGGGATGGCGTCGCGCAAAATTCAACGCATCCAATGTGCTTAAATATTCTTCTTTGGTTTGGTTCAAATCGTTTAAGCTTTTCAGGCTGACCCGATAAGGATTCATCCAGGCATGCACGCGGATTCCGTACTTGTTTGCCTCGTCAATCACGAATTGCAAGACGTCAAAACCGGGATCCTGACCTTCCGTACCCGTGATAAAACGGGACCAGGGATTAAGAAGCGAAGGATAATAAGCATCGTTTGCGGGGCGAACCTGGAAGACGATGGTATTCATGTTGTAGGAAGCGATCCGTTCAATCATCGCTTTCAGATAGTTTTGATACTCTTCCTTGGATTTCATTTGGGGGGTATCGATGTTTGCCACATTCGACACCCACACGCCCCGAACTTCCTCCGGTTTGAAATGATATTTCGGCAAGGTAACAACTTCGTCCGTACCGAAGTAGGTCACATAAGGATTACCTTCCTTTTGGGGCGCAAAGCGTTTCAGTTTCATTACATCTTACCCCGCTTTCTCATTAGGACGAGAACGCTTGATAAAACGATAATCTGCGACAGAATAATCATCCAGCCGCTGCCCATTTTGCATCCACCGGAAGCTGTTTTCGGCACAATTTGGAAAGCCTCGGATACGCTTTCGGTTTCAAATTCGCCGTCGCTTGCGACAATTTTCAAAAGCGCGCCGCTTGCTTCTTCGTTCGGCACGGTCCATTCAAAGGAGTAATTGCCGGTTGCGTTTTTGGTAAATTCGTGAACCTTTTGGAAAGTCGAACCGTCTTTGGCAAAATACAGCGTAATCGATAAGCTATCGGAATCATCGGTTACTTTGGCGCTGATAGTGACTTTGCTCTTTCCGTCAACCTGGGAATCGATTCCAAACGAAACATCCGATATTACCGGAGCCTGGTTAACCACAGGATTGCCGAGAACAAACGGTTCGGATTCGACTTCCGTAGTTTTGTAACCGTCGCTTGCCACGATTTTCATTTTGGCATTCTCGGAATTTAAATGATAAGCAACCCAGGTATAAGAATAGAAGCCGTTTTCGTCCAGGGTCATCGGGAATTCGTATTTGTAAGCGACACCGTCTATCGCAATCTTTAGAGTTACCGCTAGTGGAGCGGATTCCGGATCGGATACTTTGGCTTTGACGGTTACTTCATCGCCGCCTTTGATATTGTCTTTGAGTCCGAAATCGACATCCGTAATTACCGGAGCCAGATTAGGAATGATTACGCTCGTGTCTTTTTCCACGTAACCGTCAACCAATTGGTTGTTCAAATCGAAGACCCGCATTAAGAAAACATCATCGTCTTCGGCGGTTGCTTCGACATTATGAACCTTGCCGGTATTGGTTTGGTTGACTAAGGCCACCATATTGGCTTTGGTAAATTCATATTCGGCATTTTTCTTGAAGCGGTAAATCGCATATCCTTTGGCATTTTCGACTTCCGCAAAACTGATTTGCAATTTATCGCCCTTTTCGATGATGGAAAAATCCGGGATATCCGGTGTCGGAGCGTCGATTTCCCCGTAAACCGGAGTTAGGGCGCCTTTTTGCCAATAACCTCTGATTAAGCCCATTCCCCGGGCAAAGAGTCCACCGGACGCCACACTGGTATAATTGTATAAGACATAACCGTGGATTTTGCCCACCAGTTCGGAGGTTGTGCCGTTATAGTACATTTGTTTCGAAATGGCCCGTTCGTCGTTCCACTCGTTGATTCGGTAAACCGGCGTGCCGATATACAGTTTGACATCGGTCGGCTCAACGACATTGGCCCACCAGTTGACAAACATGCGATAGCTGTCGCCAAATTCCATGTATAATTGCGGGAGAATATAATCAATCCATTCTTCTTCGACCCATTTTTTCGTATCCGCATACAATTGGTTGTAAGTCGAGTAACCCCAGCAAGGAGCACCGACCGTACCGCCCGGAACCCCGGACGATGGACAATTCTCTGGATCCGGAGCCCACATATGGGCAGGGCTGATACCGAACGCAACCCGATGGGCACCCGGTTTTTGATTGTGTTCTTCGACCAAATCCGAAACCATTTCCACCATTCGGTCGACATTGTTGCGACGCCAATCCGGTTTGGATAATGTGCCGCCTTTTGCCAGGTATTCATCGTAATCCGCATCGTCCGCCCAAGGTTCGACCGGATAGCCGTCGTATTTTTCGGCCGCCGGGTAGAAGTAATCGTCGAAATGGATTCCGTCTACCTCGTAGTTGGTGATAATTTCGGAAATGGTGTTTGCCAAATGCGTTAAGGTTGCTTCATGGGCAGGATTCAAAACCATCCGACCTTCGGCACCCATCAAAACTTTTTGTTGGAAACTGGCATCAACCGGATCCAAGAAAGGATTGTCGTAACCGTTTCCGGCCATGGATCTTCTGCCGCTTGCGTAACTGCGTTTATAATCCTGAACTTCGGTCTTAACCGTATTGATGGTACCTGCCGAAAGGGCGGTATCGTATTTGACGGAATAGGATGTTACCGATGTGCGGTAAGGGTTAAGCCAGGCATGGAATTCGATTCCTTCGGCGTGCGTTACTTCAATCATCCAGGCAAGCGGATCCCAACCCGGGTCCTTGCCGTAACCGGCAAGATAATCGCTCCACGGATTATATTGCGACGGATAAAAAGCATCGTTGGCCGGACGGACCTGGAAGAAAATCGCATTCATTTTGTTGAGTTTGATGCGATCGAGAATAGCCAAATAGTTTTGTTTCCATTGGTTGATGGCGGCTTCGGATGTACCGGCCTGTTTCGGAATATCGATATTGGAAACGGTGGCAACCCAAACTCCGCGCATTTCTTCCGTCGGTTCGACGTAAGGAACGGTTTCGGCCGAGGAAGGAAAACTGTAAAGGGTTAAAAGCATGAGACTTACGGCCATTAAAAAGACCAAACTCTTTTTAAAGGTTGACCTGATTAAACAAATTTTTTTCATAATAGACTCCTTTGCAATAATTTTTCAAAATTCTGATGGCTGATTTTTTTAACCAAAGTTTCGCTGAAGCCCCGTTGAAACATTTCTTTGACAATTCCCTGCGCGTCGCCGTGGCTTCTTAAATCGTCAAGGTTGTCATTGACGTATCCGGGCAAAAAATCCATCATATCAAGTCCTAACATTACGTGGTCTTCGCCCATGATGTTGATCAAATATTCGATTTGATCGACTAAGCCTTTGATGTTTTGTTTTAAAGGATCCAAAGAAACAAAGCGTCGGGCGGCTACTGCCCCAATCATTCCTCCCGCTTCCTGCAAAGCTTTCAACTGATGATCGGTTAAATTGCGGGGATGTTCCGATAAAGACCGGCTGTTGGAGTGAGAGGCAATGAGAAGACGAGGGCGTTCGCTCAGCACGTCATAAAAACTTTTTTCGTTTAAATGGGAGACATCGACAATCATCTTTTTTTCGTTCATGTAAGCAATAAAGGTTTTCCCGAGAGCGGATAAACCGACTTCTTTGGGACCTTTGACTCCCCCCGCAAGATGATTGGCTTCATTCCAGGTTAGCGAGGCGTGCCTGATTCCCATTTGATACAATTTGTCCAAGGTTGCCAAATCTTTGACATTGCGCAAGCCTTCCAAACCTTTGATTACCGAAAACTTATCTTCATACGGCGCATAGACTTTCAGAGCGTCCTGATATGCACTGACGATATCAAAATCGCTTTCGGAATAAATAACCCATATTCCCCCGGCAATCTCGCCTTTTAGCAAGGAAGACAAATGGTCGGTCAAAAAAGGATCGCCTACGCCGTTACGGTATTTGCGAAAAAGATTATCGAAAATGTCGCAATGAGTATCATAGATCTTCACATTAAAGCGGCCACCTTTCATTGCATTTCATATATATATTATATCATATGTCAAAGATTTAAGAAAGCGTTTTAATTATCATCTTTCCCAATAAAAACAAGACGCACCTTGTGAATGCGTCCTAATTCTTTTGCTTTTAGCTCATTTTCGCGAGTTCGCTTTTAAAATCAATAACCTTTTATCTTCGTTTTTTAAGCAAGAAAAGAAGCCCGAACGAAAACAACCAGGCATAAGTCAGCCAGCAGGTACCTGTCTGACAGCCTTTGGGGCCAGGATTCGGTTCTGGTTCGGGGTCTTGGTTTTGACACGAGGAAACAAGTTTGGCCACGTTGGAAATCCGATAGGTTTCCAAATCCCCGTCGGAGGCGATTACTTTCACGCACACTTCTTCGATGTCAAAGGCAAAGGAATACCAGTAAGCATATATATATTCGCCCACGATTTCATAGTCTTCCACCTCATAGCGGAAGTTGCCTTCAGGTCCCGTAATCGACACCAAGATCTGATAATCGATTATTCGGTCTTCCGCATCAACCGCCTGTTTGAATTTAATCAGTGTATCGGTGAGCGGGGTAATAATCGGTTTCCCTTCGTTGAAAATGATTTCTCCCAATTCCGGCGGCGTATTCGGTTGCGCCTGTCCAAAATCGATTTCTTTGATATTTGACGAAGGATGGCAGTTTTTCGATACCGGCCGAAGAAAGTAGCGTTTATTTTCTTCTTTGGTTAGATTAAGGATGTTGCCTTCCTTCCGGGCAGAAATTATGTCAGAGCGGTTTTGGGAACTGTTTAAATCGATTTTACCGCCCGAATCCGTTTGGTACAAAACATAATAGGCGATATTTTCCCGGTAAGGGATAAATATTTTGAACTCAGACTCCGCTTGTTTTCGGACAATGTTTAAATGGTCGATTGCAAGATTACCCGAATCGTCTTCGCCCCGCGGAAGCGGCAATACCGGTTGATTCCAAACCGTGCGAAAATAGGCCATCCCCTGTTTCAAGAGGGTAGTCGTATTAGCCAATAAGTCGTTATAGGCAAATACCGCCGAACCTTTGATGCAAGGGAATTTCTGATTGAACTTCAGTTGGTAAACCATTTCTTTGGGGTCCAAAAAGCGGGTATCGCTGTCTTCGAATTGATAGATACCGTGCGCCACATACATTTTAACCGGTTTTAAACCTTGGGCTTCCCGAGCGTCGTTGGTTTTTGAAACCACATCTGCCCACCAGCTCACGATATCCGCATACGGCACTTCCCGGTTGGCAAAGTCGTAATAGACCTGCGGAGCGATATAATCGACCAAACCTTCTGCGACCCATTTTTTGGTATCGGCGAATAAATCGTAATACGAGCTGTAAGCATAACAGTGAGTATTGGAACCGTCCGGAGAAGTCCGTTCGTTGCCCGGGCAGTATTCGCTGTTCGAACGCCAGACTGCAGCCGGTTTGGAACCGAATTCCACAAACTTCCCGGTTTTTTGATTGTGGGAATCAATGGCCTGCCGGATTTTACGCATCATGTTGTTGATGCTTTCCCTACGGAAATCGCCCAAAGATAAACCCGCCGGCATTTGGAAAGAGGAAGGATTATTGACATATCGATTGTAAGTGCCCAAATCGTTCAAAGTATCTTCGTTGTGCCAAACGGTATTCCCCCCCGCAAAATTTCGATTCGTCGTTTGCGAATTGGCCCCGCTTCCGGAAAGATAAAAGTAATCATCAAAATGCAAACCGTCGACATCGTATTTGGAGACGATTTCCGTGATGGTATCGACCAAAAAATCCTGAACCGCCGGTTCCCCCGGGTTCAATATCAGTTTGGTGTCGCTTTCGCCCAAAATAACATATTCGGGATGGCGACGGGCGAAACTGATTTCCGAAAGGCTGTTCAGTTTCTGGTGTTTGAGGGAAATCAATTCTTCATTGGAGTATCGCGAAGCATTTGTTTCGTTCGGCAGAATAGCGCTTGGGGTGATGCGAAAGGCATTGAGCCAGCACTGAAAAAACATTCCCCGTTTATGGGTTTCTTCGATCATCCATTCCAGCGGATCCCAACCGGGATTTACTCCGTGACCGGCCAGAAATTCGCTCCAGGGATTCAGTTCCGAAGGATAAAAAGCATCATTGGCCGGGCGGATTTGGAAAAAAATCGTATTCATGCGATACAGTTCCATCCGGTCCAAGATAGCCACAAAATTATCCTGATAAGCTTTGATGGCGCTTTCGGTTGTTCCCGCCTGTTTTCCGATATCGATATTGAAAACCGTGGCGACCCACACCCCCCGCATCTCCGCTATCGGAGTTTGGTAGAATTTGGGGATGGTAACCTGCGTCGAAGAATTGAGGTACGTGACTTTCTTGCCGTCTACCAAAAGCGGTTCTTCTTCCGCCGCAAAGGCCGGTACAGGATACGAAGAAAACAAAAAGACAAAACTCAAAATTATTAAGAAAAGGGCGTTTAGCCCTTTAATACATTTTTTCATTATAGCATTTCCCTTTTGACGGTTTTTTGCCGGTCGTATACCGCAAACCCCTCGGCGTACTGCGTGCGGTTTAAACAGCCTCTGACTCTGGCAAGCGCCGAGTAATAATCGTAATAAGGGAAAGATTTGCTGTTCATGATAAACCAATGGGTTTGCATCGCTTTTTGCCACAGTTCAAAACCCGGGGTGATGTCGACATAGACATACGGTACAAATTCGTCCGCATCTTCCCAGTTTTCGCAGAAATAAATCGGCGCATAATGGCGTTTGCCCTTAAGTTTGTCCCCAACATCGATTCCCGCGTAAAACTGTGCGTCCGGAACCATGAGATGGGTATTGTTGTGGTCTTTGTGCATGGTGCTTTTCCAATGGGTAACAATCACATCGGGGGCAAAATCCCGGATGACCTGGGCAATTTTCAGTCTTACTTCTTCGTTGTTCGGAAGTTCGCCGTCTTTGTATTCGAACACGATGGCTTTTCCGTTAACCATCTCGGCGAAAGTTTCGGCTTCTTTAACTTTTTGCTTGCGGTATTCGTCCTGGGTCAAGTGCGGGGGATTGCCTCTTTCGCCCGCGGTTAAAGCAAGCAAAAGATTGGTTCCGCCGTTAAGGGAGTTGGTGGCAAGCAGCCCGCCGGCGGTCAATTCCATATCGCCGACATGAGCGCCGATGGCAAGGATTTTTCTTGGTGCAGGCATTATTTCAACTCCTTCTTCATAATTGCGAATGTTTGCACGATCTTGAATCCGGCATACAAATAGATATTACGGGCAAGGTTGTCAAGACCGGTAAAGAACGTCATGAACTTCGAACCGTGTTCTTTGGAATATTGGCAAAGCGTGCAGAACAAAGCCTTTCCGAGTCCGACACCCCGGACATTCGGATCGGTCGCAATACCGTCGAAGTGGGCCCTTCCCGAAGGTTCGGTATACATGGCACCGGTCCAGCCGACGATTTTGCCCCTTTGCGAGACAACCAGAAACGGATTCGGTCTTTCCAAAGAAAGGTTGTAACGGATAGCTCTTTCAAAAGCTTCGTTTTGAATATTGGCGCAAAATTCGTCCAAACCGTAATGAACATTGGGATCGTATAAATCGATGGAAAAGCCTTTTTCGGAATTTGCTTTCATTTTTTCGTAAACGTCCGCCGGTGTTTCGTATTTGTCGAGCGGCAAATGGAAGGCATCGCAAAAACCTTGGACATCGAATTTATGATGAAGCAGGAAAAAGTATTCCGGAGAATTGACCGGTACAGCCGGTGCGCCCGGATGGTCATGTTTGTCGGTATCGGGAATATACCAAGGCCAGTTCATATTGCTCAGGAAAACGACGCGAATGGCTTTTCGTCCTTTCCGTCTGAGATCCAGTTCGCACATTTCCAAAAGTTTGGCTCCGATTCCTCTTCTCCGGTGGGTGCTTTTGACCAGGATTGCGGTCAGGTAACCGGGTTTGGACAAATCGGTGATATCCGCTTTTTTGACAATCCCGCAAACAAATCCCACAACTTCTTCCCCGTCAAGGGCGATAAAGGAAGCCGAGTCGGCAAAATCCGGATGATTGATTACATGAGCCCGGAAACTTTCCGGCGTAAAAGGTTTATAAAAACCTCTGATTTCGGCTTCTTCGTTCCAAAGGTTCAACAAGCCGTTAAAATATTTATCCTCGTAATACAAATAACGCATTTATAGATCCTCCTTTTTAAATTCATCGAGATGCGCCATGATAAAGTTGGCCAGTTTCGGCCGAACGGTAATTATTTTTAAATTTTCCCGCGTCGGGTGAACGCGGTTTGTCAACAGGCAAAAACCGATTTCGTTTCGGCGGTCAATCCAGATATTGGTTCCGGTAAAACCGGTGTGTAAAATCGTTTCTTCGCTAACCAAGTCGCCGGCCGAAGAATAGCATGATTGGATAATCCAACCGATTCCGCGGCGATCGTAGTTTTTAATCAAAGGGTGACTTATTTCGACCTTAGGCGCAAAGAGCAAATCGATAACGGCTTCGGAAAAAATGCGTCGGCCTTTATAGACACCTTTGTTCAGAATCATGTCGATAAAATGCGCAACATCCGTTACCGTGGAGAATAACCCGGCGTGGCCGGCCACTCCTCCCAAAATATAACTTTTTTCGTCGTGTACTTCTCCCCTTAAAATACCCTGGACAATCCGGTCTTTCCGTTCTTCGGTCGGAGCGCACCGTTTCTTATCCCCGGGATTGTAGGTTGTATCGAACATTTCAAGTGGCGTAAATAAAATTTCTTTGGCATATCGGTCTAACGGAACGCCGGTGATTTTTTCGATGATTTTGCCGAGCAAAATATAGCCGATATCCGAATAAACGATTTGGGAATTTCGCGGATAAACCAAATCCATCGCAAAGATTTTTTCCATCAATTCTTCTTTGCTTGCGATTTCTTTGGCACGCGAAACATCGGCGGGCAGTCCCGACGAATGGGTCAGTAAATCCCAAACCGTAACTTCCTGATGCCTAAATTCCGGAATAAAGGTTTGCACCGCAGTATGGAGCCTCAGACGGCCCGCTTCAACCAATTTCAAAATCAAACTGGTGGTGGAAACTACTTTTGACAAAGAAGCCATGTCGTAGACGGTATCGATGTTGTTCTTTTCGATTTCGGGAAAGAGGGCTCGGTTTCCCAAGGAACCGAAGTAGCTGCGTTTTTTGGTAACGATGCAATAATTGGCTCCGGGAAAAGCACCGTCGTCGATTGATTCCTGAAGGAGTTTTTCGAATGCTTCAATTGCTTTCATAGGTCACCTCATTAAAAATATTATAGCATACTTAAAAATAAAATGATAACGTTTTATTAAAGAAAAATATTTGGTTTGATGCTTCTTTTGTCAGGCCAAAAAACAAAACCCAAGAATGGGAACAAAAAAAATCCTTGCGTTTTTCGCAAGGACTTAAAACTTTTTGTTTATTCAAATATATATGCCGACTTATTTTTGCGACAGCTCCACTAAATAATAGTTCTTCTTGCCGCGCCGGATCACCACGAAAGTATCACCGACGGTATTGTCTTTTTCGAGCGTTGCTTCCAAGAAATCGACAACTTTGCCGTTTACCGAAATAGCCCCGTTGGTTATGAAGGTTCTTGCTTCCCGTTTGGAAACCGCCGCTTTGGCCAAAACCAAAGCATCGATCAAACCGGTGCCCGGTTCGACACTGGTAACCGGCAAACCTTCAAAAGCCATTTGGATTTCCTGGTGGGACAAGCCTTGGTATTCGCCCGAAAAGAGCGCTTCGCTGATTCGGACGGCCTGTAGCAAAGCTTCTTCGCCGTGAATGAATCTTGTTACTTCCGCAGCCAAAGCTTTTTGGGCTTTACGTAAATGCGGTTCGGTTTTGAGCGATTCTTCCAACGCTTCGATTTCTTCTTTCGAAAGGAACGTGAACTGTTTCAAACGGCTGATAACGTCTTCGTCGGGAGTATTGTACCAAAACTGATAGAACGCATAAGGGGTGGTTTTTTTAGGATCGAGCCAAACGGCACCGGATTCGGTTTTGCCGAATTTCTGTCCGTCGCTTTTGGTCAAAAGCGGAACGGTTAAACCGTATGCCTTGGCATCGGCGCCGTTCATTTTTCGGATTAATTCCAAACCGCCCGTGATATTTCCCCACTGATCCTGACCGCCGATTTGCAACTGGCAGTTTTTCGTGCGGTATAAATATTCGAAGTCCAAAGCCTGAAGGATTTGGTACGAGAATTCCGCATACGAAATACCCGAATCAAGCCGCGCTTTGACGGTTTCTTTGTTGATCATGTAATTGACATTGAAATATTTGCCGTAATTGCGAAGGAACGACAAAACATCGATCTTATGGGTCCAATCATAGTTATTGACCATTTCGCAGTTAAACATTCTGAGAACTTGTTCGTATAGTTTTTGGCCGTTGTATTCGATTTCTTCCCGGGAAAGCAGTGTCCGTTCCCCTCCCGGTTTCGGGTCGCCGATCGAACTGGTTGCTCCGCCAATCAAAAAGATTGGGGTATGGCCGTGCAGTTCCAAACGTTTGGAAAACAGATAAACCAATAGGTGCCCGACGTGCAAACTGTCTCCGGTTGGGTCGGCGCCAAGGTAGAAAGTGATATGGCCGTTGTTTAAAATGTCGATTAATGCTTCGTCAGTGATGGAATGAATCAGTCCCCGCCACTGTAATTCTTCAAAAAATGTCATATAAACTCCTTAAAAGGTTATTTTGTAGTTTCCCGCCAAACAATATTGTAATCGATCAGTTGTTGGAGGTTTTCCACATCCTCACCCATTTTTTCTTCCATTAAATTTGTTAAAAGATTCATGGCCGCTTCGCCCAATTCATAAATCGGGGTATTGATGCAGGTAAGTTTTGGCCGCGACAATACAGCATACCGGGTATTTTGGAAACCGATGACTTGCAGCTGATCCGGAATCCTGATGCCGAGCGTCCGGGCAATATTGATAAATGATACCGCCATCGAGTCGCGGACAACAATTGCCACTTCCGGATAGCCTTCAGAAAGGATTTCCCGGTAGGTGGCTTCGTTGAGTTCGGTTTTGCCCGATACCGGAATTACTTTCGGTTCGAGACCTGCTTCCTGCATGGCTTTGTTGTAACCTTGGACCTTTAAGTCGTTAACCATGTATTTGCGAATCGAGGTAATCATCCAAATCTTTTTGTTACCGCGAGCAATCATTTCCTTGGTAATATCGTAAGCGGCTTTGACGTAATCGATCGATACGCTCGGAACGCCCGGATCGTTGCAGATTGTGTTGGTCAAAACGACGTCAACGGATGCTTCCATGATCAACTCCAGATGTTCGTTGGTCAGTTCGTCGTTGATGTAAAGCACGCCGTCAACACCGGAGGCAATAACATCGCCCCAAAGTTCTTTTTCGCTTTCGATCGGCGCTTCCTGCCCGCGGTTGTTGTTGACAAAAAGACGAAGGAGATAACCTCTGCGTCTTGCGCAATCGGCGATACCGTTAATCATTTCCGCAACCGAACTACGGGTCAGTTCGGGAACCATAATGGCAACGGTCGTCGATTTGGAACTCGCCAATCCTTTGGCGTTTAGGTTCGGTTTATAACCGAGTTCTTTGATTATTTTTTCAATACGTTCTCTTGTGGCCGGTTTTACTTTTTCGGGATGGTTCAAAACCCTGGATACGGTTGCTAACGATACACCAGCCGCCCCCGCAACATCATAAATTTTTACTTGGTTCATTTTACACTCCTTATCGTTTTATTTTTTATTTCTTTTTCATTTTTTATTATACTGCATTTTTACTGTTTTATCAAGAAAAATGAAAATAAACCTTTCTTTTTTCATTAGACATTGCTTTTCAACAAGAATTCCAGCCAACGGTTGACGATTCCCGCTCCCAAAAATACCCAGACTTCTTTTTTCGAAAAATCGATTTTTTGCAATACAAAAGGAGTAAAGACTTTAAAAGAACGGAAATATTCGTTGATTTTGGTTTGGAGTTCAGCGTTTTCTTTTTCCCGAGCCGATGCAAAAACTTTTTCTAAGTACACTTCGTCAAACCTGGCCAACGCTTTGGCAAATTGGCGTTTGAAGGCAAGGGTTCTGGAATACGTGTGCGGCTGAAAAATGACATTGATTTTCAACCCCGGGTATTTTTGCCTCAAAGCCTGATGCAGCGCAAGAATCTCCGTCGGATGATGCGCGTAATCATCTATCAACACGGTATTGCCGACCTGATGGGTTTGCATCCTTCGTTTGGGAAGACGGGCAAAATGCAATTGCGCCTGAATTTCGTCCCGGCGCATGCCGAGTTTCAACCCGATAATAATAGCCGCAGCTGCATTGTAAATCATGTGTTTTCCGGTAAACGGGATGAAATAAACCTGATGGTTGACCAAAAAGGTAAACCCGTGCTTGGTCTGCGTAATCAGACGAATCCGGTAGTCGTTATCCGGTCGGAACCCGAAAGTGGTACGTTTGGGATGCCTGATTTTTCGGCCGTTTGGAAAATCTCCGTTGATAATCAATTCTTCTGCCTGACTTGCGACGGTCTGAAAAGCCCGGATAACCTCCTCCGCACTCGAAAAGAAGTCGGGATGGTCTTGTTCGATATTGGTGATTACCAGGATTTTGGGCTTGAAAACATGAAAGTGGTTTTTGTATTCGCAAGCTTCGTAAACAAAATACTTGGGATTTTTTTGGGCAAAACCGGTACCGTCTCCGCTGACCATGGCTATTTTTTTCCGTTGCAAAACCTGGGCGGTCAATGAAGTGGTAGTGGTTTTTCCGTGGGTTCCGGAAATCGCGATATGGATACCCGGTACCATGTTTAAGGCTTCATGGTAGTATTGATACGGGAAGTTGTTTTCCTTGATTTTTTTTACCTCCGGATGCAATTCGTCGTAAGCCGTACTGATGATATAATGGCTATCGCCCCGGATATTTTGTTCGTTAAAGGGATAGACCGGAATTCCTCTTTCAATCAACCCGTGGGAAGTCGAAAAATCCATTTCGACATCGCTCCCTTCAACCTCATGGCCCAAATCGGCTAAGACTTGCGCCAAGGCCGACATCCCGCTGCCTTTAATACCGACAAAAAAATATTTTTTCTTCATATTATCCCCTCTAAAGTCATTATATGAGACTAAAGGGTAAAATAAGAAAAAATTCGGGGAATAAAAAAACCCACTAAGGATTCCTTAGTGGGAGTTAAACTACCTGCGTTCTTTGATACGGGCAGCTTTTGCGGAAAGGGAACGAATGTAATGAAGTTTGGCGCGGCGAACTTTACCTCTGCGAACTACTTCGATCTTGGCAACCATTGGCGAATGAACCGGGAAAGTTCTTTCAACACCAAGACCAGAAGAAATTTTACGGACGGTATATGTTTCGCTTATACCTCCACCACGGCGCGAAATAACTAATCCTTCAAAAACCTGGATTCTTTCGCGATCGCCTTCTTTAATACGAACATGGACTTTTACATTGTCACCAGGACGGAAGTCAGGAATATCGGTACGTAAGTACGGTTTGGTTACTGCTTCCAACAATTGTTGACTCATAATAACACTCCTTTTTCTATTTTGAATATATATTCAAAAGATATTCATACCTATCATGACAATAGTAGCGGAATATTCCGTAAGTACATATTTCTTACAGCGTTTTTTATTATACCATATTCTCTCCAAACTTTCAAATAATATAGCAATATTTCTTTGGGAAATAAAATGTATGCCATGTAAAAAAATGAAATAAATGTCAAATCATCATAAAAAACCTTGGAAAATGTTATAATATATCTATAAGGAGTTTTTTTATGGCAATTAAAATCGGCGAAATCAATGAATTGACGGTAAAAAGGGAAACGGATATCAGTTATACACTGACTGACGGTTATCAGGATTTTTTCCTGCATTTCAATCAAACCCCCAATCCTTTGCAAATCGGCGAAAAAGTAAAAGCTTTTTTGTATTACGACCAAAAGAAAAGACTTTGCGCAACCCTTGAACAACCTTTTATCACTGCCACCAAATACGGTTTGGTCAAAGTGGTTAACATTCACGGAGATGCAGGGGTTTTTGTGGATATCGGCATCAGCAAAGATATTTTGCTTTCGAAGGATTTTCTGCCGGCATCCAAAAAACTGTGGCCGATTGTCGGGGATGAAATATATTGCATTTTAAAATTAAAAAGCGACCAATTAGTCGCTCGCTTGCTTAATAAAAACGATGTTGACGAAATAAAGTCTCCCCTTGCCATCGGGAGCGAAGTCGAAGGAATCGTATCGCACATTTCCGACATCGGAATCGGTTTGTTTGCCTCTTCTTTGGCCTATATTTTCGTTCATAAGAGTTTGATGCGCAAAACTTATCGTATCGGCGAAAAATTAACGGTTAAAATCATCAACATCAACAAACATAACGATTACAACGGCAGTTTAATCGAACAAAAAGAATTGGCGCGCATCGGGGATTCGCAAATCATTTTGCATGCCTTGCAAGTCCGGGGCGGAGTTGTTCCGGTGGGAGACGCTTCGACCCCCGAAGAAATATTCCAGGCTTTCAAAATGAGCAAAGGTGCTTTTAAACGAGCTGTCGGTTTGCTATATAAAGAGGGTTTGATTATTATCGAGGACCAACGGATTATTTTAAAAGATTTCCAACCTTAAAAGCAAAACAAGCCTAAAGTGAAACAATCACTTTAAGCTTGTTTTTTTATTCTCCGGGTCCACAACCGCAGTCCTCGATACCGCTGACGAAGTGGAGCATATCCTGAGCTTTTTCTTTCAAAGAAGAAAAACCGTCTTCGTAATAATAGACTTTTTTATATCCGGATTCAGTCAACCACTTGGCAACCGTTCTAACATCGGTTCCGTCGCTATCGATCAAGATAACCGCGGTTTTGGTATCGTACATTCCTTTCAGCCAAGTGACCATTTCGGTTTCGTTTCCGTTTTTTACGTTGTAATTGATAAAACCTTGCACGTGGCTTTCGGCAAATGTGCCTTCTTCTTTTCCTTCATCGGTTCCCAAAGGGCGAAGGTCTATATATATGACACCGGTCTTCTTGCCGGTTTCATATTCCATAATCAAATCAACAAAGTCTTTTACGGTTGCTTCCTTGTAGGATTTTACCTTGGTGCAACCGGTCAGGGTAAATAACAGCAAGATAACGATTACCGCTTTTTTCATTTTTCTTTCAAACCTCTCAAGACTGCATAATCTTCCGGAGTAAGCGCGGCTTTTTCCAAAAGATCCGGTCTTACTTTTTTGGTTTTCTTCAGAGCTTCCGCGCGTTGCCATTTTCTGATATTGGCATGATGGCCCGAAAGCAATATCTCCGGAACCGCATGTCCGTCATAAACCGGCGGACGGGTATATTGAGGGTATTCCAACAAGTCGTCGGAAAAAGATTCGTTTTTAATCGACTCTTCGCTGATTACTCCGGGAACAAGACGGGAAATTCCCTCCAAAAGGACCATGGCGGGGATTTCTCCCCCGGTCAAAACATAATCACCGATGGAGATTTCTTCGTCGATATAATTGGTAATTCGATTGTCGATGCCCTCATAGTGCCCGCAAACAATTACGATGTGGTCTTCGTTTTTCAATTCGTTTAACTTAGCTTGGGTCAAAGGATAACCGGAAGCGGAAGTCAGAATTTTTTTGGCTTTGTCGAGATCCGGAATCGATTGCATTGCCAAGTGAATCGGTTCCACGCTGATTACCATTCCCGCTCCCCCGCCGTAGGCATAGTCGTCGACTTGGCCGTGTTTGTTGGTGGCAAAATCGCGGTAGTTGATAAGCCTGATTTCGATCAAGCCTTTTTCGCGGGCCCGTTTGATTATCGATTGGTTGATTACTCCGTCAAACATTGCCGGAAACAACGTCAAAATGGTAAAGCGAATCATCTCAGTCCCTCAATTTCGTTAATGACGATTTGGTTCTGATCGACTTTTGCGATAAAAGCACCGACAAACGGAATCAGAATTTTTTGGTTTTCTTCGTTTTTTACTTCAAGTACCGGCGAAGACGGCAAAAAGATTACATCGGTTACGGTCCCCAAAAGTTCCCCTTCGGTATTTTTCACTTTTTTCCCGATTAATTCATGAAGATAGAATTCATCGTCTTCGAGCGGCTTCAGCGTATCCTGATCGACAAATAAATCGATGCCCAAATAATCTTGGATTAAATTGATGTCAAACAAACCGTCAACGGTAATTACGGGCTTTCCCTGATGGAGGCGAAAAGAAGATATCGTTATTTTTTTCATTCCGTCGGGAAACTTGCCGAACAGCACATTGCCTTGGGCAAAGCGTTCGGTGACAAAATCGCTGTCGGAGTTTACTTTCAGTTCCCCTTTTAATCCGAGAGGTTTGGAGATTGTTCCTACTTTGATGTAATTCATACTTCTTGTTCCTCAACTGTTTCGGTTTGATGTTTATATAAGCCCATTACACGCATCGCATTGAGTATGGCAAGGAGCGAAACGCCGACATCCGAGAAAATGGCCAGCCAAATCGTGACGGTGCCAAAGACGCCAAGGAGTAAAACAAAGATTTTGATTCCGAGCGACAGAGTAATGTTTTGCACAACAAGCTGACGGGTTTTTTTGGCAATCGCCAATGTTTCATCAACTTTCTGCAAATTGTCGCTCATAATAACCACATCCGCAATCGCAATCGCCGCATCGCTTCCCGTCGCTCCCATGGCAATGCCGACATCGGCCGAACTGATGACCGGAGCGTCGTTGATACCGTCGCCGATATAGATGGTTTTGCTTTTCGGCGTGGTGTTGAGCGCGCGGATTTCATTAAGTTTTTCGACTTTTTCGTTCGGCAACAGTTCCGAATAGACATCGTCAATATCCAAAGCATTGGCCACGCTTTCGGCGACCCCTTTGGCATCTCCCGTCAAAAGGTGGATTTTTTTGACACCGCGTTTTCGGAGGCTTCGGATTGTGTCAACTGCTTCGTCGCGGATAACGTCTCCTACGACGACATAACCCAAATAGGTACGTTCTTTGGTTACATGCAGGATCATGCCCGGTTTATCGACTTTCGGAACTTCAAATTTGTTTTCTTTCATTAGACGGGAATTGCCGACCATGATTCGGGCACCGTTGATAGTGGCTTTCAGACCCCGGCCACTGAATTCCGTGAATTCCGCAATTATTTCAGGGAAGATCCTGTCTCTTCCGTATTCGTCGACAATGGAAATACCAATCGGATGGGTTGAGTAATATTCTCCGTATGCCACCAGCCGGTGCAGTTCTTCGGCGGTTGTGCCGGGATTCATCGGAACAACTTCTTTGATGCCGAATTCTCCTTTGGTTAAGGTGCCGGTCTTATCGAATACCACTTGTTCGACATTGTTCAAAGCTTCCAGGTAGTTGCTGCCTTTGATTAGGATACCGCGCTTGCTGGCAATTCCGATTCCCGCAAAAAACGATAGCGGAATGGAAATGACCAAAGCGCACGGACAAGAAATAACAAGGAAAATCATCGCCCGGTAAACGGAATCGGTTAACGTCAAACTCGAATTCGAATCGAAAATTTTGACGATTAACGGAAATACCGCAATCAACAACGCACAGGCACTGACAATCGGGGTATAATAACGGGCAAACTTGGAAATGAATTCTTCCGCTTTGGCTTTTTTGGTCGAAGCATTTTCCACCATTTCGATGATTTTGGACATCGTCGATTCGGTGCTGGCTTTGGTTACCTTAACTTCGATAACCCCACCCATATTAATCATACCGGATAAAACTTCGCTTCCCGGTTTGGCGCTGCGGTTTAGGCTTTCGCCGGTCAATGCTTTGGTGTCCAGATAGGTTTTTCCTTCGACAATGACTCCGTCAAGCGGGATCATTTCCCCGGTTTTAACCATAATGATATCGCCGGGCAGGACGCTTTCCACTTCCACTTCGGTGACATCGGAACCAAGTTTGAGTTTTGCGGTTGTGGCTTCGAAACTCAACAGTTCGGTAATCGATTTACGGGAGTGATTGACCGCCCGCTGTTGAAGGAACGAACCGATTTGGTAAAACATCATAACCATGACAGCTTCAATGTTGTGCTCCGTGAAAATGGCGCCGATGCTTGCGGTTGTCATAAGAAAGTTTTCGTCAAAGATCCTTCCGGTAAACAGATTCCGGAAAAATTGGAGGATTACTTTATTGCCGATAAACAGGAAGGCAAGCAACAACGTTATTTTCGAATAATGGCTTAATTCGTATTCCTGACCTTTAAAGAAAAGTTTAAGCATGGCAAAAAGCCGGATGCCGTCGATATGAAGTTTCGGTATATAGACAAAAGAAAGAAGCAAAAAGCCGACACCGATGAAAAATAAGATGATGTCGCTCTTTTTGATTTTATAAACTTCTTCGGCCATGACCCGTTTTTTGGTTTTGCTGTCGATAACCTGAATATTGGGGTCAATCTTGTGAACCAGCTTGGTTACTTCCGGCAAAATGTTTTCCCCGAGTTCCAAATCCGTCGTTTCGATGATAAAACGTTCGGTTGCAAAATCAACCACCAGCTTTTCGTGGCTGAAAGTTTTTCGGGCCAGATTTTCGATTCGGGTGGCGCAGTGTCCGCAGTCAATCCCTTTCAAGATTAGGACTTTGCGCACCGATTCTTTGACTTCGAATTCTTCGATACCGGCGGTTTTTTCGTATCTTTGTAGCGCTTTTTGGATTTTGGCTTCGATTTGAGGAACACCGGTTTCTTCCGTAGGCAACAAGCCGACGTGAAGCATGTGCTGATCTTTGTTTAAATTGATATCCGAAAGTTCTTTGATTTTTCGGAGTTCGCCTAAAATGCGATTGTAATTCTTTTTATTTTTGACATTGATTATTTTATAACTCTTATTTACCTTTTCCATGGGACCCCCTAGTGTAACATGTGTTTTAGTCCTGATTCGACTATCGTTTGAACATGTTCGTCATTGATGCTGTAATAAACGTGGCGTCCTTTTTTGTTCTTCTTTACAATTTGGGTGTCACGCAAAATCCGCAACTGATGCGAAACGGCAGACTGGGTCATATGCAATTTTTCCGTAATTTCGCTGACGCTTGCCTCTTTGTTCATTAGATATATCACTATCGCCAACCGCGACTCTTCTCCGAGGATGGAGAACATCTGCGATAACCTTGTGATCTCTCTGTTATATTCCATAAAAAACCTCGCAACGATATATATGAATATATGAACATTCATTCATAGGAATTATACGCTTTTTCCGGGACAATGTCAATCAAAACAGGAATAATTCCAACCAGTTGCATAAGAATTGAAAGAGAAAGCCGTCGCATCTTGGAAGAACATAAGCTTACTTGACCGAAGCAGTCAAAAAAGAAAAAAAGAAAAAGGGCTTGGCCCTTATTCTTCTTCGTTTTCTGATGTCAAACTAATTTCAAGTTGCGTTTTGTCGCGGGTTGCGGCTGCATGCGCAATGGTTCGCACCGCATTAATCACGCGACCTTTTTTGCCGATAATGCGACCGACATCATCGGGATGTACTGTTACTTCTACATGCACTTGGTTGGCTGAAAGCAATTGTCCTTTCACAACCACATCTTCGGGATGCGTAACGAGCGGTTTAATTAATTCTGACACCAATTGTTCATAATTAATTTTACCCATCGGATACCGCCTTACTTTTTGCTCTCAGCAAATTTGGCGATAATTCCTTCTTTTTCAAGAAGCGAACGAACGGTATCAGTAGGTTTTGCGCCTTTTGCCAACCATGCCATTACTTTTTCTTCGTCAAATTTGACTTGGGCAGGATCCGTCAAAGGATTATATGTACCGACAATCTCAATGAACCGTCCATCACGTGGGCTTCTTGAGTCCGCCGCAACTATCCGATAAAAAGGATTTTTCTTAGAACCAAAACGTTGTGATCTTAATTTTACTGCCATTTCTTTTTACCTCCTTTAATAGTGTAACCATTATACCTTAAAACAAACAAACTGTCAAGTAAAATTACTTGACAGTTAACTATTTAAGTAACGAATGACGCCGTTGATAAATTCGAGCTGTTTCCGGAAATTTTCGATCTTGTCGCTTGCGGTCTGTTTGGTGGCAATCTTCACCGTGCGCTCGAATTCTTTGTAAGCACCGGGGTTTTCGTTCAAAATCAGATACCACTTGGGATTGTAACGAAGATAACGCAAATAAAGTTCATTGGCATAAATCTTTTTTAAGATGCTTTCATCCATTAATCCCACCAACTGTTGTAATTGGAGTTGAGAGTATTCGGTCTTCTGTTTTGAAATCCTTGCGTTATTTGCAAAACTTTGGAAATCGTATTGAGCGTTCTGCTGATGGAATCGGGATTAATTCTTTTCAAATAATTCAAGGCATTCTTAAGCGAATCGGCGCTTAAGTAGTCCACCGGTTCTTTGGTCCTGTTTTCATCTTGATATTGGATCCATTGGTGATGATTTTCGCCGAGAATCACCCAATCTTCATAGATCTGTTGCCAGGTTCTTTTTCCCGATGCCACTTCGTCATGAACTTTGGGATAGCGGGCGACAAAGTCACGAAATTCATCAAGCCGACTTGCCATATCATTCACCTCTACTTTAGTTTATTACATTCCCTTTAAATTGGTGCGAAAAAGTGCACCAATTACCCAAGCCAGCCATAAACTATGAATGGATAAGCAAATTATTTTTAAGAAAGCGAGGAAAAAGATGTTAAACCGAAAAAAACGCCAAATGCCTTTTGGTTTCGGTAATCAGCCGATGATGCCCCAAGGAATGCAGCCGATGATGCCGATGGAACAAGCCCCTTGGATGGGCGAAGAGATGCTCCCCAACTACGAAATCGAGCGATTGCAAACCGAAATCAACGAACAAAAACGGCAAATCAGCGAACTGTTAAAGCGCGTAGTACGCCTGGAAAACTATTTGGGAATCAGGGGAGAAGTTGCGGCTGAGTTTGACCGAATGCTTTAACCTGCATCAAAAGTAAAAATTAGGTTATCGCATATTCCAACCCCGTGCACAACTCATACTATAAAGTAGTCTAACGACAAAAAGGAGGGGAGTTTATGTATCAACCTAACTATGGATATGGATGTTGCCAACCGGTTAGCTCTTGCGGATTCGGATATTATGGTGGTTATGGTTACGCCTTGATTTTAGTCTTATTCATTCTTTTAGTAATCATCGGAACCGCAGTGCGCTGGTAGTATTCTAAAATAGTCGCGAAAAGGGGTGGCCCCCTTTTTTCTTTTGGGGTTTGTTGTAATCCGCTTGCATAATAAACCGATATCTAGTATAATCTAAAAAGAAACCAGAGGTGAAAACATGATAAAAGCTACCGACATTATCGTGGAAGGAAATCCGCTTCTAAGAGAAAAATCTCAGGAAGTAAATATCCCTTTGACCAAAGAAGACGAAGCTTTGCTGCTTGAGATGGTTGAATATATCGATAACTCCATGGATGAAGAAATTGCCAAAAAATATAACCTAACCCCTTCGGTGGGGATTGCGGCGGTACAGGTCGGCATACCGAAAAAAATGCTGGTGGTTTGGGCCATCGACGAAAAAGGGTATGAACATCTTTATCCGATGATTAATCCGAAAATCGTCAGTTACTCCGACGAAATGTCTTATCTTCCGATGGGGGAAGCCTGTTTATCGGTACCGCGTCAGGCGCCGGGCTATATCCATCGCCCCGCCCGGGTAACGGTTGATACTTATCTCTATGAAAAAGGAGCACTCAAAAGAGTACGCCTCCGTTTGAAAAATTATATTGCGATTGTTTTCCAGCACGAATACGATCATCTAAACGGAATTTTGTTTGTCGACCGAATCAATCAGGCCAACCCGTTTTTTGTTCCGGAAAACAGTAAACCGATTATTTTCCCGGAAGAAACCTCAAACGTCCAAAAGGCCTAACTGTTTTAAGGCTTTGAAGATACCATCTTCGGAAAGAGCGCTTGTCACCAGATGAGCGTTTTCTTTTACGCGGTCGCTGCTGTTGCCCATGGCGACGGCTGTTCCCACCGCCTGAAACATTTCGATATCGTTATCTCCGTTTCCGATGGCATACATGTCTTCGGTCAAATAGCCGAAGGTATCCTGAATGACTTTGACGCCCCGCTGTTTCGATTCCCCTTTTTCCACAATATCGCAGCCGAAACGTCCCCATTTTAAAAACGACAATTCCGGAAGTTCGCGTTCCATGGCGTCAACCACAACCGTGTCCGCAAACAGCCAAACCATCGAAACGGGAGCCGTAAAATCGAAGCCTTCTTTTTCGCAATCGACAATCCGGTCGTTGGATCGTTCCGAAAAAAATTTATGGATATCTTCGGAATAAGAATAAACATATGCTTTGTCAATGGTAACGTAACCGATCGGAGCTTGGTACTTAACGGCGGTTTCGTGAAGTTTAAGCAAATGTTCTTTTTTCATGGTATTGTAAAAAATGGTTTTGTGGTTCACCATGACATGTTGGCCGTTTAACAACAAAAGCCCTTTAAAAAGAGGAATGATTTCTTCGATTACGGCTAAAGTATAAGAACTCCTTCCGGTGGCAAGATATAAATCGACATCGGGCAAAAGATGGTTTAAGGCATCAATGGTCGATTTCGGTATTCCGTTATGTTTATCGAACAGCGTGCCGTCCAAGTCAACAAATAAGGCTTTTCGTCTTGTCATAAAATTGTTCCTCATTTCCTTTGAAAGTAGTATAACATATTTTGACGGATTTAACCTTTAAATTACAATGCAAAAGCAAAACGATTGCGGGGCAAATGAATTGAATTGCTTATTGCTTCCCATTTTTGCAAAAATAAGGTATACTATTATAAATAGAATTAAACACTAACAAAAGAAAGGATTAGATATGAACTCAAACAAAACACAAATCAAGAAAGGAAAGGATCCCAGCAACGAAGTCAAGATATTCGCTTTAGGCGGCCTGGGCGCTGTCGGAATGAATATGTACGTCGTTGAGGTGGCAGACCAAATCATCGTGATTGATGCGGGGATCTTGTTTGCCGGCGGAGAAGCTCCGGGTGTCGACTACATCATTCCCGATGTCTCCTACCTCAAAGAAAACGAGCAGCGGATTGTTGGTCTCTTTATCACACACGGTCACGAAGACCACATCGGGGGCATTCCGTTTTTGGTCCAAAAAGTCAAAATCCCCGCCATTTATGCCTGTGGGCTGGCTGTGGGACTGATTCAAAATAAAATGCGCGAATACCCGCAATTATCCTATAATATAATCTCTTATAATGACGATTCGGTATATAAATTTTCTCGTTTTTCGATATCATTTTTCCGTACCAACCACAGCATTCCCGATTCCTTCGGAATTGCCATCAAAACCAATTTAGGTTATGTCATCTATACCGGGGATTTCAAATTCGACTTCACCCCAATCGGCAAAGCTGCCGATTATTACAAAATGGCACGCATGGGCGAGGAAGGGGTTTTGTGTCTGTTATCGGACAGCACCAATGCCAATATAACCAATTTCTCCCTTTCGGAAAAGAAGATTGCGCAAAACATGCAAAATCTCTTTTCGCAAATCAAGGGACGGATTATTGTGGCAACCTTCGCTTCTAATGTCTTCCGCGTTCAGCAAATCTTGAATGCCAGTTACCAAACCGGAAGAAAAGTGGTCGTATTCGGCCACAGTATGGAAAAAACCATTGAAGTGGCCACCAAGCTGAAGTACATCAATGTTCCGAAAGGCACGATAATCAGCACCCGGGAACTTCAGAATGTCGAAGACCATAAAATCACTTTGCTCTGCACGGGATCCCAAGGCGAACCGATGGCCGCCTTGTCGAGGATTGCCAACGGCACGCACAAACACATCAAACTTCAGGCCGGCGATACCGTGGTTTATTCGAGCAAAGCCATTCCCGGCAACGAACAATTCATCAATCGCAATATCAACAAGATGGTGCAGGCCGGCGCCAATGTCATCAAAAACAGTCCGCTTACCGACACGCATACAACGGGGCATGCTTCCGAAGCCGAAATACAGTTGATGTTATCGCTCATCAAACCGAAGTATTTCATTCCGGTTCACGGCGAATATTATATGTTGCAAAAGCACGCGAATATTGCGGTCAACATGGGATTGAAAAAGGAAAACACTTTTGTCCTAGATAACGGCGACGTGGTGACATTTACCGAAAAAGGCGCCAAAGTTAACAAAGCGGCAGTATTTGCGACCGACATTTATCTTGACTCCAGTCTCAGCGACGTCGACAGCAACATCCTGAAAGAACGAAAACACCTGGCCGACGAAGGAATCATCACGATTGCCTTTACAGTGAGCAAAGAAAAACGAATCCTGGCTCCGACGACCTTGGAGACCAAAGGATTCGTCGATGTGGAAAAATCCGCCGATTTGGTGCAAAAGATTATCAAGAAAGCAGACGAAATCTTCAAAGGACTGCTGTCCCGTTATAAATACATTGTCGAGAAAAACTTCCGGCACCAGATCCTGCAACAGCTGTCCCAATATATTTACGACGAAACCGAACGCAGGCCTTTCATCGTGCCGATTATCATGATTGTTTAATTTGATTACAAACAGACGAATCCTTTAACGGGATTCGTTTTTTGTTAAAAAAATGCCCTTTCTTTTCGAAAGAGCAAAGAATCAGAGATTATTGAAAGACTGTTTGAACAAGTGATAAAGGTTTCGCGTCATCATGGCATCCTGCAGGGCATCGTGATCCTGTGTTTCGGGAATTTCTTCGTCAAAGAAAGCGAACGCATTGAAGAGGCCGATATCGGTTTTGATGCCATAATAGTTTTTCAGGATTTGCATCAGGTTGATAAAATTCATGCGCATGGTAATCGGTTTCAGTTTGTGGAGTTCATAGGCCCTTTCCAAAACCTTGATGTCGTTTTTGCCCCAAACATAGATTGTCGGCTGGTAAAGATTGATGATGTCCTTCAGACGATAGTAGAAGGTGCGAAACGATATCGCATTTTGGAAATCGCTTTTTTTAAGATTGAGAAACTTATAGGTTCTGAGGTTCAAACCCGAATGGCGTTTGGGTTTGATTAAGCTTTGTTCTTTCAGAATGACTTGTCCTTTTTCGTCTTCCAAATAAAATCCGTATTGCACAATTTCGGCCACAAATTCCTGGCCTCCTTGAAACGAATACGGCGGCAGCGTAAATTCCAAATCCAGGAACATCCGATACCCTTTTTTATTCAGAACCGATTGGACACCGCGACGAATCGTAGTTAGATCGAAGTACACCGTCATCTTCGATTGGCTGCGTCTGATCATTTTGACGAAATTGACTACTTCGTATGCCAAAATTTTGGTTTTCCGTCTGCCTGTGAAAATAACATGAGGCAACTGATTATCATGGCATTTCAGGTGCACAAAAAGGCCAGGTTGAAGATAAACATTGAATTGCTTCATTTGGGAGCGCGTAAGATAAAAATACTGGATTTTATCGCGTATTTTGATTTCAAATATTCGTTCTTTTAAATGGATCCGTCGGATCACGCCATAGACAATTTGCATAACCTTTTTCTCTTTCTAAACAAATAACCTCCTAAAGATTAATTGCTTGCATTTTGATTAATTCCAACAACGCCTGACTACGGCCTTTGACGCCTAATTTTTGAATAACATTGGAAATATGATTGCGAACGGTTTTACTACTGATATTCAATAGGGCAGCAATTTGGTCGGTATCACGATTTTGGACGAGCAGTTCAAATATTTCTTTCTCCCGATTCGTCAATAGTTTTTTCATATGTCCAACATTATCACGATAATTATTGATATGCATAACATCCCCCTTAATCAATGTATAATATGCATCGTCAAGAAAGGGTGTCACTGCCTGACAGACTTTTTAGTAAATGTACGGCGATTTTTTCGGGAAAGCCCAAGGCTTTCAGTTTGTCAAGCGAAGCGTTTTGAATATCTTCGAGGGAATCGAAATTGGCAAGGAGAACTTTCTTGCGATTGGGACCGATTCCCTTGATTTCATCGAGTTTGGAAGCAAGCGCGCTTTTCGTATGCACGTTTTTGAAATAGGAAATCGCATAGCGATGGACTTCGTTTTGCATCGCTTCCAAAAGCAAAAAGACATTTTCTTTTTTGTCGATTGTTATTTCTTCGCCGTTTTGGTTGATAAGTGCGCGGGTTCTGTGTTTATCGTCTTTGACGATGCCCGCTACCGTAATACCGTCGATCCCGACGGCTTTTAAAGCCTGCAAAGCCGCACTGACCTGCGGTTTTCCTCCGTCGACCAGGATTAAATCCGGTTTCCGCAGATTTTCTTTCAAAACCCGCGAATACCTTCTTTTGATGACCTCCTGCATGGTTTTAAAGTCATCGGCACCGGAAACGGTGCGGATTTTGAATTTTCGGTAATCTTTCGGCGAAGGAACCCCGTCAATATAGGTAACCATGGCACTTACAGCACTGGCGCCGCCGATATTGGAGTTATCGAAGATTTCCATAACCGCAGGAAAAGGAATACCCAGGATTTCGCCGAGCCGCGCCGCCGCATCCTTTGTCCGGCTTACTTTCTGAAGTCTCAGTTTTTGCCAGTTTTCCAGATTAATTTTGGCATTTTCCGATACCAAGTCCACCAGTTTCTTTTTGAGTCCTTTGATCGGAATGCTGACCTTGGTTTCCAGACTCGATTTAAGCAACTCGACGTCTTCCACATAAGGTATCAGGATTTCCGAAGGTTTGACGTTGTTTTTAAGCAAATAGAATTGCGAAATATAGCTCGTCAAAGCTTCGTCGACCGAACCGTACAAATCAAAAACTTCCCCGTTCCGTTCGGTGACTTTGCCGGAACGCATGTGGAAGACCTGGATGGCGATGACATCGTCTTTGGCATAATAACCGAAAATATCGCGGTTGATTTTGTCTTCCAGGGTCATCTTTTGTTCGTCTTTGACGGTTTTGATGCTGTTGATCATTTCCCGGTATTCGATTGCTTTTTCGAATTCCAGGTTGTCCGAGGCTTCCTGCATTTTGGCTTCAATTTTTTTAAGAATGCTGGTGTCGTTACCGTTTAAGAAAGTGGCTACTTCCTGTTTCAAACCGTCATAAGTTTCTTTGGTGACGACATTGATGCAAGGAGCTAGGCACTGACCCAAAAAATAATACAGACAAGGCTTTTTGGGAAGTTTCAGACATTTGCGAAACGGATAGATTTTGTTGAGCATTTCCACGATGTCCCGCGCCGCTTTGGCATTCGGATACGGTCCGAACAGTTTCCCTTTTTTGGCCAACCAGTGATTGATATCCCGGGTTATCACAAGCCGCGGGTGTTCTTCGCCGGTAATGCAAATATAAGGATAAGTCTTGTCGTCCATCAAAAGAATATTGTATTTCGGACGGTATTCTTTGATGAAATTAAGTTCCAACAAAAAGGCTTCCAGTTCGCTCGATGTGACGATGTATTCGAAAGTGGCGATATCCTGAATCATTCTGGTCGTTTTGGCGTCGTGCGAACCCGTGAAATAACTGCGCAAACGGTTCTGCAGGTTTTTGGCCTTGCCGACATAGATGATTTCGCCTTTTTCGTTTTTCATCTGATAACAGCCGGGAAGTTTGGGAACAAGTTGCAAATGCTCTTTTATATTCATAGCCGTCTCCTCTAGCAAATAGTATACCATTTTTTGAAGAAAAAAGAAAATGTTTTTGTTATTGTTTGTCGGTATGATTATTAAATACACAAAAAAACACAATCAGGCAAGCATTAGGGGCTTAACCGATTGTGTTTTTTCGTTTTATTCTTTTTTGATTTCTTCCAGAATTTTTTCGATTCGGTTGCCGTATTCGAGCGATTCGTCGTATTTGAAACGAAGTTCCGGCGTCTTGCGCAAATCCAAACGTTGGGCAAGTTCGGTTCTGAGATAGCCTTTGGCTTCTTCCAAGGCTTTCTTGGTGGCCTGAATTTCGTTTTCATCGCCCATGATGGTGTACCAGATGGTGGCAAGCGACAAATCGGTGGTTACTTTGACTTTGGTAACCGAAACATATTTCAACAAAACGTTTTTGGCTTCCATTAAGAGGATATTGGATAATTCGCGCCCTATGTTTTTTTCAATCCGTTCATATTTGACTGACATCTTATTCTCTTCCTTCCTCTTCCATGATAAAGCATTCGATGAAATCGCCTACTTTAATATCGTTATAGTTTTCGATCGTTAGGCCGCATTCATACCCGGCTTTTACTTCTCTTACGTCATCTTTGAAACGTTTCAAAGAAGAAATCTTTCCGGTATAAATGACGATACTGTTGCGGATCAGGCGAACGCTGGCATTCCGTTGCACGAGACCGCTCGTAACATAGCATCCGGCGATTGTGCCAATCTTGCTTGCTTTGAAGGTCTCTCTTACTTCCGCTTCGCCCAGGATTTTTTCGGTCATTACCGGATCGAGCAAGCCTTTAACGGCCATTTCGATATCTTCCTGAAGTTTATAGATGATATCATACAAGCGGATTTCGATGCCCTTGGATTTGGCATATTCGGTAATGGCGGCCTGCGGACGGATGTTGAAACCGATAATAATCGAGTTGGAAGCAATCGCCAGGTTGACATCCGATTCGGTGATGGCACCGACGCGGGAAGCCACGATATTGATTTTGGTTCCTTCAATATTGATTTTTTCCAAAAGTCCCCGAATAGCTTCAATCGAACCCTGGACATCGCAGCGGATGATCAGGTTGAGTTCTTTGACTTCTTCGTTCTTTTGCGATTTCATGAGTTCGGCCAGCGAAATGGATTTGCCGACGCCTTTTTCTTCGTTGAATTTGTTTTGGGCTCTGATTGAGGCAATTTCCCGGGCTTTTCTTTCGTCGTTATAAATCATGAAACGTTCGCCCGCAAACGGCACTTCTTCGATACCCGTAATTTCAACCGGTTTCGAAGGACCGGCAATCGTCACTGGACGGCCGTTTTCGTCGTACATCGCACGGATTTTACCGTAGGTGTTACCGACGACGATAACATCGCCCACTTTGATGGAACCGTTTTGAACAAGTAATGTGGCGACCGGTCCGCGGCCTTTGTCAAGTTTGGCTTCAATAACGGTTCCCACGCCCAAACGGTTAGGATTGGCTTTCAGATCTTTCATGTCGCTCACAAGGAGCACCATTTCCAAAAGTTCATCCACGCCCTGGCCGGTTAAAGCCGAGATTGGCACGATGATAGTGTCGCCACCCCATTCTTCCGCCACCAAATTGTATTCGGTAAGTTGTTGTTTGATGCGTTCCGGATTGGCCTGAGGACGGTCCATCTTGTTGACGGCAACAATGATTGGGACTTTTGCGGCTTGGGCATGTTCGATGGCTTCCACGGTTTGCGGCATAAGGCCGTCGTCAGCGGCTACCACAAGAATTACAATATCGGTAATCGAGGCACCGCGGGCCCGCATTTCTGTAAATGCTGCATGCCCCGGGGTATCGATAAAGGTGACCAAACGGCCGTTCTTTTCAACCTGATAAGCACCGATGTGTTGGGTGATTCCTCCGGCTTCGCCTTTGACGACATGGCTGCTGCGAATGGTATCGAGCAGCGTTGTTTTGCCATGGTCGACGTGGCCCATAATCGTTACAACCGGCGGACGCGGAACCAACTGATCGCTTTCGTCGATAATTTCCATTTCGTCGAAACGTACCAAATCGGTAATTTTCTTGTCTTTGACTTCATAGCCGTATTCCATGGCAATCAGTTCGATCGTATCGCGGTCGAGGACGCTCGTGGCGCTGGCCATAACGCCGATTGAAACAAAGAGTTTTTTAACCAAATTGGTTACCGAAGTGTTCAAAGCTTCGGCGACTTCGATAACGGTCATGCCGGCTTCATAATACACAACATTTTCTTCAACCGGGGTTTCCAAATGCAAAGCGTGTTTGCCTTTTTTTGGAACCGGTTTTTTGACAAGTCCGCGTCTCTTTTTGGTCAGCGAACCTTCGGAGTCGGTATCTTTTTTCTTTATTCTTACTTCGCGTTTGATATTGTATTCGTCGTCATCCAAAAATTCGCCGTATTTGGACAGCATTTCTTCATCGATGCGTGGTACAACCGGCTCATCGTCGAAATAAAGCGGTTTGGATGCTTTCGGTTTGGAAACGACTTGTTTTTCTGGCTGAGACTTAGGCTGAGGAGTAGGTGAACTAGGTGTTTTGGTTGCGGATGTTTTAACCTGTTGAGGCTGAGGTTTTTGCTGAGCCTGCTTGATTTGCGGTTGGGGCTGCTGCTTGGCCTGAGGCTGAGGCTGCTTGACGGCGGTTTGCGGTTGTGGTTGCTTGGTCTGCGGTTGCGGCTGTGGTTGCTTGGTCTGCGGCTGAGGCTGTTGTTTGGCCTGAGGTTGCGGTTGCGGTTTTACCTCTTTTTTAGGTTCCGCCCTGACAATCGGCACAACGGTTTTCGGTTTTGCTGAGGTTTTTGCTTTTCCGTCCTTCTTGGCCGATTTGAACGGATAAGGGACGTTGAAATAACGAGCTAGCTTTTTTTCTACCTCTTTTTCCACAAATGTATCGCCTTGCATGGAAACATCCACACCGACATTCGAAAGCAGTTCCAGTATCTTTTCTTCCGGACAATTAAATATTTCGACTAATTCTTTAACTTTCATTATTTTCACCTATTCTTTCCTCTGTAAGGAGCTCGTTGATTTTTTTCACAAACCCTTCATCAATAAGCCCGACCATCTTCTGATTGGTTTTGCCGATGGCATGCGATAACTCAGGGGTTGTAAATATTTTGATAATCGGCACACCGTAAAAGTATGCTTTTTTTTCGATTTTGTCTATTGTTTTGGGGGAAGCATCGCTTGCAAGAACAATCAACTTTAAATGGGACATTTGCTCGATCACCGCATCCGTTCCCATGGCCAGTTTTCCGCTTCTTCTGGCTAAACCCAAGAGTTGCAGAATTCTATTTTTGTTTGTCACTCGCTTCACCCAGCATTTCCAACAGTTCCGAATAAATGCTTTCCGGAACTTCGGTTTCCAAATGACGGTCGAGCACTTTTTTCTTTTTGGCTTGGTTGATTGCGGTTTTGCTTTTCGATAAATAAGCTCCCCGCCCCCGGGCTTTTCCCGTCAAATCGATAATAATATTTCCTTCGGGTGTTCGGACGATGCGAAACATGTCCATTTTCGGATGTTGTTCATTGGTGGCGACGCATTTTCTGAGCGGCACTTTACGCGGTTTCAACATGTCGTACTCCCCCTATTTGTTCAATACATTAATCTTAAACTTGATTCCTTCTTGATAAGCTGTCGATTCGTCTTTGATGTCAATTTTCCATCCCGTAGCTTGCGAAGCCAAACGGGCATTTTGTCCGCCTTTGCCGATGGCAAGCGAAAACTGCGAATCCGGAACGATTACGGTTGCTTTTTTCTCTTCCGGATCAGGCAAAACCGATAGGACGGTTGCCGGTGTCAAAGCTTCCGCTATCAGCCGAATCGGATCGTCACTCCAGACAAAGATGTCGATGCGTTCGCCGTTCAAGGCTTGGTTGATTTGTTTTACCCGCATGCCTTGCGGACCGACGCAGGATCCTTTCGGATCGACATCCGGATTGTTACTTATGACGCCGACTTTGCTGCGGTATCCCGCATCCCGAGCTACGGCCATCACTTCGATGACGCCGCTTGCGACTTCCGGAATTAAGGTTTCGAACAAACGTTTGACGATATCCCGGTGAACCCTAGATACATATACTTTCGGGTCTTTGCCTGTTTCTTCGACTTTGGTTATATATACTTTGATGGAGCTGCCCTTCTGCAAAACTTCGCCAGGCAAGCTTTCCGAAAGCGGCATATGGGTAATCGTGTTAAGGCCAAGCGAAAGAATAACCGCATTCTCGGTCACGTCTTGGACCGTTGCGCTGATCATTTCGTTTTCGCGTTCTTTGAAGAATTCGTAGGCTCTTTTTCGTCCCAATTCTTTGATGCCTTGGGTAAAGATTTGCTTAAATTGGGTTGCGCCTTTGCGGCCGATATCGGTGGCCAGATTGATTTCTTTCCGGATAATATCGCCAACTTTAACCTTTTGTTTGATTTCTTTGGCATCTTCCAAAAGGATTTGCCCTTTCGGACCCTCGGGGTCGATTTCTTCCACGACGGTGTTGACGTTCCAGGCGCGGATTGTTTTCTTTTCGTGCGAAAATTCTACCTCGATTTCACCGGTAAAGCCTTCCAAAGCGCAGGCTTTGGCAAGCGCAACGCGCACCTTTTCCTGAACGTCTTCTAGAGCCAAATTCCGCTCTTGGGCAACCAGTTCCAATGTTTCATAAAAATTCTTACTCGTCATTAAAATGCTCCTACTCTAAAATTCAATCGCTAAACGGATTTTAGCAATCAAATTGTATGGTATTTGAACCTCTTTGGTAAATTGTTTGATTTTGGCTTTTAGGGTTAATATTTCGCCGTCAAAGTTAAGGATATGTCCTTCAAACTCTTTGATGGCGGCATTACCCACTTTGATTTTTTCGTATGTCTTGACCGCTACGTATTTGCCGATGGAAGCTGTGATTTCTTCCTTGGTTTTCAATTCTTTTTCAATACCAACGGAAGAAACTTCCAAATAGTATTCGTTGGGGATGGGATCAACCTCGTCGAGCATTTCGCTGACTTTTTCGCTTACGCTTGTGGTATCGTCAATCGAAATGCCTTCTTTTTTGTCGATAATCAGACGCAGTATCTGCATTCCGTTTTCCCGAACCCATTCCACGCTCACGAGTTCGACGCCCAAATCGGTACAAATCGGCAAACTCAAATCGTAAATTTTCTGTTCCAAACTATTCATAAAAAACCTGCCTATCAAATGAAAGAGTGAGCAACGCTCACCCCAAAACATTATCTCGTACATATTCTACCATGTTGATGGTAATAAGTCAAGTATTTAAATTATAATCCCGAGTTGGGTCAATCAATCTTTTGCGCCTTTATTTATTATATGCGAAAATTACCTTTTTTATTTGAAGCGGAAATATTCTTGGCATTATTTTCGTAAACAGGCCCTAAAATATTTATATCCATATCGCTTGCTAAATCTCGCTATTTCGCATACAATAGTTTATAGGTGAAATAATATGAACAACAATATGATTACAATTAAATTAAAAAACGAAACACGGCTTGTGCCGAAAGGTTCAACACTGCTGTCGCTATTACCGGATGAACAAAAGAAAAAGTTCTTTGTGGCTTTGGTCAACGGCCGGGTCAGAGAATTGAGTTTCAAAATCAGTTTTGATGCGGAAGTGGAATTTTTGGATTTGACCCATTCGGAAGCCGGCAAAGCTTACGAAGCCAGTTTGCGCTATGTCATCGCCATGATTTTCAATGAACTGTATCCGGAAGAATCGATCCGTTTCAGTTACAATGTATCGCGTTCGATCTTTTGCCAACCGCTCGGTAATTTCCATATTGAAAGACGGATTGTCGATCAGGTGGCCAACCGCTTAAGAGAAATCGTGGATGCCGACATTCCGATTGAACGGGTAACCGTTTCGACGGAAGAAGCCATTCAAATTTATCAAAAATTCAATTTGCACGATAAAATCGATATTCTCAAATACCGTCCCGAAAAGGATGTCCATTTATACCGTTGCGGTAATTATTTCAATTATCTTCACAGTTATATGGTTCCTTCCACCGGTTATTTGCAAAACTTTATTTTGCGCCCTTACAGCCCGGGAATCATCATCCAGTATCCGCGTTACGAATTAAACGGCCAAATACCGCCGTTTGAAGAAGCCCCGACTTACGGCCGCACCTTGAAACGCGCTTATGAATGGGCGAAATTGATCGATACGCAAACCATCTACCGCATCAACGAAAAACTGACTCCGGAAAACACCGTCGATTTTATCCAAATCTGCGAAACCAAGCACAACAACATGCTTTCCGAAATCGGCAATTTGATTAAAGCCGATATCGATAACATTCGGCTGATTGCGATTGCGGGACCGTCCAGTTCGGGTAAAACAACCTTTTCCAACCGCCTTCGTTTGCAACTGATGGCACTCGGCATCAACCCAGTCATGATTTCCATCGACGATTATTACCTCGACCGCGACAAAATCCAACCGGACGAAAACGGCGAAATCGATTTGGAAGACATCAAGACCATCGATGTCGAGCTGTTCAACCAACATATGTATTCCCTCATCAACGGGGAAGAAGTCGAACTTCCGCGGTTTGATTTCATGACGGCCAAACGGGTTCCCGGACGCAAGATTAAAGTCGATCCGCACTCCCCAATCATTATCGAAGGAATTCATGCTTTGAACGAACAATTGAGCGCTTCGATTCCGAAACACCAAAAGTTCAAGATCTTCATTTCCCCGCAAATCCAAATCAGCATCGACAACCACTCCCCGATGAGCACCACGGATTTACGGTTGATCAGACGTTTGGTGCGCGACTTTAAATTCCGTAACGCTCCGGCCAAACGGACGCTTTCGATGTGGCCTTCGGTTCGAAGAGGCGAATTCAAATGGATATATCCGCACCAGGAACAAGCCGATTATGTCTTCAATTCGGAACTAACCTATGAGCTCGGCGTCTTAAAGAAATATGCTCTTCCGATTCTCAAAGAAATCGGCCCGACCGATGAAGATTTCATCGTGGCCAACCGTTTGATCAAGTATTTGAAATATTTCCGCTCGATCGATGACGATGCGATACCATGCAATTCCTTATTGCGCGAATTTATCGGAGGTTCCTGTTTCAACGTTTAATTAAAGGGGTGAACTTTTTTGACCAACATCTCCATCCACACATCGCTTGCGGAGTTGATAAAAACTTATCCGGAGATTAAAGAAATTCTGTTAAGTTTGGGATACGAAAAAATCGAAAGCCCCTTAATTCTTAAAACCGTCGGACGCCTGATGACATTGAACAAATTTTCAGAGTTAAACGACATCAGCATGGAACATTTGAAAAACGTCTTTGCCAGACACGGTTTTACACTGACCTAATAAAATAAATCCTTTTGGGTTCAAACCAAAAGGATTTTTTTATTGGTTATAGTTTGCTTAAAAAAGGTTTCTAAAAAAATTGCTTTTATTGGTCTTGGTTTAAGCAATACATCAGAATTCCGCCGGCTACCCCGACATTGAGCGATTCCACGCCGTTTTGCATCGGTATCATCAGAATTCGGTCGACGAGCCGGTTGATTTCCGGGCTTACCCCTTGCGCTTCGTTTCCGAGCACCAAAGCATAACGGTCCTGTTTTTCAACCGGCTTCGGTTTTATTCCGCCTTTCAATCCGGTGCCATAAATTGTAAAACCTTTTTCTTTAAGTTTTCCGATTTCCTTTGTCAAATCGCGGTAAAGGATGGGAATCCGAAAAAGCGCCCCTTGGGTCGAACGGATAACTTTTTCGTTGTAACAATCGACCGTATCGGAACTGGCAATGATGGCATCCATCCCCAAAGCCGCAGCCGATCTGATCAGCGTTCCCAGATTGCCGGGGTCTTGAAGACGGTCAAGCAAAAGAATGCGCTTAAACCGAGTATTTTCGGTTTTGGGCATTGCAACAACCCCGATAATGGGTTGAGGCGATTTGGTCGTAGAAAGTTTGGCGATGATTGCTTCGTTTACCAAATACCCGGGACAGGAAAACATCTCCAAATCATCGGCTTTCAAGGCAAACACTTTGGTTAATAGACCCAAGCGAAAGCTTTCTTCAACCAAATGATAACCTTCGACCAAAAAAGCTTTTTGGCGGTCGCGGTATTTTTTTATTTTCAGTTTGGCTGTTTCGATAATCAGCGGGTTGTTGACCGAGGTTATTTGGTTCATTTTTTTCCCCTTATTTGAAATAATTTATGAATTGGTCGACAAACGGTTTAATATCGGTGAAACAGCCACGACAAAATTAATCAGAGTAAAGATGCTGTGGCCGACAATCCACCATTTTAGAAAGACTCTTTGTGTCTTCTTTTTGCGAAAGAATAAACAAAAAATAAAATCCAAGCCAATCAGGATAATAAGATAGGCAAGAAAAGGCAACAAAGTGCGAATCCAAATCCAAAACTCGGTCGCGTTTCTGTAGGCGTTCAAATCTTTTTCCCAGGAAAAGGTTTCGACTAGGAAAGCGAAACCGATAACCCGAATCATAATCCAAGAAGAAAACCAAAGAAGGACTAACATGTATAAATAAATAATCGGATTGATTTCGTCCAAAAGGGTGTGTTTTCTTTCTTTTTTTTTGATGATGACTCCTTCATCGGTAAATTGTTCTTCATATACGACTTCCCCGTTTTCGTCATGTTCTTTTTCGATTACCAAATCGTTCAGAACTTGGAATTCTTCTTGCAATAGATCGATTTCTTCGTCGGACATCGTAGGGGGATTGCCGTTCAGGATTGCTTCATTGTAGGCATTGATTAATTCCAAAACTTCCTTTTTTCGGGCCAATGCTTCCTCGTAAGTATCGGGAATGTTTATTTTCTTCATCATCTGTCCACCTTTCATTTTTTTGTGTTTTGGCAAGGGATTTTTTATCCTTTTTTAAGGTGTTTTTTATTTAATAATATCAGCTTCAAAAATTCCTAAATCTGTTACTTTAAATGTAAATGACCAAAGCGAGTGGTGATTACTTTAAATAATCGGAACTTGGGAAACAAGAAATTCTCGATAAAACAGGGAGTCTTTTTCATTTTCAAAATTTGCTTATGTATATTATACCACATTTTTTTAAAGAGTTAGTTTTAAATAATCAAACCAAAAAATTAAATATGTTATTAAAGAATTATTTTTCCTTTGCAATAAAAATTCCTTAAAAAACGACTATGTGCATCACATTATTCGGTTGCTTTGATTCTAACCGTTTTTTAATTTTTGGATACGGTCTCGGATGACGTTGTCTACCTTTTTTAACTGTTACCCTCGCTAATCGTTAACTGAATTGAATAAAAAGTAAATAAGGCCGAGAATTTAACCTCGTCTTTACAAGTAAATTAGTTATAAAAATGTTTGAATATCCTGGTTTAACCACTCAAAGAATCTAAACATTAATTCCCGATGTTAAAAAAGGACGTAATATTGAACATTTTCTTTCAGAAGGACTTTTGTCTTCCGGACGTAAAACCACACCTATTTATAAGACAAAAATAAAAAAGTGTCAACGGAAAAATGCTTGACACTTTTTATGAAATCAGATTAATGAAAAATCTATCATCACTACTTACCTTTTAATTGTGATTGAGCCATTGCGACTAACCGACGGGTAATTTCTCCTCCCACTGTTCCGTTTTGACGGGCAGTAGTGTCAGGACCTAATTGAACACCCAATTCGTTCGCAATTTCGTTTTTCATTTGCGAAAGAGCATTTTCAGCACCTGGTACAACAAGACGGTTTTTGCTTGAAGTATTGGATGTTGAAGTGTTGAAAGATGAATTGTTCATTGATTTCACCTCCTGTCGATGATATTATGTACCACATTCGGTGAAATTATAATCATTTTCTGCTGGTAGTTTTAGGCGGATTATGCGAAATTTACCACTATTTAAAACAAATCGATTGGCCCCACAACTTGGTAATGTTGTTTGGTAGAAAGGACGATGGTTTCGATTCTTTTCATCGCTTCTTCCACCGATTTTTCAAAATCAAAATTTTGTTCTTCTTTTTCGGCGACATGCAGGCGCGGTTTGATCTGCGGATGGCGAGGAACGAAGACGGTGCAACAATCTTCGAAAGGACGAATCGAAATATCGTAAGTTCCGATATCCCTGGCAATATTGATGATTTCTTCTTTGTCCATCATCGCGAGAGGTCTTATTACCGGCATGGTTACAACCGAATTGATGACGCTCATGCTTTCCAAGGTTTGGCTTGCCACCTGGCCGATGCTTTCGCCGTTGATGATAATCTCGGCTTGGATTTTTTTAGCCAGCCGTTCGCTGATTCGATACATCATTCTTCGCATGATGGTAATACCGTAATCTTCCCTGACATATTGGTAGATTAGCTGTTGAAGGGTGGTAAACGGTACGACATGTAACAAAATAGTGCCGTTTAAAGTGTAAGGAGCAAGCTGTTCCAAAAGATCGACTACTTTCTGCAAAGCATTGTCGCTTGTGTAAGGCGGAGAGGCAAAATGGACAGCTTCGATTTCGACGCCTTTTTTGATGGCCAAATAACCCGCTACCACGCTGTCGATGCCGCCGCTTACCATCAACAATCCCTTGCCCTGAATATGGGCCGGAAAACCGCCCATTCCCAAAATGACTTCGGTATAGATATATGTTCCTTCATCCCGGACATCCAAAAATAGCGTGAAATCGGGATGACGCATATCGGCTTTTAAATCCGGAAGCGACTTGAACAAGTAACTTGCCACCGTTTGGGAAATTTCCAATGAAGTAAGGGGAAACTGTTTATAGGCGCGGTTGGTTTCGACTTTAAAAGTCCTTTTGCCTTTGGCAAGCTCCTGTTGCATGATTTCCAAAGCCGCATTTTTAATGCTTTCCAAATCGGACTCGCAACGATAGACCACGCTGAACGAATAAATTCCCGGGATTTTTTTAAGGATAGGGATGATTTCTTCTGGGTCATGATCGTTTAAAACGATATAATAACGAAGTCCTTTGTTTTGAAAAACCAAATTCGGAAAATGGGCCAATGCGGTTTTGATATGTTGGATGATTCTTTGGGTAAATTGATTGCGATTGGATTTTTTTAAACTCAATTCGCCGTAACGAATCAATATATGTTTTTCCATGTAAATTACCTATTCTTTCTACCTTTCATTATTGTTTTTCCGGGCAAAATAATTTGAGCTTATCTAGCAAAAACCGAAGTTCTTCGACGGTGTTTTCGCTCGACAAACTTACCCGAATGGAACTAAGCGCGCGTGCTTCATCTTTGGTCATGGCAAGAACCGTGGCCTGAGGTTTTTTCAGTTTGGAACTGCAGGCGCTTCCAGTCGCAACATATATATCAAAACTTTCCAAATAATGCATGACGGTTTCGGAGTTTTTGCCCAAGACGCTGAAGTTAAGCAAATAAGGCGAATAATTGTTTATTCCGCCGTTGATGGCAATGGTCGGAATTTGGGCCAATTCCCGGAACAAAAACCGATGCAGGGTGTGCGCTTTTTCGTAGTTTTCTTTTTGGTTTTTAAGCGCATCTTCGGCCGCTTTTGCCAAAACAACCGCTTTTCCGATATCCATCGTTCCCGGATATTGGGTGGAAGAAGCTTTGAGCGGCAAACTCAAGGCAAGCTTGGAATTGTAAATCAAAGCTCCCGAAGCTTTCAAACCGTGAATTTTATGGGCGCTGATTGTAAATAAATCGACGTCCTGAAGGTTAAAATCCATTTCGACTTTGCCGATGCCCTGGATGCCGTCCACATGAAGTTTGGCTTTCGGAAATTTTTTCAAAATTTCGCAAACTTTTCGAATTGGCTGAATCGCTCCCACTATATTATTAACCCATTGAATTGATACTAAAATGGTATCTTTTGATAGAACTTGTTGCAATTGTTCAAGATTTACGATTCCGTCGGAATCGACATCCAAATAATAAACCTTAAAACCTTTTTTTTCAAAATCGACAAACGGTTCCAATACCGAAGGGTGTTCGATTTTGGTCGTAATAATTGTTCCTTTTTGATTCAGATAATTGTTACATACACCGTAAATCGCAAAATTGTTGGCTTCGGTGCCGCCGCTCGTAAAAAGGATTTGGTGGGTTTTCGGCACATTCAGGGCTTTGGCAAGTCTTTCGGTGGCCAGTTCCAAAACAGCTTCGGCTCTTTGCCCCGGTTGATAAGGGCTGTTCGAATTATGCCAATAATTCAGATGGGTTTTCTGATATAATTCCAAATATTCCGGTTTAGGCTTGGTTGTCGCCGCGCTGTCTAAATATATCATCTTCATCAATCCTTATTCTTTCTTTTTTTCTTCTTTTTTCTTTCTGTGATACATATAAAAGCAATACTTTTGCAATCCCGTTTAAAAGGGGGTATACTATTAACTGAGGTGGTTGCATTGAGACATGTTGAGTACTGTCCGCATGGTGTATGTGCAAAAAAAATTACCTTTGACATAACGGACGACGATAAACTGACCAACCTCCGTTTTTATGGTGGATGCAAAGGCAATTTAAGCGCCATTGCGAAGGTGATTGATGGTTATCCCATCAATAAAATCATAACCTTACTCGATGGCAACCCTTGTGGCAACCGTGATACCAGTTGCACCGATCAGTTGGTAAAAGCCATCAAGGAAAGTCAATCATCCAAATAGGGAAAACATCAAGAACACTTCTTGGTGTTTTTTTATTTAAGCGAATAGATATATGCTTTGCCAGCTTTTTCCACGAAGGAAATCGCTCCGACGGTTTTTAACACCTGGATGGCAAGGACCGCTTCCTTGGGCGATAAAGGCATAAGGGACTTGAAAGTTTTTACGCTGAACTTGGGTGGAAGGGCCTCAAGATACTTTTGGTAATCTTCTTTGGCGGTCAGGGAAATTGTTTCATCGAACCAGACCGGGATTTGGTCAACTTTCGTAGCCCCTTTCTTTTTGTTTTTCGAATATCCGTCCAGCATCCGATATTCGTTGATTTTGCACATCGCGATTAAGATTTCGAGATTGGGGTGGTTCAGATAATCCCGGATGAAATATAGCTCTTTGCAAATTCGCAAAGGATGGGCTTTTTTGGGCGATTTACGCGAGGTGATTTCGCCGGTTTCCGGGTTTTCCCAGTGAATGATTTTTTCGGTGGCCATCGGATAAACGATCCGTACTTTGTATTCGGGCAAAAGCGAGGCCAGTTTGTTTTTCATCTGATGGAAATTGCCTGTCTGCACTTCGGTAATGATGCCCTGATTGAAAATGTCCACAATCCAATTGTTGATTTTGACTTCGTGTTTGGTTTCGTCCGGACACAAGTGCCTTTTGAGAAGCAAATGAAGGGATTTTTCTTTTTGACGGCCGATCGAGGTATCGTTGATGCTGTGGTATTCCATAGGGCATTCCGTTAGCGTTTAAGGATTACTCCCACCGGACAGTGGTCGCTTCCCAGGACATCGTTTAAGATGAAACTGTCGACCAACTTCTGGCGCAACCGCTCAGAAAGCAGAAAGTAGTCAATCCGCCAACCGATATTCCGTTCCCGTGCTTTCAAAAGATAGCTCCACCAGGTATATTCGACTTTTTCGGGATAAAGCTCCCGAAACGAATCGATAAAACCGCTGTTTAAAAGTTCCGTCATTTTGGTCCGTTCTTCGATCGTATAGCCGGCATTTCCTTCGTTGGCTTTGGCGTTCTTTAAGTCGATCGGCTGATGGGCAACATTGAAGTCGCCGCAGGCAATTACCGGTTTTCTTTGGTCAAGTTCCGTCAGAAACTTCCGGAAGTCATCTTCGAATTGCATCCGGTAACCGAGGCGGGCTAAGTCCCGTTGGGCATTCGGCACATAGACGCAAACAAAATAGAAATCCGGATATTCCAGGGTGATAATGCGTCCTTCTTTGGGGTGTTCGCCGAACGGAAAGTCGAAACTAACGCTTAACGGTTCCGTTTTGGTAAGCACCAAAGTTCCCGAGTAGCCGGGTTTTGCGGCGCTGTGCCAATAGGCATGATACCCCGGAAAACTGAAATCGGCTTGCGAAGAAAACATCTTGATTTCCTGCAGGGCCACGATATCGGCATTTACGAGTTTTAAGAAATCCGGAAAACCTTTGGTCATAATCGACCTTAAGCCGTTGACGTTCCAGGAAACGAAACGGTAGTACATTTCCAAAGATTTATAATAAGCCAGGGCTTTGCCCCACTCGAATTCTTCTTCCCGATAAAACCGAAAACCGAGTTTTTCCGCCAAAGCGATGGAAGGGATATTTCCCGGAGTAATTATGATACCAAAGTATTGATACCCCAACTGCACGGCTTCTTTTTCAATTTCGCTTAAAAAACGATAAGCGGTTCCCTGTTTTCGGTAAGCTTTTTTGATGACCAAACGCGACAAAAAGGCCGCTTTGGAGAGGTGCGGGAAAATCCGGCTTAAGTATTCGTCGGTATCGGACATGGCTACATACCCGGCCAAAACACCGTCAATCAGCAAAAGTCTTGCTTTTTTGGTATTTAAGTCTTCCCTGATGATTTCTTCGTCCGGGTAATCATCGTCCCAATCGGTTAATTTGGCGGGATCTTGTTTTACCTCGTCTAACAGCGCCATTATCTCTTTTAAATATGTTTCGTTCCCTTTGATTATTTTCATGATAACCACCTATTTCTATTTTATTATAGCATTTATTGGCAACTTAGAAAAACAAATTGACAACAATTTATAAATTAGATAAGAGGCCCAAGGATTCTATTATCCCAGCGGACCTCTTTTTTTGTTTCAGATGCCTCTGCTGCCGAAGCGGCGGATGAGTACGCCGACAAAAGTGAAAAGCAAAAAGACGAGCAAATTCACAATGACGATGCTTGCGGCGGAAGAGAATTGCGAGAAAGCAAAGAAAGCAACCAAGAAACTGAAAATCGATATAAACATCGAAGAGATGATTACCTTCTTAAAGTTGTTGAACACGCGCATGGAAGACAATGCCGGGAAAATAATCAGACTGGAAATCAGCAAAGTTCCCATGATACGCATGCCGATGACAACGACGATGGCCGTGAAGATGGCCAAAAGGATATTGTAAAAACGGGTATGCATGCCGGTTGCTTTAGCAAACGATTCGTCAAACGTAACCGCAAATATCCGGTTGTAAAACAGAATGAAGCAGATGATGATAATGGCGGAAAGCGGAAGAATCAAATATAAATCGGTTTTGGAAGCAGTGGTGATACTGCCGAACATATAGTTGTTGATGTCGGCGGTGAAACCGCTCGAAAGGCTTCCGGCCAAATATCCGATGGCAAGAGCGCTGCTCGAAAGGATCGCTATCGCCGCATCCGCTTTAATCTTCGTGTTTTGTCCCAACCGAAGGAGAATATAAGCCGCCACCATGACAATCGGCAAGGCAAATTGAATCGGGGTCTGACCTAAAGCGAGCGCGACCGCCACCGACCCGAAAGCCACATGCGACAGTCCGTCCCCAATCATCGAGTACCGTTTAAGCACCAAAACGACTCCCAGAATGGCCGCGCAGAGCGAAAGCAGAATGCCGACCAAAAGGGGTTCTTTCATATAGATGAAAATATCGCGGACCTGTTCGAAAAAGTTACTCATACTTTACCCCCCGTGTATTGGGTACCGATGCCGCTTGCCAGATAGTCGCTCGGACTGCCGTCAAAAGTTATCGTATGGTCGACGTGAATGACTTTGGTGGCATGTTTGATAATCGTGTTTACGTCATGGGAAATGATGACAATCGTCACACCGTACTCTTTGTTGATTTTGTCGAGAATTTCGTAAAGGTGCTGGGCCATCATCACATCAAGCCCCGCAAATGGTTCATCCAAAAACAGAATCTTTTCGGTCGAGCAAAGCGCTCTTGCGAGCAATACCCGCTGCTGCTGGCCGCCGGATAGCGACCGAAACGGTTTGTTTTTAATGTTTTCGATTTCCAAAAGTTTGATGTAACGCATCGCCAGTTCTTTTTCTCTTTTGCGATAGAACGGGAACCATCCCAAACGGTTCAGGCAACCCGACAAAACGATTTCCAAGACGGAAGCCGGGAAATCGGTTTGCACTTCCAGTTTTTGGGGAAGATAGCCGATGGATTTCGGTTCCACGGTGCTGTCGTATTTGAGTTTGCCGGAAATCGGGGGAATCAGATTGACGAGGGTTTTGATCAGCGTGGTTTTGCCGCTTCCGTTGCTGCCGACGATACAAACATAGTCGCCGTTCGTAATTTCCAGATTGACATTCGACAAAACGACTTTGTTGTCATAGCCCACGGCCAAATCGTGACAAGTCAATAGTTTCATTCGCATAACCCCCTTTCCAAAGCTTTGATATTGGTTTTCATGATGCTTAAGTATGTTGCGCCGTCTTTGAATTCCTGCGGAGTGACATTGTGAGCGGAGTGCAACAGCACCGCTTCCGCGTTCGTATTTTCCACAATCTTTTGGCAGACGGTGTTTGTCAAAAGTTCTTTCTGATAGATTACCGGGATATTCAATTCGTTGATTTCTTTAATCATGGCGATTACTTCGCTAATTGCCGGATCGGTTTCCACCGAACACGTTTCGTAAACGGAACGGTATTTCAAACCGTATTGTTCGCAAAAGTAATAAAAGGCAAAAGGAGCACCGAAATACAAAGTATCTCTTATCTTTCGGCTGACAACTTCCTGAATTTCCAAGTCGAGCTGTTCCAATTCTTTTAGATACGCATTCGCGTTTTGTTCGTAGTAAGCCCGGTTATCCGGGTCGAGTTCGGAAACCGCTTCAAGGATATTTCTTACAATCTCCATCGCGAAAACGGGATTGACCCAAATGTGCGGATCATAGGTATGCACATGGCCGAACGGATCGGAATGTTTTTCTCCGTCGTGGTCGTCATGGTCGTGGTCTTCGATGATGGCCAGCGGAATATTCTGGGAAACATCGAGTACCGTCAGAGTATCGGGCACATTGCGAAGGAGCGTTCCCGCCCAGGTTTCCAATTCCTCGCCCATATAGATAAAGAGATTGGCGCGTTTAATCGTAATGATGTTGTGAGTCGAAGGGTCAAAGGAATGGGCGTCCTGTCCGGGAAGAAGGAGCATTGCCACATCGGCTTTTTCTTTCACGATCGTTTTGGTGAAATCGTAAAAAGGAAAACTGGTTGTAACGATTTTGAAACCCTCTTCGACCGGAGGAAGGGTGCAGCCGTTTAACCCCAGCAAAACAATCAAAAAACTAAAAATTAGCAGGATTTTTTTCATAGATCACCCTTCTTGCTGCTGCATTCATGGCACGAGCCATAAATGATGATTTTGCTTTGATCGATGGTAAATTGATATTTATCTTTGATATACCGGTCGAATTCGTCGCATTCGACATGCAGCAAAAGACCGCATTCCAAACATTTCAGATGGAAATGTTCGTGACACGATTCGCCTTCTTCGAGATATTGGTATCCGGCGCTCGGCTGATCATCGATAATAAACTTCCTTACCGCATTCTGCGATACAAGCATATCAAGATAGCGGTAAAGCGTAGCCTTGCTTACCGGGGTATGATTCTGATTTAAGAGTTCGAGCATTTCTTCGGCCGTCAGATGGCGGTCCTGATTGGCTTTCAACAAATCGAGGATTATGCTCCTTTGCTTGGTGTGATAACTGCGGTTCATTTAATCCCCCTTTAAAATTGAGATTCAGTTTCAAATATTATACAATGATTTGGCTCGATAGTCAAGAAGATGGCTTACTATTTTAGGTAGTAAAAAAACGGGAAAAATAAAAAAGCAAGCTAACCCAAACGGGTTATTGTATCTTGCTTTTTTTTAAGAAATTTTTGGTGTAAATAATAAAAGGAAGAAGATGAAAAAATCAATTTGGCTGTTGCGATGCCCTTAATATGGTAACCAAAACGGTTTGTTTTATGCATCTTCAAGTGCTTTGATTTTTTTCAAATAATAGGGGCTGTCGGTCAATTCATAACCCACCTGCAAAATCGCAAGAGCCGCCTTCTTCGAGCCTTTTTGAATGGCGGCTTCCGAAGATTCCTGGATTAACCCGATGATATCGCGGCTTGGACCGAGCTGGAGATTGTATTTTTTATAGATTGCCTGCAAACCTTCGGAACTGGGAATTTTGACCCTTCCTTCCAGTTCGCTTTCGATTTTGGCAAATACATCGTTGACGTTGAGTTTGGCATCGTAATATCTTGCCACCACCAAACATGCCACGGCCGGTTCTTTTTGTTTGAGGGCTAGATAATATTTCCCGAGCAAATAATAACTGTGACCCAAATCGCGTTTTTGGTAAGCCATGTGCATGGCTTTTTCGGTCAACGACTTTACTTTAGGCAAATCGCTTTCCATCAAGGCGATTTCCCCGAGCATCAGATATGCAATCGACGCATAGGGATTGAACTGAACAGATTCGTGAAAGTATTTTTTGGCTTCTTCCAACCGACCTTTTGCCATGTTGATAACGCCCAAATTGAAGGCATAGGCACTGATGGGTTCAGGCAGTATTACCGGCTTTTGGGAAATGATAAAACGGTTGGATGTCATCAACAACGTTTCGAAAGGGGTTTGCGGGCTGACGTAAGAAACATTGGGTGCTTTCAAATTGGTAAGCAAAAACGAGTCTTTCAGAAAAATCAGCGTTTTTTCCGCTTCCGTCAAATCTTTCTTTTGAATAGTTTCGATGGCTTCGATAAAAGCCTGTTTGCGGGATTCCGGACTGCCGCGCAAAAGTTTGAACAGTTCAGGAAGACGTTCGCGCGGAACTTTGTTGAAATATTCCAAAAGCACTTCTTCGACATTGGCTGCACCGTATTTTAAAATGACTTCCGAAAATTCTTGGGGGATTTCCGAAACTTTATGAGCGATGTCTTTACCGTCGATAAATTCCTGAATAATGGTTAATAATTTTACCAATTTGTTTCACCTCGTTTTTGGGCTTTCTTTAGTTGTCGCCGCCCGTGGACATTCCCTTCCTTTGCGCAACTTCGATTTCCGCCAATTTGTTGGTAATCGCCATCCGGGTAAGAATCAGTTTGACAATCTTTTCCAATTCCGAACCTTTCCGGTAATCGCTGTTGCAGATGTAGTTGACGCGGTTTTCGCCCAACAATTTATGCACTTTGGTCATATCGTCCCCGTGATAAAGGGCTATCGACTGTCCGCCGTATTGTTTGACCAATTTCATGCAAGGAACATCGGTAATTCCGTCGCCCAAATAAATCATGTTTCGATAAGGGATGCGCCTGTCTTCGTCGGACATATAGGAATTCAGAGTTACATCGTCCAAGACATCGAGCACGCCTTTACTGATGCGAAAAAGGAATTGGGTTTTGGTGGTAAAGTTGACGACCTGTCTTGGCCAAACGGCGTTGCCCCGTTCGTTGTAATGGAACTCGCAGGCATAAATCCGTTTGAATTCGTGGGCAATGGAAGTTCCTTCGATTATTTCTTTCAAACCCGAAGAAATGATATAATGCTCGATTTCCAAACCCAAAGATCGGCCATATGCATTGATCCGTTCGAACCAAGTGTCAACACCCGGAAAGAAGACGACGTCTTTTCCAAGAGACTGAAGCGATTCCTTCGTAATCTGCAAATCGTTCTTTTTGGCCTGTTTGTTCATCAAAAGCATATAAGCCAAAATTTTATCCATATTGTATTTGTGAGCTATTTTATTCGCTTCATCCCAGAAATCTTCCGGTTCCATACCGATGCTTGGAATAAAGCCGTACTCTTGCATGTCTTTTTCGCATAAAGTTTTGTCGAAATCATACATTAAAGCAATAATTGTTTTTGCCATTTTTTCTCTCCTTTATATTCATATTATACACAAAAACGGGAAAAATAGCAAATATTTTTGATTGAAGCATTTTTATTCCTGGCTTTCGGTGCGTTCTTTCAATTCCGCAATAATCTCCCCGTAAAACTTTTCGTCGATTCGATATTTCCGGCGATAGAAAAGGTAACTGCCCACAATAAAGAAAAGCGGAATTATCAGCATGGTAACAATCAAGGAATTCTGCATATACTTGTCGACATTGGAATTGATATAGTCTTTAATCAGACTGCCGTCGATTAAACCCAAAGCTTTGTCTTTTTCCATTTCGGACACCCGTTTGTTGATTTGGTACAGACCGGAAAGCAACATCGTGCCGTTGACAAAAAGAATATAGACGGCGCTGGCCAGTTTTGTGACAAACGGATTCAAAGCAAAATATATGCTTTCGTACCGCTTCCCCAGTTTCCATTGGCCGTATTCGATCGTATCGGTCAATAGCACCAAAACAATCAGCTGAATCAAACCTTCCCCGAAGAAAAGGATAAATCCGAAAACCAATAACCCCGCAAGCCTTTGGGGTAAAATCAACGAACAAAGAAGAAAACCTAAGTAACCGATAACCACCAAAATAACCGAAAGTTTGAACATTTGCTTCCGGTTAAAACGCTTGGAAAAAAGCGGATACAAAAGGAGCGCCAAAAGCTGCGACCCGCCCAAAGCCAGAGCAAACAGCGAATATTCGAAACCGCCGTAATTCAGATAAACATAATTGAAATAAAACTGCCCGCAGTTTATCGTGATATAAAATCCGACGTTGAAAAGCAAAATCGCCAAAGCAATGATTACCAATTGGTCGTTTTGAAAGATTACTTTAACCATCTTTTTAAAGGAAATCTTGGCTTTTTCTTTCTTGGCCTGGTCGATGATGGCATTCGGCTGTTCCTTAACCCCGAAGACAACCAACAATTGGCACAAGATAAAGAGCACTCCGATGACAATCGCCATCCATTGGAAAGCACGGGAGCCGCTCTTATTGCCGCTGTAAAAAAGCGGAATCAAAACCACCGCTCCGAAAGCACCGATGTTGGCGCAAATCCTGGCCAGCGAACCGACTTTTTCGCGTTCCTTTTGGTCAACCGAAAAAGTCGAATACATCGTCCAATAGGATATATCGTTCATGGTATAAGTCATTTCCCAAAGCAAATAAAGGAAAGCAAACCAAAGGACAAAACCGAAACCCGAAAAACCGAAATCGGTGAATAAAAGCATCGTTACCAAGGCATTGGTTAAAGCTCCGGCCAAAATCCACGGTTTGAATTTGCCGTATTTGCTTTTGGTGTTTTCGATGATAACCCCCATCATGGGGTCGTTGACGGCATCCCAGATTCTCGTAATAATCATGACAATCGTGATGCCGATCAGTTCGCCTTTGTCGAGACCGACGTAATAACTCAAATAAATGAAGAGATACATGCTGACGAGGGTATAAAGCATGTCCCGCCCGATACCGCCGATACTGTAGGTAAATTTATTGCGTGCCGATACTTTTTCCGTTAAATCCATCTTTTCACTCCTTAACAGTTATTTGGATATATTCCTTTATTCGAACAGATAAACTCTTGCTTCGTAAGCTTGCAACATCGGAGAAATTTCCGGGTAGTTTTGCAAAATGAGTTTGCCTTTTGTTATGTCGATGTCTTTGGGTATCGGAAGTTCAAGGGTTTTATCCGAGAGATTTCCGACAACCAAAAGCTTTTTGCCTTCATATTCCCTCAGGTAACAGTAGATATATTTATGTTTGGGAAGCAATTCTTTAAACGTTCCTTCCACGATAATCGTAAGTTGTTTTCGCAAAGCAATAATCTTTTGATAGAAATAAAAGATGGATTTTGGATCGGCCAAACTGTTTTTGACATTAACCGTTTTGTAGTCGGAATTGACCTTAATCCAAGGCTTGCCTTTTGAAAACCCCGCATTCTCCGAATCATCCCATTGCATCGGGGTGCGGGCGTTGTCCCGGCTCATATACATGATTTTTTTCATCATCCGTTTATGCGACAAGCCCAGGCGTCTGCCCAGACGGTATATGCGATGCGTTTCGATGTCCTGATAATCGCTCAGTTCGGTAAAGCCCGGATTGGTCATACCGATTTCCTGACCTTGGTAAATAAACGGCGTGCCCTGTTGGAAATAAAGCACGATGGCAAGCATCGTCGCCGACTGAAAACGATAGTTTTCGGTATCGCCGAAACGGTTTATTACCCGCGGTTGGTCATGGTTTTCCCAGTACAGGGTATTCCAGCCTTTTCCGTTGATGGCATCCTGCCACTTGGTCAAAGCATTCATCAGTCTTCGCGGTTTGTAAGGTCGGAAGAACCATTTGAAAATATTGTCAGCGCTCATGTGATCAAATTGGAACACCATCGTCAATTCCTGATTGTCGAAGCTGATATAAGACAACGCATCTTCCGGTTTCAGAAAAATCGCTTCGCCGACGGTAAACGTATCATATTGATCGAATACTTCTTTTTTCAGTTCTTTTAGGTATTTATGGATTTGCGGACCGTTGATAAAATGTTCGTGGCCGCGAATCAGATGCAATTTGCCGTTCGGATATCCCGGGGTTTTCGATAACAGATTGATGACGTCGCACCGGAACCCGTCGACGCCTAAATCCAGCCAAAACCTTAACATCTTTTTGATTTCGGCACGGAGTTCTTTGCATTCCCAGTTTAAGTCCGGCTGTTCCTTGGCAAAGATATGCAAGTAATATTCCTGGGTTTTTTCGTCATACTCCCAAGCCGAACCTCCGAACAGACTCATCCAATTGTTGGGCTTTTTCCTGCCCTTGCCTTTTTGCCAATGATAAAAGTTTCGGTAAGGGTTGTCGACGGATTTGGCGCTTTCGATAAACCAAGGATGTTCGTTCGAAGTATGATTGATCACCAAATCCATAACCAGTCGCATGCCGCGGCGATGGAGTTCGCTGACCAAAGTCTTAAAATCGTCCATGGTGCCGTAATCCGGCAACAAATCGTAATAATTGGAAATATCGTAACCATTGTCGACCAGCGGAGAATCATAAATTGGCGACAGCCAAATCATATCCACTCCGAGCTGTTGCAAATAATCGAGACGGCTGATGATACCGGGAATATCGCCGATTCCGTCGTTGTTGCTGTCCTGAAAACTGCGGGGGTAAATTTGGTAAATCACGCTGTTCTTAACCCATTGTTTCATAATTTTCCTCCAACGGTAAATTTCTAACAATATTGTATCATACATTATTTTGTTTCGCGATGATTCTTATAATTCTTCAAAAAAAGAAGCAGCAAAATGCTGATAGAACCA
>DCTZ01000039.1 GCA_002329485.1 Caryophanales bacterium UBA1427 | reverse complement strand
AACTGAAAGGTAATTTCATGAATTTTATTTTCAATCGCTCCGGGAAGACCTATTCAAGAATTGTTCCTAAAGAAAAAAAGTCCTTTGTCAGGACTTTCGAAAGGATAATTACTCATTGTTCTCTTTTTCGATTGCTTTGGGAAGGCTTATCCGCGTGGAATATTTGATTCCCAAAGCCTCTGCCATTTGATAAGCTGTTACGGTGGCTTGATCATGAAGATTTTCGACTGTGTGGCAATCGTCATTGATGATTACTTGGGCACCTTTACTTCTTACCAAACGCCAAAATTCCAATCTAGGGTAACGATAAACAAGTTCGCCCTCGGGGTTCATAAAGGAACGTTTGCGAATTCCGTTGGCATTCATTTCCATATAAACATTATTGGCAATGCAGGCGTCGATAATTTCTTCGGCCACTTTTATCGCATAAGCATTCCAATCCGGATTATTGAACAAATAAATATCCGGATGCGCTAGAATCTTAAAGCAACCGGTGTTTAACGCCTTGGTTACCGTTTTGGCATAGATATCTAGACGTTCGGGACTCACCTTGTCATAGACGCTGAAAAAGCTTCCATCGGGCAGCGGTAAATAGTGTTGCCCCAAGATTAAATAGTCTAGTTCTTTTAACATTTTGGGGTAAAGTTTATCCATGGCATCGAAGTATTCGGCTTCGACTGCCCCATACAAAACGATTTTTCCTTGATATTTTTCTTTTGCCCGCGCTAGGGAAGGTAAATAAATAGTACGATACTCTTCTTTGGTCATTCGTCGGGTAACCAACTTCTTCTCTATTTCATCGATTAACGGAACATGATCGGAAATTCCGATTTCTTTATATCCCAATTCGATGGCTCGGTCGACATAATCGTCGATGTCTCCAATCGCATGACGACAAAGCCAAATATGAGTATGGTAGTTGCTGTCGATTTTTTGCATTAGCGTAATAACCTCGATATGTCTTTCTCTTCCGTTTCGATTTTAACCCATCGGGCGCTGCGGCCGGTGCCGAGCGGGCGAATGCGGTTTTCGCATTTTAATTTGTTTAAAACCCGGTTGATGGTGGATTCGCTGATATTGGGATGATAGTTTTTGATATCGGCTTTGGTGAAAATGTCGGGCAGTCGTTCGATTGTTTGTTCGACATGGTCGACTTTCAACAGATTTTCCTCGTACTGATAGTCTTTGAGGAACGCTTCCAAATTGACGTAAGCTTCTTCGATCATTTTGAAAAGGATACGGTTTAAGCCAAAGACTTGCATATAGCCTTCGTAGTAATTCAGACTGGCCACATTTACTTCTGTCTGGAAATTCCCTTGATATTTGTAAAAGAGTTCGAAGAAACTTAAGTAGTAAAAGCAATGAATTCCGCTTCTAAGGATCATGTAATACAGGGCCAACAAGCGGACAAGTTCGTTACCCTTGGTATAAGGCTTGATATTGGCCATTTCCACAAACACAATCGACGACAAAAAGATAGGTTCGAATTGCTTTTTCTCAATCATCAGATTATAGTCATCCAAAACAGTGTCAAACAATAAACGGCGGCTTTTAAGCGGAACCCGGGGCTGACCTCTTTTGGCAAAATTGATTCTTTTGCCTTTGGAATCAACCGGTACCAAATTTTCCGTATCAAAGGCGGCATAATTTCGGCCGTAGATTTTATTGATCATCGCCAGCAAGTCGCTCGAATTGAAGGGATACTGTTCGGCCTGTTTTTGGATACCCGCCAAAACCGTTTTGATTTTGGCCAAAACTTTTTCATCGGCCGTGCGCGGTTCGGAATTTTTGGTGACAATCAAACGCATCCGGTTGTCGTTGACGGTTAAACCGACCAGTTGGGCCAAAAAATACGTATCCGTTTCCAAGGTCTTCTCTTTAATCAAATCCAAATTTTGGCATAGCACGGAACAATATTGCTCGTTCTTGCCCAGAAAACGATAGACCCTTAACATGGATAGCAATAAATCAGCCGGTAAAATGTATTGTTTGACATTTTCTAAATGACTCATCTTCTTACTCGCTTTCTAAGGAATTTTAAAATTCAATTCTTTACAGACCTCTTGAAAAAAATTTATTTTTTAAAACCAACGGATAAACTCCGATAACCAAAAAGGTTATGAAAAAATACCGAATCAGGTGAAAGATCAATTTGTCGGGGAAAATCAGTTTCAATCCTTCTTTAACTCCCAAAACGATTCCCAATGCCAAAAGCATTCTGAGAAACTTTTGCCAAAGCGGTACAGCGGTCGAAAAACCGACAAACCTTTTTTCCACAGCCAGTCCGCAGGTAAAACCCAACAATAGTCCGTAGACTTTAAAAAAGTCCGCATGGGGTGAAAAGAACAGAAAAGGGATTAAAACGAGGGAGGCCGAAAGGTACATCCAAAATGGAGACTTGTTCTTAAGGGCCAAAAGGTCATACAAATATAAAATCAAAAGGGAAGTCAAAACTCCCAAAATGACTCCGGCCACTACATCCCCGGGAAAATGGACCCCGAGATAAAGCCGGGAAAGCGGGACGATAATCATTAGGACAATACAAATGATTGTTAACCACTTCTTCTTCTCAAGTGGCGGCAGGGTGGAGTAAAGGCTTGCGCTGTTTTGGCTGTGACCGCTCGGAAACGATGAACCGGTGGCGCTGGTGGAACCGACCGAACCTTTAATCAAGTGTTCTTTGCCGACATATTCGTACGGTCTTTTGGCTTTAACCAGCCCTTTTAAAACGCCGTTGAAAGCGCCCGAAAACAAAACGATGAAACCAAGTTTTTCGCCTTTTTCCTTGTTAAGACAAAAATAGAAAAGGCCGATAACGGCTATTAAAAACATTTCGCCGCCAAATTGCGTAAGCACCAAAAAAAGCTTGGTTAAAACATCGTTGCTTATTTGATGAAATCCTTCCAGGATTCCCCATTCCCAGGCAAATCGGTACATGTTTCACTCCTAATAAACGCGGTATTTATGAAGGGGTTCGCGTTTTAAAATTTTGTCTTGGGTAGCTAAAACCCGCAATTGTTTGACTTCGTGAATCGTGAGACTCCGAACCGCCCCTTCGGGCAAATTATCGACGGTAATATTGCCAAATCGGACTCTAGTCAAGCGTTTGACCGGAAAGCCGATTGCTTCAAACATTTCTTTGACCTGATGGTTTTGTCCTTCGGTTAAAATGATGCGTACAAGGGAAGATTGATTGCGTTTATCGATGCTTTCGATGTCGCATAAAGCCGGCAAATATTCGGTCTTCTCGGTTTTCAAACCTTTTTCCAACTGGGCAAGGACTGTTTCGTTGATGATGCCTTTTACCCTGACCAAATATTCTTTTTGAATGCCGCTATTCGGACCAATCATCAAATTGGTAAAATCGCCGTCATTGGTAATCAAAATGATGCCCTTGGTATCGTAATCCAAGCGGCCGACCGGATAAAGACGGTATTGTTTCAATTCGGGCGGCAGGAGGTCGATAATGGTTTTCCTGCCCCGGTCATCCGAAACGCTGGAGATGACTCCCCGGGGTTTATTTAAACAATAGTAGCGTTTCTCTTCGGTTTCCAAAGGGATGCCGTCGACTTCGACAAGGTCTTTGGGGGAAACCTGAAAACCCATTTCGGTAATAACCTGTCCGTTGACTTTGACGCGTCCCGCTTTAATCAGTTCTTCGGCTTTTCGGCGGGATGTAAAGCCGGAATTCGCAATCCGTTTTTGTAATCTTTCCATTATTTCACCTTTATTTTTCTTATTAAGTATATTATACTAAATTTTTCCCGTTTTTACCAATCATTAAACAAAAAAATCGTTTCCCTAAAAAACACCGCTTGGTGTTTACAGGAAAACGATTCCGATTAAAGTTGCCAAAAGGAAAGTTATCGCATCCGCAATAATCCCCGCTTTTAAAGTGTAACGGATTTTGGTTATTTTAACCGATCCGAAATATACCGCAACGATATAAAAGGTCGTGTCGCTCGAACCCTGAATCAAAGCGGAAATTCGGGCCATTTTCGAATCGACACCGTATTTTTGGATGATGTCCGTCATGAGGATTAAGGAGGTGTTGGCGGAAAGGGGACGAAACAACATTTGCACCAGGAGTTCGGGTGAAAGAAAAGGAATTGCAATCATCCTTCCCAAAACCTCCATCAGACCGGATTTTAAAAATACGTTCAAAGCAAAAAACAACACAAAGAAAGTCGGGAATAAGCGGAAGCTAGCCTGCAGACCTTCCTCAACTCCCGTTTCGAAGGAAGCAAAACAATTGATTTTCTTGCCAACGCCAAAGCCGATAATCAGGATGATAAAAAGAGCCAATACAATCATGGCTTTTTCCTCGAGCACCAAAAATGAAATAACCGGTCGCTGGTTAAAGCGATTGCCGTGGCTAAGGCACTGGTTATGCTTAAAAGAAGGATTAAATCGATGGTGTCGTTGGCGCCGTATAAAGTGCGTAAACCGAACAGCGAAGCCGGAAAAACCGTTAAAGAAGCTGCATTAAGCAAAACAAAAGTCGACATCGAACGGGTCGCTTCTTCGGGATGGGGGTTTTCCTTTTGCAATTCGGCCATCGCTTTTAAACCGAGGGGGGTCGCAGCAGATCCCAAGCCCAAAAGGTTGCACACCACGTTCCCGGCAATCAATTCCAAAGCTTTACTGTTTTGGGGAAGGTCCGGAAAAATCCTGGAAAGGGGTTTGAGCAATAATTTGGCTATCTTATTGATTAAACCCGCGTCAAGCGCAATCCGAATGATTCCGCTCCAAAAAATGAGCATGGTGGCAATTTTTAAAAATAAATCCAGGGCTTCCTGGGCGCTGTTTAACATGATATTGCCCAAAGAAGCAAACTTCCCGGTTAGGGCACTGACAACAATTCCCAAAAAAAGCAAAATAACCCAAATCCGGTTAATCATTGTAACCCCCTTCGGTCGCCAAAGGCAACTCCCACTCTTCTCCGGCAACCTTTACCGACAAATAGAATTCGTTGTTTCGGAGGGTTAGTTTTAAATCGTAAGCCTCTTCATCTTTTAAAGGAAAAAAAACGGGTTTTGTTAACCCCTTTCCTGTTAACAGATGAAAGGTGCTCATCCGAAAAGTAAAAGGCGAGAGGATTTTTTCCATGGAATAGTTGGCAAAAGCTTCTTCGGCCAGTCTTTTATGGAGTTCCCAATCGCCGTAAGCATCAAAAGTTACGACGATTAGTTCCAGGCCCGCTTGGTTAAACACCGTGACTAAGGTACGTCCGGCTTTTTTGGTAAAGCCGGTTTTACCTCCGATAACCTTGGGCTCTTCCTGAATCAACCGGTGTTTATTGTAAAAGACGTAACTTTTGCCATCGGGCGTTTCGAACCGATGGACTTTGGTGCGGGTGATTTGGCGAAAGGTTTCGTTTTCCATTGCATAAGCCGTCAACAGGGCCATGTCGTAAGCTGTGGAATAATTGCTTTCGTTTTCGTCGAGTCCGGTCGGGTTTTGGAAAAACGAATCGGTCATTCTTAGGGTTTGGGCCAAATCGTTCATTTTTATTACAAAATCTTCGATATTTCCGCTGTAAGCTTTGGCCACCATGAGACTCGCATCGTTTCCCGATTGCAACATCATCCCGTAAAGTAAATCCCGGATTTGGATGATTTCTCCGACTTCCAAATAAATCCGTGATCCGGTCGCTTGCAAAACAGTGGAATCGACCACGATGTAACGGTTTAAATCGAGCAATTCGATTGCGGTAAGGGTGGCGAGGATTTTGGCGATGCTTGCGGTGAGGAGGCGTTTGTGGCTATTCTTTTCAAACAAAACCCGGCGCGAGCTTCTTTCCATCACAATCGCGCTTTGGGCCGTTACTTCCGATTTCAAAAGCCGATGGGCAGGAAGCGTTTCTTCCGGATTTAATTTAAAAGTTACAATCAGGCCAAGACTAAAAAAACCGAGCAAACAAATTACTAGATAAGATTTAAATGGTTTGAACAATAAACGCAAAGCCAATCACCTTTTACATTTTATTCATTCCCTGAAAAAAAAAGCACCCCGAGGGTGCCTGTTAACTTAAAAGAACCTTAAGAACTTAAAAAACGGTCAATCAAAGTTTTTACTTCTTCGATTGTTTTGTTGAAATCACTTCGGCTGATGTTTACCCAAACTATATCCGGATGTTTCCTAAACCAGGTCCATTGCCGCTTGGCATAATTGCGCGTAGCCTGCTTTATTTGCTCTTTGGCTTCTTCGAGAGTAATTTTACCTTCAAGGTAAGGAATCAGCTCTTTGTAGCCGATGGCCTTGCGCGCCTGAATGCCTAATTGTGCGGGAAATAATTTTTCAACCTCTCCTAGGAGGCCTCGGGAAAACATTTCTTCGACCCGATCGTTGATAGCCTGGTACAAAGCGTCCCGGTCATCGGTTAAAAAGAGGTACAAGGCATCGTATAAGGGAATGTTCTTGCCTGTCTTGTTGGCTTGTTGTTCAAAGGCAAGTTCAATTGCCCGCAGAACTCTTTTTCGGTTGTTGGGATGGATTTTTTCCGCAGCTTCGGGGTTCATGTCCATCAGGATGGCGTGGACCGCTTCATTGTCTAAAGCAGCCAGTTCTTCTTCCAATTCTTTGCTGCGACCGTGGCCTTCCAATTTATAGTCGTAAATAACACTGTCCAGATAAAGGCCGCTGCCACCGACCAACAATGGAATTTTACCTTCCTGATGCATTTGCCCGATTAAACCCCGCACGTCTTTTTGGTATTCGTAAATGGAATAAGAATTGAGCGGATCCAAAAAGTCGCATAAATGGTGTTTGATTTGGGCCCGGATTTCGGGAGAAGGTTTTGCGGTGCCGATATCCATTTTTTGATAAATTTGGAAAGCATCCCCGTTGATAATGTCGGTCTTTAAATACTTGGCGATTTCCACCGCCAATTTGGTTTTGCCGACCGCGGTTGGTCCGGTTATCACGATGACTTTAATCATCCCATCACCCTTTGGAATAATTTTTCGATTTCATAGCGTTTGAAAGAAATTATCGTCGGCCGGCCGTGCGGGCAGGTTAAAGGCATTTTTGCCTGGTCCAAGTCTTTCAATAATTGACCGACTTCATCCGGCCGGATTTTCATATGAGCTTTAATCGATTGTTTGCAACTCAGTTTTTTGGCCAGCGAATCGTATAAGCGTGCTTTTCCGGTCGTTTTTTCGTGCAGCAAGTGATTTATCATATCGTGCAGGAATTCGCTTTCAAGGGATTCGGGAATCCAGGTCGGCACGGTTCTTACTACCAAAGCGGTCGGACCGAACGGTTCGATGGTTATGCCCAACTTGGCAAATTCGTCCGTTAAGTTCATAATCAACGGCATTTCGCTTACTGAAACTTCCAAACGAAGCGGAATCAACAATTCATAACATTCGGCTTTGGGACTTTCAAACGATTTGGAAATCTTTTCGTACATCAAACGTTCCATGGCCGCATGCTGATCAATCAAATAAAGGTTCTCTTCGTCTTCCAATAACAGATATGTCTGATGGTATTGACCGATATAGCGCAGGTTTTGGAAGAAACGCTTTTCTTTGGTGTCCTGATCAAACGATAATTGTTCGTAATTTTCCTGAACCGTTAACGGTTTTGGTTCCGGCATTTCATAAACTTCCTTATCTTTCGAAGCAGGTGATGTTTCATGAAAATTGTCCGAATAATCTTCTTTTGCTTCTTTTTCCTCCGAAACGCCAAAGAATTGATCCCATAAATTGAGCGGTTCATCCTCGGTGTTTGCTTCGGTGTTTTCTAAAGGTGCTGTTTTCATTATAGGTTCGGTAGATTTGTCAAGAGGTTTTTCAACCGGACTTTCTTCGGAATTAAACTTTGGCAACCGGGCTTGAAAAAGGGTTTCTTTCAAGACGGCGGTAATCAATGTTTTTAACTCTCTTTCATCCGTAAAGCGCACTTCCAGTTTGGCCGGATGCACATTGACATCGACCAGGGAAGGGTCGGCTTCAATGTAAAGCACAGTAATCGGGTACTTGCCGATTGGTAGCAGCGTCTGATAAGCATCGGTGATAGCGTAAGAAATCGAAAGGTTCCGGATGACCCTTTTGTTCAAAACGATATTGATTCCGTTTCGGTTCGACCGGAAAACTCCGGGGCTCGAAGATAAACCCCATATTCGGTACAAGTTGTTTTGGCCTTTAAAGGAAAGCATTGCTTTTGCGGAATCAGGTCCGAAACTGGAGGCAATGATTTCGATAATATCGCTGTTCCCCGTTGTTTGGAAAAGAGTTTTACCGTTATTGGTGCAAAGAAAAGCGATTTCCGGATGGGATAAAGCCGACTTATAAAGATAATCCAAAATATTGGCCAACTCGGCATATGAATTGCCCAAATGCTTGTAACGGGCCGGGGTATTGAAAAAGAGGTTTTCGACTTCGACTTTGGTACCTTCCGGAAAAGCGGTTAAACCTTCTTCGGTTTTGATTCCGGCGCGGTAACGGTAATAGTAACCGTCCGTTTCTTTCGTTTTGGAGGTAATGGTCATTTGCGAAACGCTCGCAATCGATGGCAGTGCTTCGCCTCTAAACCCCAAGGAAACGATGCGAAACAAATCTTCGACGGAGGAGATTTTGCTAGTGGCATGGCGTTTCAAAGCCAAAGGAATTTCGCTTGGCTCCATGCCAAAACCGTTGTCGGTAACCGTAATCTTGCATAAACCGCTGTCAATCAAGTCGACTTTTATTACGCTGGCTTTCGCATCGATACTATTTTCGACCAATTCTTTGACGACACTGCTCGGGCGTTCGACCACTTCTCCCGCCGCAATCATATTGGCCAGTTCGAGGCTTAATTCTTTAATTCTCGTCATTTATTCAACTTCTCCTTTAGGCTGGAAAGCAAAACCAACGCATCAATCGGACGCAAATCGTCGACATCGAGTTCCTTAAGTTCGTTAAGCACTTTTTCTTCGGCTTCCGATAAGGTGTTGACAATTACCGGTTCGGTATAATTGGACAGTGCCAAACGGTCGCTGTCGTAATGATTGTTGGAGTCCAACTTTTGCAAAATATCGTGGGCCCGAAGCGTCAGGCTTTTCGGCAAATTGGCAAGCGCGGCTACATGAATACCGTAGCTCTTGTCGGTTGCGCCTTTTAAAACTTGGTGCAAAAAGACGATTTTGCCGTTTTCTTCTTTGGCTTCCACGTGGACATTGTTAAGTCGGACCAAGCTTTTTTCCAGATTGGTAAGTTCATGATAGTGGGTGGAAAACAATGTTTTGGCACCGATTTTTTCGTGAATGTATTCGATGATGGCCTGGGCCAATGCCAAACCGTCGAAGGTAGCGGTGCCGCGTCCGACTTCATCGAAAATAATCAAACTGCGTTCGGTGGCATTTTGAAGCGCATAATTAACTTCGAGCATTTCCGTCATAAAAGTGGAAGCTCCGGAAGCAATATCGTCGCTCGAACCGATTCGCGTGAATATTTGGTCGAAGATCGGAAGTTCCGCGCTTTCCGCCGGCACGAACGAACCCATCTGCGCCATGATGACCATCAGAGCATTTTGGCGCATGTAGGTGCTCTTTCCACTCATGTTCGGACCGGTTATCAATAAGATCTGATTGTCATTGTACATGAACAAATCGTTCGGTATAAACGGTTCCGGGGAATACTGTTCGACTACCGGGTGGCGTCCTTTTTTAATTATGATATCGCTGTATTGCGAGAAGATCGGACGGACGAATAAATTGTTCCGGGCGACAATCATCAAAGCGAGCACCAAATCAAGTTCCGACAAACTGTCCGCAAGCTGTTGCAACTCCTGCGATCTTTCCTTGCATTTGCTTCGGACTTCTTCGAACAGTTTGATTTCGAGTTCGATGGAATGTTCGTTGGAGCGAAGGATTAACGCTTCCAATTCTTTCAACTCTTCGGTGATGTAACGTTCGGAATTGGAGGTTGTTTGTTTGCGAATATAACCGAATTCGTCCTTGACCAGCGGGATATTGCTTTTGGTTACTTCGATATAATAACCGAATACTTTATTGAAACCGATTTTCAGATTTTTAATGCCGGTTTTTTCCCGTTCGCGCTGTTCGATGTTCATCAGAACTTCCTGGGTATGAAGACTGACGTATTTGACTTTGTCTAGTTCTTCGGAGTAACCCGGTTTGATGACACCCCCGTCCCTAAGCAAAAACGGTGCGTCTTCGTTAATCGCATCATCCAAAAGTTTATGCAAATCGCTGAAATCCAATATCGTTTGGTTGAATTGTTGCAGGGTTTTGGTTTTGATTTCGGCGATTAATTTTTTGATTTGGGGAACGACACCTAAAGAACGTTTGAGCTGAATCAAATCCTTGGGGTTAACGGTGCCGAAACTGATCCGGCCGACAATCCGTTCCAAGTCATAAACTTCGCGTAATAGTACCCGGATTTCTTCGGAAATAAGGTAATTTTTGCTGAAATCCTCGATCATCTGCTGACGTTTTAGAATCGATTCCAATTTGGTAAAAGGAAAAAGAATACTTCTTTTAAGATGACGGGAACCCATGGCGGTTGAGCATTTGTCGAGGCAGGCAAAAAGATTATTGCGCGATTTATCGCCCCTGAGGGATTGCACCAATTCCAGATTCCGGATGGTATTGGGATCAAGTTTCAAAAACGATTTATCCTGATAAAAAGCAAAAGGCTTCAGATGCACCAAAACGCGTTTTTGGGTATTGATGACATAATTCAACAGCCGCGTGGCACTGTCAAGCGAAGCATCGGGCAAACCTTTGACTAAGTTAAACAAATAATCGTCCAGTTTTTGGTCTTCCTGAACCGACACCACCAAACCGAAAACACTGCGCATGTAATCGGCGTAAGGTTTGGGAAAACGCGGGCCGACAATGACTTCTTTGGCTCCGAGTTTATTGATTTCATCATAAACGCTTTCGATTTTTAACGGAAGCAGCGTCGTCCTGGTTTCGCCGGTCGAAATATCCAAATAGCTCAAACTGTAGTTTTCGGTCTCTTTCGAAACGGACGCCAAATAGTTATTGGTCTTTTCGTCCAAAAAAGCTTCGGTGACATTAGTTCCGGGAGTAATAATCCGCACAACGTCCCGGGCAACAAGGTTTTTCCCATTCGGTTCTTCCAATTGTTCGACGATGGCGACTTTGTAACCTTTGTCGCTCAGTCTTTCGATATATTGATCCACCGCATGATACGGAACTCCGCACATCGGAACCCGTTCTTCGGTTCCGGCATCTCTTCCGGTTAAAACGATTTCCAATTCCTTGCTTGCTACAAGGGCATCGTTGAAAAACATTTCGTAGAAATCGCCCAAACGGAAAAAGACCAAGGTATCAGGATATGCTTCTTTAATGGTCAAATATTGACGCATCATCGGTGTATATTGGGTTTTATCGATTTTTTCGTACATTGCAATCACCTTTTTAGAAAAATTATATCATATTTTGCGTGATTCCTTGCGGCATTTGCGAAATAATTTAAAAAGCGGGTCGAAAACCCGCTATTTAAATTTATTATTGCGAAAAGATTTTATTTACGGACCAATAAAACAATACCCGATGAAGTAAGATACAACGGATTGAAAGCATCATTGCATTCCGGGAAAGCTTTAAATGCCTCCCAAAATTCATCTTCCATCGAATCGCCATAATCAAAGCCAAAGTATACTTCCAAAGCTTGGCCGGTTGCCACTTTTCCGATTTGCGATACCATGAGTTTAATCAATTCTTCGACCGAATCAAGATAGAAATCGCCTTGAAAATCATCGACGGTAAAAGTATGCAAACGGTAGTAAGCATAAAAATCATCGCTCGTTGTGCTTACCTGATAAATTATCGGGTCTTCTTCGATATGGGTATCCGAAATTACCTCTTCTGGAACTAGGAAGTACTGGTGAAGCATAAATTCTTTGCTTCCTTCAAAAAGGATTCTGGTATCGTTCCAAGTCGAATCGACAATCAACCATTCGCCATCCAACAAGACTTTGTTCCAGGCATGACCAATTATCACGCCGTTTTGATTGACATCGCCGACGATCCGTTCGGCAACAATGTCTTCCAGCGCACAAAGAAAATGAAATGCTTTGGCATAACCGTCACAGACGGCGATTCCGTCTTTAAACACGCCGTCCAAATAAAAGGAAGTATAACGGATTGTCTGGAAGTTTTCCGGATTTTCCGGGTCTTGTTCCAAGACAAAGACTTTTTCCAACAAATCGTGGTCATAAGCGACATTTTGAGCCAACCAATCGTTAATGGCAAGCAGTTTCTGAATGTCGTCCATTTCCCGATAAATGATGGTCCTTAAAACCTGTTTGGCTTTTTGGTAAATTTCTTCAGCCGGAGAACCTGCGGCCGGAAGCGGTTTGAAACCGTGAACAACAGCGTAATAAAGTTCTTCGGAATAAAATACCGACAAAGTCTTTTCGCTTTTCTCGGAAGCAAATTGGTTGTAATCCGCTTCACGCGGGGTTTTGTCGCCGCTTTGGTTAAAGAATTCGTAATAAGGCTGTAGCGCGTTCCATTGTTCGGCTAAATTAACCGGTTCGGCGATTTTCAAATCAATCATTTTATTGACGGTTACTTCATATAACTCGGTGGCAATCCGGGCGACTTCGCTGCCAGGTTCGCAGGCAATAATCATCGATTTAAAAGGTGTGCGATTGAAAACCAAATTATTGACATTGGAAGGGTTGCCTTTAAAGGAAACCGATTTCAGGCTTTTGCAATCATAGAACGGATTGGCTTCGATGGTTTCCAGAAGTTCGTTAACCATCACAAATTCCAAACTGTCGCAGTTGATAAAGGTTTCGGTTTCCAAAACTTTCAAATTTTTCGGTAGAATCATACTGCGAAGGCTTAGGCAGTTTTGGAATGCCCGGGCATCGATTTTTTCAATCGTATCAGGAAGGAGCACGCGGTAAATTTTATTGTTGTCGGCAAAGGCGGTTTGATTGATTCTGGTAACCGGTTTGTTGTTGAAAGTTTCCGGGACCAAAACGGTGGCATCGCTGCCGGTATAACCGGTTAGCTGATATGATTCTCCGTCTTCGTTTAAAGCGAAGACTAAACCTTCCGACACGGTTTTGACATAAGTCCAACGGGCATAAAGCGTGGTTTCTTTAAGAACCGGATATGGGAAAGCGACCGGAAGACCGGACATTTCCGGATTATCGTACCAGCCTTCAAATTTGTAACCCGGTTTTAAAAGTTCCGTCGGACGGGAAATTTTTGTTTGATATTCCACTATCAGATCATCGATAGTTTGGTCGGTATCGGTGACAAATTTAACGGTGTATGAATTGATTTCCCAAGCACCATAAAGGGTTAGGTCACTGCGAACCGCAAGCGGAAAACTGGCAATTGGACCCGATAAACCGGAATCGGTGTACCAGCCTTTAAAGCTGTGACCGGCTTTTTCCGGAACTGACGGTTCCGTCAGGCCTTGCCAATAGCCGACGATTTGGTCGGAAATCGTCGTATCGCCGTTCGTGACAAAAGAAACCCGGAATTTTTCTTCTTCCCATTTCGCATATAGTTCCAAATGGTCCGTCAAAACCATAGGGAAACTTACCGGTTCGGCGTCGGTTAAATCGGAAAACCAACCCAAAAAAACGTAACCTTCTTTCGAAGCCACGCTTGGCTCATGAATCGTATCCGAATAGAACGAATCCGTTTCGGTTTCGTTTGACCCGTCAATCCATTTGATTTTCAAAGGGAGGTATTCCCATTTGGCGTACAAAGTAATATCGGCGGTTAGGGAATCGGATGGGTTTACAAGCTGGGTTCTTGCTTCATCGTAATACCAGCCCAAAAAACGGTGACCGTTCAGGGTTAATGTCGGCAATAAATCGGCCAAGGTTTCGTCATGCGAGGGAACCGTGGAAGGGGATAAAGTTTGGGTTTCGGTAAAATTCGGATCCTGCGGTTGGTAATGGATTCGAATTGCCGGATTGGTATGATTGATAATGATTACCGGGTAAACTTTGGTCGAACCGTCTTCGGCTTTGACGATGATATAAGCACGGTTTTCTCCTTCGGAAAGGTTTAAGGTTTTGCTCGTTACCGGATTCTTTCCCGCTTCGTCGATGTAAAGATTCCAAGTCGCGCCGCGGCTTACGGTAATCCGGCCGGAAAACGAAAATGTCTCGGCTTGATTCAGTTCGGCAATAATGGTCTCACCGTCCCAAGTTAATCCGTTTAAATTGGTGATTTCTTTGTCGCCGGATTTTTTGGGAAAACATGATGTAAGGAATAAAAGAACGAGAGCAATAAAAAAACAATACTTTATCTTTCTCATAATAACCTCTTCTTTTGTTTCATTTTACCATAAAACAAACCCACATGCAATTAAAAACACCCTGTCGGAACAGGGTGTAAAATTTATTTTCTTCTTATTTATTTTTTCAACAAATAATCGTTGACCGGTTTGGAAATAGCCGAAGCTAACACAAAAGCCAGGAATGCTTCCAATAAACCGTTGGTGGCAAAGGTCAACATCATAAACTTCAGTAAAACCCCGAAGGAATAGGTAGCTCCTCCGGCTGCCATGTACTCCGGACCGAAAAATACCATAATGCCGACAAGGACCAAGACGGTATTGGTAAGACTGCCGATAACGGCACTGATACCGTATTGCAGGACATCCAGATACTTTTTGCCGGCAAATAATTTCTTGAAGGCTTTGTGGGATAATCCGGCAAAGGTTCCGGTTAAAATCCGCGGAACAAAGCAGATTACCAAACTGAAGAAATTTCCTGGTTCCGCAAACGGCGTAAAAACAAAAGCAAAAGCGACGGAATTGGCCGGCGGCATGAAAGTCCACACAAGAAAACTGAACAATCCCGCAAAAAATCCCATCAATGTACCAGCTTTTGTACCGAGTAAAATAGCGGTGATTACAACGGGAACCATGGCAATCGTTGCGACGATTCCGAACATCGGTATTGAGCCTAAAATGGTAAAGCATACCAAAGCTTCAATCGCGAGCAGAATCGCAAACTGGGCCATCCAAATAATCAAATCATGACGTGAACGAGTATTTTTTCTCATAGAATAAAATCTCCTGTTTATTTATTTTTTATATGGGTTTTCTTTTTTTGAGGTTATTAATCCGTAAATTCAAATTCGTATTCGAAAATCCGCACGGTATCGCCGTTTTTGACCCCTAAGCGGCGCAATTCGTCATCGATCCCCAAACGGTGCAATTGGACCGCAAACCGTCTGATTGCCGATTCGTTCTGGAAATCGGTGCGTTCCCAGAGTTTTTTGACTTCGGGACCCGTAACTTGGTAGATACCGTCATCGCCTCTCGTAATGGTAAACGGAGGTTCCTGCGGCTTAAAGGTGTATTCTACCACGGTATCCGGTGCTATTTCGCTCGCTTTTTCTTTTCGGACTAAATCGAGTGTATCCGCAATCTTATACAACAAAGCATTCAGGTTTTGCGAAGTGATTGCGGAAATTGGGATAACCTCGATTCCCAATTTTTCCTTGAAAACCTTAAGGTTTTCATTCGCTTCGGGAAGATCCATTTTATTGGCAACAACAATCTGCGGACGCTTCAATAAGTCCATATTGTAACTTTCGAGCTCCTTATTGATGATTTCATAATCTTCCCAAGGTTTACGGCCTTCGCTGCCGCTCATATCAATGATATGAACGATAACGCGGGTCCGTTCGATGTGTTTTAAAAAATGGATTCCGAGACCCGTTCCCAAATGCGCCCCCTCGATTAAACCGGGAAGGTCAGCCATGATGAAACTGCGGCCGTCCGGAACACCCACTACTCCCAAATTGGGGTTAAGGGTCGTAAAGTGATATTCGGCGATTTTGGGTTTTGCGGCTGAGACGACGGATATCAGAGTGCTTTTTCCCACGCTGGGAAAACCAACCAAGCCAACATCTGCTAAAACCTTTAAGTCGAGAATGACTTTTCGTTCTTCGCCTTTTTCCCCTTTTTCCGCAAAATCCGGAGTCCTAAAGCGGGCGGTTGCGAATGCTGCATTGCCGCGTCCGCCTTTGCCGCCTTTGGCGACAACTACTTCCTGAGCGTGTTGGGTAATATCGCCGATTACGGTATTTGTTTCCCCATCAATTATCGTTGTTCCGATCGGAACTTTGACATAACGGTTTTCGCCGTCTTTTCCGTACATATCCTTGGAGCCGCCGTTGACGCCGTCGGATGCTTCAATGTGACGCATATAGCGAAAATCCAGCAAAGTGGTCAAGCCCTCTTCCCCGACAAAAATGACGCTGCCGCCATTGCCCCCTTTGCCGCCCGACGGACCGCCTTTGGGAACATATTTTTCGCGGCGAAAAGCTACGGCACCGTCGCCGCCCTTTCCCGCTTTTACATAAACCTCGACACGATCGACAAACATTTGACACGCTCCTTTAAGTTAGATAAAGGCACCCCATTTTCATGAAGTGCCAAACATTACAAGATAAACTATTCAACCGGATAAACTGATGCTCTTGTTTTGCCGCCGCTCATTTTTTCGAAACGGACAATTCCGTCAACCATGCAAAACAAAGTATCATCGGCACCGCGTCCGACATTAACCCCTGGATGAACTTTTGTTCCTCTTTGACGGTAAATGATGGAACCTGCAGTGGCATATTGACCATCCGATAATTTAGCGCCTAAGCGTTTAGCATGAGAATCACGACCGTTACGGGTTGATCCTACTCCTTTTTTCGATGCGAAAAATTGGATATTTAAACGAATCATGGTTGCCACCTCCTTAATAATGGACTATTTTTTGCTTAATTTCAAATTGTTAGGATAATCTTCGGCAATCATCGCAAGTACTTGATAGAGATTGTCGATGATTTTTATTACTATTTCGGTTGGGCTTTTTGTTTCAAATTGAATTATCCCTTTTTGCTCATTTGAATTCAAAAGATATTGATCTTTTTCCAAGATGCTATCCAATAAATTCAAAGTTGTGAATACCGCTGTCGAAATCGCGCTGCAGACAATGTCTTGGCCGGCCCGGGCAAAATGCGCATGGCCCAAGATTTCGAAACGGATTGATTCAGGATTTTGATAATCGAAGGTTGCCTTCGTCATAATTAACCTTCAATATTGGTAATTTTGATTTTTGTATAGGCTTGACGATGGCCTTGCTTTTTACGGTAATTCTTCTTTGGTTTCATTTTGAAAATGATGATTTTCTTACCGCGACCGTGTTTTTCAACAACGGCAGTTACTTTTGCACCTTCGACGTATGGTGTGCCTACTTTATCGCCAACCAACAAAACTTCGTTAAATACGACTTCTTGTTCAGGTTCGGCCGATAGCTTTTCGACATATAAAGTGTCGCCGACAGCGGCACGATATTGTTTACCACCGGTAACAAAAATTGCGTACATCTATTGACACCTCCTCATATAAAATTTAAGACACGCCAGGAAGGTGATAATTTTTTGCTTACTTAAAAAAATTATGCTTTGGGACCTTTTTTGAGCGGTTGATAGACTTACGCCTTGCAACGTACATATTATACCTTATTCCGGTTTTTTATGCAAATGATATGAATATTAATTTTCACACTATTATGGGGCGGTTTTTTCCTGATTATTCGAATTTCAAACAATCATTTATTTTCAAACCCTTCTGTGCGCGTTCGAAACTTGAAAAGATGGGTAATTACCCACTCAAACGCTCCTAGAAGGCTTGAAAAAAGTGCCAATTGCTTGGCACTTCAATGGTTACTTGCGTGGATATTTGATATTGGCTTGAGCAGCGGCCAGTCTTGCAATCGGAACGCGGTAAGGCGAGCAAGATACATAGTCTAAGCCGATGCGATGGCAGAATTCGATTGATTCTGGGTCGCCACCATGTTCCCCGCAGATTCCCAGGTGAAGATCAGGACGAACGGCACGGCCTTTTTCGCAAGCCATCTTCATCAATTGTCCGACACCTTTTTGGTCGACATGAGCAAATGGGTCGAAAGCAAAGATTTTACGATCATAATAAGATTCCAAGAATTTGCCTGCGTCGTCACGGCTGAAACCAAAGGTCATTTGTGTTAAATCGTTGGTACCGAAACTGAAGAATTCGGCTACACCGGCAATTTCGTCGGCTGTCAAGGCAGCACGCGGAACTTCGATCATGGTTCCTACCAAATAAGGAATTTCATAATTTTGTTCTTTCATGACTTCTTTGGCAACGCGGTCAACGATTTCTTTAATGAAGTTCAATTCTTTGACTTCGCCGACAAGCGGAATCATGATTTCCGGAACAGTCTTGATGCCTTCTTTATTGACGATAATAGCAGCTTCGATTACGGCTCTGGTTTGCATTTCGGCAATTTCCGGATAGGTAATCGGCAACCGGCATCCGCGATGACCCAACATAGGGTTGAATTCATGCATAGCCTGAACGGTATCTTTAACCTTTTGAAGGGTTACGCCCATTTCCTTGGCCAGTTCAACCATTTCTTCATCGGTATGAGGTAAGAATTCATGTAGAGGTGGGTCCAAGTAACGGATGGTTACAGGACGTTCGCCCATTTCTTTGAAGATTCCGACAAAGTCTTGACGTTGGTAAGGTAAAATCTTCGCCAGGGCTTTTCTTCTTTCTTCTTCGGAATCGGAAAGAATCATTTCCCGAACGGCCTTAATCCGGTCTGCTTCAAAGAACATATGTTCGGTACGGCAGAGACCGATACCTTCGGCACCGAATCCGACGGCTACTTTCGCGTCTTTCGGTGTGTCTGCGTTAGTTCTGATATGTAAAGCACGGTTTTTGTCGGCCCAAGTCATAAGGGTAGCCAAATCGCCGGAAACGCTGGCCGGAACAGTCGGAACAGCGCCATCGTAAATGTAGCCGGTCGAGCCGTCAATGGAAATAACACTTCCTTCCGGGTAACGGACGCCTTTGACTTCAAAGTAGTTTTCCTCTTCGTTTACGCGAACATCGCCGGCACCGGCAACGCAGCATTTACCCATTCCGCGGGCAACAACCGCCGCATGCGAAGTCATACCGCCGCGGGCGGTTAAAATACCTTGGGCAAAAACCATACCTTCGATATCTTCCGGAGAAGTTTCCAAACGGACAAGGATAACTTTTTCGCCGTTTGCACCAAGTTCTTTGGCTTTTTCGGCAGTGAAGACAACTTTACCGTAAGCTGCACCCGGAGAGGCATTCAAACCTTTGGCAATAACTTTGGCTTTCTTTAATGCTGCTTGGTCAAAGGTAGGATGCAGGAGGGTATTCAAGGCTTTAGGTTCAACCATCAAAACGGCTTCTTCTTCGGTTCTCAAACCTTCTTTAACCAAATCAATGGCAATCTTCAAAGCGGCCTGAGCGGTCCGTTTTCCGTTACGGGTTTGCAACATGTATAGTTTACCGCGTTCAATCGTAAATTCCATGTCTTGCATATCGCGGTAATGTTTTTCAAGTGTTTTGGCAATCCGTTTGAATTCTTCGTAGAGGGCCGGATTGTCTTCTTTTAAATGGGAAATTGGGAACGGTGTTCTGATACCGGCAACTACGTCTTCCCCTTGGGCATTGAAGAGGTATTCGCCGTAGAGTTCGTCTTCGCCGGTCGATGGGTTACGTGAGAAAGCGACACCGGTACCGGAATCGGAACCCATGTTACCGAAAACCATCATTTGAATATTGACAGCTGTACCCCAATCATAAGGAATACCGTTCAGACGACGATAAACGTGTGCCCGTGGGTTATCCCAAGAACGGAATACGGCTTTGGTAGCTGCCAACAATTGGTCTTTCGGATCTTGTGGGAACGGTTGACCGTAGATTTGTTCAAACTTGGCAAGATATTGTTTTACCAAGTCTTTCAGATCTTCGGCATCCAAATCCGTGTCGGATTTAGCGCATTTGGCCTCTTTTTTGGCATCCAACAATGCTTCGAAGTTCGACTTGTCGATTTCCAAAACGACATCGGAGAACATTTGAATGAACCGACGGTAAGAGTCGTAAGCAAAGCGTGGATTGTTGGTCAATTTGGCTAGACCTTCCACTACTTCGTTATTCAAACCCAGATTTAAAATTGTGTCCATCATTCCTGGCATCGAAGCCCGCGCGCCACTGCGAACCGATACAAGGAGCGGATTATTGACATCACCAAATTTTTTACCGGACATTTTTTCGAGCTTATGCAAAGCGTCGAAAATCTGATCGATAACTTCCTGTGACAATGTCCTATTGTTTCGATAGTATTCGTTGCATGCTTCGGTTGTAACGGTGAAACCTTGAGGAACTGGCAATCCGAGATTAGTCATTTCCGCTAAATTTGCGCCTTTACCACCTAACAATTCCCGCATGTCCGCGTTACCTTCGCTAAATAGGTAGACAAATTTGCTCATAAATTACTCCTTTTCTAAAATTTTTCTTTTTGTATAGTACGGTTAATCCGTAAACTTACCTTTTGTATTATATCACTTATGAAAATAAAATGCAAATAAAAAACATGCCCTAAAAACCTGTAAACGTTACCATTATTTTACGGTTTTTTGCCCGTTTTATTCCTCAAAAAAAAGAACATATGCCGAAAAAGGCATATGTCTTTACATACTTACGTATCAAAACGTAAAATTAGGAATGTTGTTGAATCATCCGGAGTACCGCATCCTTCGGCCGATAACCGACCGCAACCTCAACCGGCGAACCGTTTTTGAAAAGAATCAAGGTTGGGATACTGGATATCCGATATTCCATTGCGAGTTCGTGTTCCTCGTCTACATTTACTTTTACCACAGTTACTTTGTCTTCCAATTGAACTGCCAGTTCTTCGATGATCGGCGCCATCATTTTGCATGGACCGCACCATGAAGCATAAAAATCAACCAAAACCATTTGGTCTTTTTCGATTACTTCATGGAATTGTTGGTGATTTACTTCTCTCATTTCATCTCTCCTAATCATTTGTTTTGTTTTTACGCTAATATTCTACCACAGGAAAACGATTAATATGATTAATTTGCTTTTTTCTTACGGTTTTCCTTTTTTTGTTTCTAAATCACCTAATTAAAGGCATCAACAGGCGATAAGTCTGCAGCCGGGATAATTTTTTCAGCTGTTTCAATTTCGTTTGTTTAAGGAAAAGAAAAGCTACCACCAACAGCAGTCCGATGCTTTTGCTTAAAAAAACCAGAAAGGCCAAAACAATCAAGAAAAGCAGCGAAACGTAAAACAACAAATCGTACACGTATTCTTCGTCAAAGAAAAGATTCAAACCGTGAAAAAGCAGATGAAAGCCGTCGAGCGGATAAACGGGAAAAAGATTAAACCCCAGAAGCAACCGGTTGTAGGATAATAGTAGATTTGCGGTATGGGGGGAGAATTTTATTAAGGGGATTATCAGGGCCAGAATAATATTGACCGTGATTCCGCCGCTATCGATTAAGAGGTGCTGCCAAAATGGTAAAGTTCGCGCTTCCAGTTCAATGATTCCTCCGATACCGGTTAAATGAACGGCCGAAACTTTTGCCCCGAAAATTTTGATCCAAAACAGATGACCGAGTTCGTGACATAAAAAGATGCCCAAAAAGAGAAAGGCTTCCCTAAGGAAGCCGCTGTAAGCGCATAGTCCCAAAAAGAGCACGGCCGAAAGGCGAATCTCAATCTTCGCAAATCGCATAGAAATCAACCGGCTTACCGCTTTCGCGAATTATTAAGGCAAAGGTGTAAGTTTCGCCGCTCTTGCTTGCCCGGCCGATAATTGCTTCTTCCGGCACAAAGGAATAAAGGCCGAAGTCAATGCTTTCCAAATTCCGGTATTCGTATTCCCGATTGTCATATCCTTTGATGGTAATGGAGTACTTGCGCTGTTCNNTCTTTGGCAATTCTCACCACTACACCGGTCATAGCGGAATAAACTCCTTCAAAACCGGTATTTTCCACATAATTGATGCCGTCCTGATATTTGACGCTTTCGTAAAGGGTTGAAGAGACCACCGGTAAATCATCCGGTGTCGGAATAAAGACATCCCCAAAGATGCCGTTAAATAAAGAGGCAAATTTCAAAATGTTCATATTTCCGTTTATTTCGGTTCGGATAGTGTCGGATAAACCGACGCGACCCAAAGAAACCAAACTCAGCAAAAGCAGAGCGCTTAAAAACATCCGCAAATACAATTTGTCAAAATATGTTTGTTTGGTTTTTTGCGCTTTTTGGGGACTGACTTCTTTTTTGCGACTCAATTTTTCTTTCATACGGTAATAATCCCGTAATTTTTTTTGATAGTTTTCCATCGCATCACCCCTACATTGTATGAGTCCCCGGNNGTTGAACAGATTCGTCTGTTGTTTCATGCTGAAGAAACGATCCCCTATCACAATATGGTCGATTATCACAAACCCGAGAGCATCGGCTTGTTGAAGCAAAACTTTGGTCATCTGCAAATCCTGCTGGCTCGGGGTCGGATCGCCGCTCGGATGATTGTGCNNGCGTCGACCATTCGCTTGGTGATCTTGAGATCATCGTCGCTCGGCGTGGGATCGCCGCTCGGATGATTGTGCACAAGAATAATGGCGCTCGCCGAATGTTTGTAAGCCCATTTGAAAATTTCTTTGGCATCGATGACAATCAGGTTGACGGTTCCAACAAACAACGTCTTCTTGATAATCAATTCGCCTTTGACGTTTAAATAAAGAGCAATCAGGGTTTCCTGTTTCAGAGGTTTCAGCTCGTCTTTCAAAAGATTGAATACCCTTTGGGGCGTGTTCAATTTGATCTTTTCCGGAGCGAATTTGAGAATCCGCAAGCCCAGTTCGATGCCCGCCAAAACCGTAATCGCTTTGGCCGGACCGATGCCTTTGATGGAACAAAGTTCGTTGATGGTAATTTCGCTTAAGTCGTTCATTTGGTTCAGTTTGGCCAAGATCGCTTGCGACAAGCTTAAGACCGATTGTTCTTTGACACCGGTCCTTAGCAAAATCGCTATCAGCTCTGCATTCGATAAACTTTTGATTCCCTCGTTTAAGGCTTTTTCCCGGGGCCGGTCCCAAACCGGCACTTCTTTTAAAATCATGTTGTTTCCTCCTTGGCGATAAAAAAACAACCAGACATTCCCCATAGGTTTGCCCGGTTGGAAGTGCCTAGTTGTTTTTGATTTTTTGTTGAATCAGAGGTCTGATTTCGCTGACAAAATAAAGACTCCCGATAAACAGGTTAAGTTCCCACGGATCGTTCCAAACCAAGTCCAGCGTTTCTTTGACATCGGTAATCATGCGTTTTTGAGGGTGTTTGGAAAGGTTGAACAATTCTTGGATATCGTTATGGCGCTTATAAGTATAAGCCGTAAAAACGATTTCGTCAAAAACTTGGTCCAAAATTTCAATCATGGCCTGTTTGTCTTTGTCATGGGAACAGGCGAAAATCACTCGTTTTCGCTTGTATGGCAGAGTCTTGATGAATTCGGTTACCCTGGTGATGCCGTCGACATTGTGTGCGCCGTCGATTACGACCAAAGGGTTTTTCGCCATAACTTCCAGGCGACCCGGCCATTTTGTTTCTTTCAAACCTCGTAATAATATTTCGCGCGAAACCGGAAAATTCTTTCTTCTTAACTTGCGAAATAAGCCTTGATTGAATACTTTGACGGCTTCGATAACCGTTAAAGCATTTTCGATTTGATGAAATCCTGGCAAAACGATCTCCACTGTTCCCAGTTCCGGATGAATAAACACGGTTCCGGTCAAATCCGAACTTACCACTTTGATTCCCGATAAGTCGATTGGGTAAAAAGCGGACCCGGTTTTTTGACAGTAATCCCGACACTGGTTTAACAAAACGGGGTCCTGAATGCCGGTAACGAGGGGAACTCCCTGCTTAACGATGCCAAGCTTTTGGTTGAGAATTTCCGCCAAAGTATTGCCCAAAACGTTTTGATGGTCGTAATTTACGTTGGAGATAACACTCAAAAGCGGTTCGATTACATTGGTCGAATCAAGCTTTCCGCCGATGCCGACTTCGATAATGGCCAAATCCAAATCCGGAATTTCGGAAAAGTACAAAAAAGCAAGCAATGTCGTGAACTCGAAGAAAGTTGGCAGTTCCTTGCCTTGGCTTTCCATTTCTTCGTATTTGGCTATGATTTTATTCCCGATTCGCAACAAATCTTCATCGCCAATCATCGCATCGTTTATCATAATCCGTTCGTTAAAACGGGTAATATACGGCGAAGTAAAGGACCCAACTTTCAATCCGGCGGCCCGAAAAACGGCTTTAAGGCTTGCTACGACCGAACCTTTTCCGTTGGTTCCGCTCACGTGAATGGACGGAAAAGTTTTTTCGGGATGGCCGAACAAAGCGCATAAAAATTCCATTTTGTCCAAATTGACTTTGGGGGTAAACCGCTTGGCGCTTTCGATGAAAGCAACAAGCTCGCTGGTTTTTTCAAATGGTTTCATTTTATCCTTTCAGTAACTGGTTAAGCAGTTCTTCTACCTCTTGCAATTGTTTTTGGTATTTGGTTAATTTGGTCTGTTCCAAAGCAACCTTTTCTTTCGGAGCTTTTTCCATAAAGGCAGGATTATGAAGCATTTTTTCCGAACGGCTGACTTCGGCCAATAAACGTTCTTTTTCGTTTGTTAAACGCTCAATTTCTTTTTCTATATCGAGAAGTTCTTTGTTCGGAACAATGACTTTAACTTCCGGCAAAACGATAACCAGGCAATCCTGTTTGTCGATTTCCGGCTTGATTGTCAAACCGGTATAATTCACCAAACGCTTGATATAAACCTGATATTGCTCCAAAAATCGGGCTAATTTTGCATTTTGGACTTCCAAATTAAGCGTAAGCGGTTTGCTTAACGGAACGTTCTTTTCGGCTCTCAACGAGCGGACCCCCGTGATGATATCCATCATTTGTTTGGTAAAACCGATGGCTTGGGTATCGGCATCGAAGACAAACGGTTTTGGCCACTCCGAAACCATAATCGAACCTTCATAGAAAGTCTGATAGATTTCTTCGGTTACAAACGGCATAAACGGATGCAATAGCTTGCAGACGGTAACGAGCAAATGTTTGAGAATAGCTTTGGTATTATTGATATCCCCGCTTTGACCCGCAAAAACCGCTTTGGTCAATTCGATATACCAGGAAGCCAAATCGTCCCAAACAAAGTGATAGATTATCCGCGCAACTTCGCCGAACTCGAAGGCTTCGTACAGTTCGTCAGTGGTCTTGATGACTTCGTTCAGCCGGTCCAAAATCCATTGGTCAATGGCGCTGAATTTGCCAGGGTCGACTTCGCCCGTTTCTTCGTCTCCGATATTGATCATAATATACCGGGCTATATTCCAGATTTTGTTGATATAATTCCAAGCTGCCCCGACTTTTTCTTCCGAATAGCGTAAATCCTGTCCCGGCGTCGAATTGGTCGTCAAAAAGTATCTTAAGGCATCGCACCCGTACTGCTTGATCAAATCAAACGGGTCGATTCCGTTGCCCAAAGATTTGCTCATCTTTTGGCCTTTCTCGTCGCGAATCAAACCGTGAATGTAGCAATATTCAAACGGTCTTTGACCGGTGAAATAGCGGGCTTGGAAAGCCATTCGGGCTACCCAGAAGAAAATAATATCGTAACCGGTTACCAAGACATTGGTCGGATAATAGCGTTTAAGGTCAAAAGTATCTTCCGGCCAGCCGAGGGTCGAAAAAGGCCAAAGCGCGCTCGAAAACCAAGTGTCCAAAACGTCTTCGTCCTGAACCCATTCGTCGCTTGGCGGCGTCAAACCGACATAAACTTCATCTCCCTTATACCAGGCCGGTATCCGGTGACCCCACCAAAGTTGGCGCGAAATACACCAGTCCTGGATATTTTCGAGCCAATTGGTGAACGTTTTGTTAAAGCGTTCCGGAACAAACTTGATTCCTTCATCCGTTTCCTGCATCGCCAAAACTTTTTCGGCGAGCGGTTTCATTTTGACGAACCATTGTTTTGAAAGGCGCGGTTCGACGATGACATTGGTGCGTTCCGAATGTCCTACCGCATGCCTGATTCTTTCAATCTTCGGACAAAGTCCAGCTTTTTGCAAATCTTTAACGACGGCTTCCCGGCAAACGAACCGGTCCATTCCCTGGTATTTCCCCGCAAATTCGTTCATCGTACCGTCCTCGTTCATGCAAATAACCGGAGTCAGATTGTGACGCAAACCGACTTCAAAGTCATTCGGATCGTGGGCAGGAGTAACTTTTACGACGCCGGTTCCGAATTCGCGGTCGACATAGGCATCCGAAATAACCGGAATCGCCCGGTCGGTTCCCGGAATATAAACCATTTCGCCGATATATATCTGATAGCGTTCGTCATCGGGATGAACCATCAAAGCGACATCCCCGAACATCGTTTCCGGACGGGTAGTGGCGATTTCCAAACCGCCTTTGCGGTTGACAAACGGATAAATGAAATGGTAAAAAGCGCCTTCGATTTCTTTGTATTCAACTTCGATATTGGATAAAGCGGTTTTGCTTTGAACATCCCAATTGATAATCCGTTCGCCCCGGTAAATCAAACCGTCGCGATATAAATCCAAGAAGACTTTAGTAACCGCTTTGTTCAAACCTTCATCCAGCGTAAAGCGTTCTTTGTTGTAATCGAGCGACAGACCCAGAGCCGCCCATTGCGAGCGGATTACCGAAGCATATTCTTCTTTCCAGTCCCAGGCCACTTTCAGAAAAGCTTCCCGGCCGATATCGTAACGGCTTACGCCTTGGGCTTTGAGTTTGGCATCGATTTTGGCTTGGGTTGCAATCCCTGCATGATCCATGCCCGGAAGCCATAACATATCATACCCTTGCATGCGTTTCCGCCGGGTGATAATATCCTGCAAAGTCGTATCCCACGCATGACCCAAATGCAACATTCCTGTGACATTGGGAGGCGGAATCACAATGCAATATGGTTTCTTCGAAAGATCACCGCTCGCAAAATAGCCTTTTTCCAACCATTCCTGGTATCTGCCTTTTTCGACTTCTTCGTGATTGTATTTTGGTGCCAACAATGTTTTTTTCAAGTTAAAACCTCCTTAGTAATAAAAAAATCCTTAGCTTATTGTTATCAAAACAATAATCTAAGGACGAACAATTCCGCGGTACCACCTTAGTTCAAGAAAAATATAACTTTTCTTGCACCTCAAACCAATAACGTCTGGTTCACGGTTTATCCTACTTTTTTCAGATAAACTTCTCACAAGCGACCTTCCAATATCAAGCCAAAAGCTTTGCACCAACCAGCTTCTCTCTGAATAGCTTCAATACTGTACTCCTCTTGTTCAACGAATTTAATTATTCTCAAATTAGCAATATTTTAGCAAATATTTTTCTAAAAGTAAAGCAAAATGTCCCTTTTTAATGCATATCGCCCGGAATTTTGACATCGGAGCGCGGCGATAAGGAAACTTCAAAGACTTTTACACCTTCGGGCATCGTCAGCCGTTTGTATTGTTGAGTCTTAAACCGCTTGACAAAATAATCATAGGCATTTTCGGCCGCCGTTTTTTCCATTCGGAAGACTTTTTCCAAATAGAACACGGTTTTGGCTCGGCTTGCCCCATGGACCAGCAAGTGATACATAATAAAATCATTGATTTCGTATTTGCCGACCACGGCTTCGGTCGCCTGAATGCCGGGCAAAAGTTCGGGACTGATTACCCGTTCGGTTATTTTGGTCAATTCTTCTCGGATTTCCGGAAAGCCTTGTTTTAGATAATTAACCAAATAGCGAACCGTTGTTTTCGGCAATCCCGCATTCAATCCATACATGGCCATATGATCGCCGTTGAAAGTGGCCCATCCCAAAGCGACTTCGCTCATATCGGAAGTGCCGATCACAAGAGCTTGGTTTTGGTTGGCCAAATTCATCAAAGTAAAGGTCCGGTAACGGGCTTGCGCGTTTTCATAGGTAACGTCAAAGTTATCTTCGGCATGACCGATTAATTTAAACTGTTGCAACACCGCTTCGCTGATTGGAATTTCCAAAACGGTTATGCCCAACTTGTTCATGAGGTTCAGTGCCAAGTCCTTGGATTCCTGGGAAGTCGCCAAAGACGGCAACGTGACCCCGATGATGCCTTTTTTGTCCAAACCGTAAGTTTGAAATGCTTTGTAGGTTGTAAGAAGCGCAAGCGTCGAATCAAGGCCTCCGCTCACCCCGAGAACAACTTTGTTGATGCCGATGTATTGAAGGCGTTTGTATAAAGCCGCCCCGATGACATCGATAATCATCTCAGCGTCTTCTTCTTTTACCGGGAGAAAGGGAAAGGGCCTGGGCGATTTTTCTAACTCAAAGTTCTTTCGCTGGGGCAACAAAAAGGGTACAACCCGGATTTCCCCCGCCTCGAATTCATTGAACCAGCCGCTGGACATCCGAGCGTGCCGGATTTGGTCCAAATCCAAATCAACGTAGGAAACGGAACTGGAAAAATCGATTTTTTCTTCATCGAGAATCACTTCGCCGTTGATACAGGCGATTTTATGTCCGGTATAAACGATGTCGCTGCTGGTCTCGCTTGCCCCGGTGGATACATAAACGTAAGCACCCATGCCTTTTAAACTGGAACTTTGGGCTAAAAGCAACCTTTGCTCATGTTTGCCGAGATGAAAAGTACTGGCCGAAAGATTGAAAACGGCTTCGGCCCCTTTTGTGTAAAGAAGGGATCCCGGACTGACCGGCGCCCACATATCCCCGCAAATTTCCACGCCAAACGAAAAACTTTGGTTTTGGGCTTTAAATAATAGTTCCCCAACCGGAACTTCCTGACCCAAAAGATTAACCGTTTTGGTGGAACCAAGCAAGCTTTTTCCGCTTGCGAAAAAGCGCGGATCGCTGAATTCGCGGTTGCGCGGCAAAAACTGTTTCGGAATAACCCCGATGATTTCTTTTCCCGCAATCACCAAAGCAACATTATAAAGGGAATGGTTGATTTCCAGCATCGTTCCGACAATCAACAGATGATCGTCGTTGTTGTCCAATAAGTACTGGACTGCTGCCAGATTATCGGATAAAAGCTGCCGGTTAAACATCCAGTCGCCGATGCTGTAGCCGGTTAACGTAAGTTCCGGGAAAAGCAAAAGGGAAGCTTTTTTGTCGTTTCGGACAATCGAAATGATTTCTTTGGCATTGACCAAAGGCTGTCCGAGGGTAATTTTGGGAACGGCTAAACCGATTTTGACAAAAGAAAGTTGCATAATGGGTACCTCTATTCTTTTTGATATAAGTTATGTTCTTGAATATAGCGATAGACTTTTGGCGGAACAAGGGCCGAAGCGAAAGTTTCCCGAAAAGCGGTCGAAGAAACAGCAGGAACTGTTTCCGGGACGATATAGAAATGATGGCGATATTTTTTCATTTCCGGATTATCTTCGATAATTTTTAGCAAATCTTCTGCGGTTTGATAATGTCCGCGGGGAAAAACGATAAAACGGTTTTCCCGGAGTAAATCGGTAAACTTAATCCAAGTCGGCAAATCGGCCAAACTGTCCGCTCCGAGCACAAAAAGCGGATGGTTAAGTTTGCGCAAAGTCAGATAAGTTCCCTGAAAAATACCCTGGTTTTCGGTTTCGAGAATTTTGACTCTTTCGTTATTACCAAACAACAGTTTGAGCATTTGCACCCGCATCGGAAACGGAGCCAGGTTTTTCCGCTGATATTGATCTCCGTTTGGGACAAGCCAAATTTCCCGATCGGTGTTTTGCAACAAATACTCAACCATCGCCTGATGGGCAATCGTCGGGGGATTGAAGGAACCCCCAAGCATGATGGCTTGAGTCGGGCTTTCCGGCAATTTAAGCATTGTTCCACCAGCTTTCAATTACTCTTTCTGTAGAGATTATACCATAATATGACAACTTTTGCTTTTATTTTGAAAAAATCCTGTCAAAAGTTAAAAATTTGCTTGGCAATTTTGTTAAAGTAAGCCCCCCGTTCTTCGAAAGAGGAAAAGCGGTCGAAACTTTGCGCACCCGGGGAAAAAAGAATTACTCCCCGGGTAAATTCTCTTTGGATTTCTTTCAGAATCTGTTCCAAATCGGAATTGATGCAATAAGGAATTTTTTGTTTTCTCAAAACGGATGCTACTTCTTCTGCATTCTCCCCCCAAAGATAAACTCTTTGCACGTTTTTCAGAGTTTCTTTTAAACAACCGAAATCATCGCCCCGTTTCTTTCCGCCTGCAATCCAAATTGTCGGTGGGGAAACAACCGAAAAAGTTTCCAAAGCCACTTTGGCAGCCCAAGGATTGGTCGCTTTGGAATCGTTGTAAATGATAAAGTCGTTGCTTTCCCAAACTTTTTCCAAGCGGTATAAAGGAAGCGAAAACTTTTGAACAGCTGTTTTGAAAGAATCTTCGGGAATATTTAATAGTTTTGCCAAAGTAATCACAGCCTGGAGATTGGCTTTATTATGTTGACCAATTAAAGAAGGGTTTATGCTTAAGAAACTTTCGGGGATTTCGGTTTTCGAAAACGGGACGGCTTTGGCTTTTGTTTCGCTTGCCCAGGCGCTTAATAAAAAATCGGAACTGTTGTAAATAAAAAAATCTTCTTCGGTCATATTGAATAGGATTTTTTTCTTGGCTTGATAGTATCCTTCAACGTTTCCGTGATGGTCCAAGTGATTCGGAAAAAGATTTAAAACAATGGCGATATTCGGACGGAAAAGAAGCGTATCGCTTAACATATAACTGGAAGCTTCGATGATCCAAAAGTCGGCGGCTTCTTCTGCCAACTCAAATAAAGGAATACCGATATTCCCGCCCAAGAGGACCCGGTATTTAGTCTGTAATATTTCCGACAACAACCTACAAACCGTGGTTTTACCGTTTGTTCCCGTTACGCAAATAATTTTCCCCGGGGGTTTTAACCGGTAAAAAAGTTCCAAATCCCCGATTATTTCTTTGCCAAGTTTTTTAGCCAGTTGCAATAAAGGCGTATCGGGAAAAATCCCGGGGCTTTTGACAATGATGTCGGCTTCTTCCACCAAATTTTCGAAATCGCTTTTGTCACCATCCGAATAAACTTTGGCGGGAATTCCCCGTTTTTGCATAAATCGAAAAACCGCCTGATTGGCTAAACCCATCCCGTATAATAGATACTTTCGGTTCATACCCAAACCCCCAAAACAATTCCGATGATAGCCAAAACCAAACCGACAGACCAAAGATAAAAATCGATTTGCCATTCGCTCAAACCCTTTAACTCCAAATGATGATGATAAGGCGACATCAGGAAAATTCTTTTACCTTTGGTCCGTTTGAAATACCACACCTGAATAATGACGCTTAGGATTTCCCATAGAAAAATCCCCCCGATTATCAAAAGCAGAAATTCCCGTTTTAACAAAACCGCCATCGCTCCAAGCCCCGCTCCGTAGGCTAACGAGCCCGTATCGCCCATAAACACTTTGGCAGGATGAAAGTTAAAAAGCAAAAAAGCAATCAAAGAAGCCATTTGCGCAATTCCGAAATAAAAAACTTCCCATTCGCTTTCGTGATAGGCCAAAACCGAAAAAGCCCCATAAGCTATTAACAAAAGCCCCCCGGCCAAACCGTCCAGCCCGTCGGTTAAGTTTACCGCATTCACCACATAACCAAACAATAAAACAAGCAGTACCACATAAAAAAAGCCGAGCGGAATTTCCCACTTCAATATCGTAACCGAGGTATTTAAACCTGTTCTTAAATAGATTGCAGAAAGCATTACCCCAAGCATCATTTGGATAAAAAGTTTCACCGAAGGTTTGAGGCCTAAGTTGTTTTTTCGGACTATTTTCAACAGATCGTCAAAAAACCCCAATAAACCGTATCCCAAAAGGGCAACGGCCAAAAATAAGCAACTTAAAGAAAAAACGGTTTTGGCTTGGTTTAAAAGCATTACCCACCAAAGGATAAGTCCCGCAACAATCATGACTAGTCCCCCCATGGTAGGAGTGCCTTTTTTGCTTTGATGCCTTTTCGGACCTTCCAAGCGGATGAATTGGCCGCACTTGATTTTTCTTAAGACCGGCAAACTGATCCAAAAACCCAAAATCGTAAGCGCCAAACCGCAAATCCAGATAATTTTTAAATTAACCGTCAAAACCATTTTTTTCACCCATCCTTTTTACCACCGTTTCGTCGGTCAAAATTTGACCTTCTTCCTGATAACAATCGTTGCCCATTCCCAAAATCGCGATGATATCGCCCGCAGTGCTGTTGGCAAAAGCGGTTTGAATAGCTTTGCTGCGCTTAGGGATAACCGTATAATTGGCCAAACTTTGGTTTTTGGTCATATCGGCGGCAATCTGGGAAAAAGGTTCGTTTCGGGAATTGTCTTCGGTCACGTATACCCAACTGGCGTTTTCCAAAGCCCACTTAAGCATTAAAGGCCGTTTTAATTGGTCGCGTTCGCCCCCGCACCCGATGACGATATAAAGTTTCTGCAAGGTTTCCGTTCTTAAAAATTCGGCAACCTGTCTGACCGCCTCAGGCGTATGAGCATAATCGATGACAATTAACCGTTTCCTGACAAAAAACTTTTCCATCCGCCCTTTAACGGGACCGAATTCGTCGGTAAAGCTGGCTATTTCGGAAAAGTTTACCCCCAATGCCAAGCCTATGGCATAAAAACAGGCCAGGTTTTCCCCGTTAAACTCTCCGGGTAAAGGCGATTTCAACATAATTGTTTGGCCTTCGCTAGTTAAAGCCAGCTCCAATCCCTTTAACGAACTGCTGATAACCTGATACTTAATGTCTCCATTGTTTTTTCCAAAACTGATTACGGAATTGACGGTTAGACTTTCGAATAAAGGAAAATTGGGCATCTCCCGATTTAAAACGGCGATTCCTCCGGGTTTTAACCTTGTGAGCAAAAGCCCTTTGGAAAACAGATAATCGTCCCAAGAGGGATGGTAATCAAAATGATCTTGGGAGATATTGGTAATCGCCGCAACATCGAATGCAATTCCGAGGATGCGGAGTTCTCTGATTGCTTGGCTGCTGACTTCTAAAATAACATATTTCAGGTTCGGTCGGCATAGTTTAACCAAGCGGTAAATTGTGACAAGATCTGGTGTCGTATTGACAAGCGGCCAATACAGGTCACCGAATTTGGAGCTGTTGCTGCCGATTAAAAGGGTCGGTAAATTCATAAACGACAAATAATGATAAATCAGGGAAGAAACGGTCGTTTTGCCGTTGGTTCCGGTTATTCCGATAACGATCAAATCTTTCCAAAGATCCCCGTATAAAATCTTCAATAGGCGTGCCAATTCTTTTTTGGCATTTTCGACCTTCACAAAGTTGATATTCTGGGGGATGGAAAAAAGCCAGTCTTTTTCGTGAATAACCGTTTTGGCACCCTTCGCAATCGCTTCAAAGATATAATCGTGTCCGTCGTGTCTGCTGCCCGGAATTGCAACAAAAACGCAGTTTTCAAACACTTCTTTGGAGTGGTGGACAATATCGAAAATCTCGTGGTCAAAGACGGCATGCGGATAAATATCTTTTATTTTCACAAAATCACCTACTCCGTATATAAAATCACAAATCCGCCTTCGATTATTTTCTCTCCGGGTTCCGGAAGCTGGGCAATGACGGTTTTGCCCGACCCGTGGATGCTGAATTGGTACTTGGTGGTCGGACGGATTTTACTTACTTCCAGGCCCAAATAATTATCGACCGTATAAGTATTCAAGTCAACCCAATACCGCAAATCCAAAGGTATTCCGCCTTCCTGAGGGGGGATTTTCAGGATGGCCAAACTTTCCATCAGCACTTCTTTAACGAGCGGCGCCGCCACCACCCCGCCGTATTGAATGGTGTTTTTCGGGTTTTCCAAAGCGATGTAAACCGCCAACCGGGGATCGTTCATCGGAGCGATTCCCAAAAACGATAAAATGTACCGCGATTCCGAGTATACTCCGTCAATTGCAATCTGCGCGGTCCCGGTTTTGCCTCCGACCCGATATCCTTCGATATAAGCCGAACGGGCGGTACCAAGAGATGCCACATGTTCCAAAGCATAACGCATCTTTTGCGAAGTTTCTTCGCTGATAACGCGCCTAATGGTGAGCGGAGTTGTCTGATAAATGATTTCTTGGGTGTAACTGCTGGCAAGCCCTTTTAAAATCGTAGGTTGGTTCAGATAACCACCGTTAACCGCCGCACACGCCGCATTCACCAGCTGTATAGGAGTTACGCTGATACCTTGACCGAACGCGGAAGTAGCCAGTTCCACCTGACCGATTTTTGCGGGGTTGAAAATGATGCCGGTGCTTTCACCCAACAAATCGATGCCCGTTTTTTGGCCGAAACCGAACAAATTCACATATTCGAAAAACTTTTGTTTTCCCAAACGCAAACCGATTTCCACAAAACCTGGGTTGCAGGAGTTCTGTATGACCTGAAGAAAGGTTTGTTTTCCGTGACCGCCCGCTTTCCAGTCCCGAATTCGTGCCCCATCCACTAAAGCGTACCCAGGATCGTAAAAATTCTCCTCGAGCGAAAAAACTTTTTCTTCCAATCCCGCCGCAAACGTCACAACCTTAAACGTCGAACCGGGCTCAAAGCTTTTCCAGATTGGCAAATTTCGGTTGTAAACCGCCTGATCGTAATCCTGATAACGGCTCGGATTGAAGGTGGGACGGGAAGCTATTGCCAAGATTTCGCTCGTCTTCGGATCCATAACCAAAGCGATGATTTCATCTGGGTTGTAACGTGCCAATGCATTGTCCAGCACCCGTTCCAAGCAAATCTGAATATCCAAATCGACGGTCAAATACAAATCAAACCCTGCCGTGGGGGTCAAATAGTTTCCGCTTAAATCGGGAATCAAGTTTCCGTGGGCGTCGGTAAAAACGTTGACCGCTCCCTTTTTCCCCATAAGGTAATCGTCGTAAATGTATTCCAAACCGGTAATGCCCTGATTGTCGATGCCCGTAATCCCGATTACTTGGGCCAAATAATGTTGATAAGGGTAGCTGCGGACCGTATCGCCCACCAAGTAAATACCGTCGAGTCTGGCTTCCGCAATCTTTTGAGCCTGTTCGGCGGTGATCTTCTTGCCTTCGGGTTTTAAAATTTCCACCGAAACGTTTTTCTGCAGGTGGGCCTTGATTTGTTCAGGTCTGACTTTTAAAATTTGCGAAAGTACCAGAGAAGTATTTTCGATGTCTTTTACCTGTTTGGGAATCGCAACAACCGAAGGAGCAAGGGCACTACCAACGATTAATTTACCGTTTCGGTCGTAGATATTCCCCCGACGGGCTTCCACCGGGGCACGTCTTAACCACTGTTCCAAAGCCTTCGTATTGATATCGACACCGCTGATTATTTTGACAAGTCCCAAACGCAAAAAAAGCAGACAACACCCGATAATCATAAGGAGGTAAATTATAACAACCCGTTTTCGCACCCGTACCTTAACTTTGTGTTCCAAAGCAATCACCACCATAATTTATGAGAGATTTGTCCGTTTTAGACTATCACTCTCACCAACCCTTTTTTCGTCCTTATCGCCAATTGCAACTCCTTGCAATTGCCCCTTAAGTTTGGTATAATGTTTTTATCTTTAGGAGGTAAATCATGCCTGATTATATCACTTTGACCAACGGAACGCTGCAAGCCCAAATCGCCTTAAAAGGGGCGGAATTGCGGGGATTATCCATGCAAAATATCCCTTTTTTGCACGATGCCAATCCCGAATATTGGAATCGCGTTGCCCCCTACCTTTTTCCAAATGTCGGAGCTTTAAAAGGCGGAAAAACCATAATCAACGGCCAAGAGTACCGGTTACCGAAACACGGGTTTTTGCGTGATACGGTTTTTGAAGTCGCTTCTCTTACTTCCGATACCGCCGAACTAACCTGCAAGGCGAGTGAAACCACCCTTGCCATGTATCCTTTTCATTTTCTTATTAGGGTTAAATACGAATTGACACCTTCGGCCCTAAAAGCCGAAATTGCGATTCAAAACCAAACCCCTGGACAAATCATGCCTTTTAACTTCGGTTTGCATCCGGCCTTTCGGGTTCCGCTGCGGGATGAAACGGCTTTTGAAGAATATCAAATTGTTTTCGAACACGCCGAAACCGCTGCATTGCCAACAGTCGACTTAAGCACCGGACTGATTGACGAAACAAAGGTTTTCAGAACCTATTCAAACCTCAAAACTTTAAACCTCAATCATAACGATTATCAAAACGATGCCTTAATCTTTTCTCCGGTCAAAAGCCGGGCTTTAACACTTAAACATGCCAAGCAAGGAATCGGCATCAGATTTTCGTTTACCCCTTTTCCGACGATTGCCATTTGGAGCCCTAACCATGTAAAAGCTCCTTTTATCGCTTTGGAACCTTGGATCGGTCAAGCCGACCCCCCGCAAAGCTCCGGTCTTTTCGAAACAAAAAAAGACCTCATCTTTCTGAAACCAGATGAAGTCTTTGTGATTAAATATGCAATGGAGCCGTTTATCGGCGACTAACTGATCCGTTTGATGGCGCGCAGTTTGGCACTGTGGGACCGGCGGTTAAGCGCCAATTCTTCTTCGGTTGGCGTTAACGCTTTTTTATGAACCAATTGGAAATGAACTTCGTAACCAGCCGGAACAAACGGCAACCCTTTCGGAAGCGAGAGGGTTGTTTTATTTTTAAAGAGTTGTTTTACAATCCGGTCTTCCAATGAATGGAAGGTAATGACGACACACACTCCCCCGATTTTTAACAGGCTTAAAGCATCTTCCAAGGCTTTTTCCAAAACGGCAAGTTCTTGGTTGACTTCAATCCGGAGCGCCTGAAAAGTTTTTTTGGCGGGGTGCTGCGGTTTGCGCAAAACAGCGGCCGGAAGTGCTTTTTTGATGATTTCCACCAACTGAAAAGTAGTTTCGATTGGTTTTTCGGCTCGCGCTTTGACAATCATTCGGGCAATTTGGGGTGCAAAGTTTTCTTCCCCGTATTCAAAGAAAATCCTGCGCAAAGCACTTTCGGGATAGGTATTTACGACCTGATAGGCATCCAACGTTTGTTCCTGATTCATCCTCATATCGAGATAATGGTCGAATTGGTAACTGAAACCCCGTTCCGGCGTATCGAACTGATAGCTGGAAACGCCCAAGTCAAACAAAATCCCGTCCACTTCTCTTATCCCGCGCTCCACAAGACACGCCTTCAGATCCGAAAAATTAGCATGAATCAACGTAAAACGGTCACTGATAGCCGATAAGCGAACCAAAGAGGCATTGATGGCCTCGAGGTCCTGATCGAAAGCATACAAATGTCCGGTTGTTAACTTTTTAAGGATTTCCTGGCTGTGACCGGCACCGCCCAGGGTACAGTCGACATAAAGCCCATCGGGTTTGACATTTAAACTGGTCATCGCTTCCTTCAACATAACGGGGATATGGACAAAGTCTTTCATTTTAACTACCTCGTTTTGATTAAATTCATTATACACAATTCTAATGAAAAGCGCAAACAATAAAAGAAAAACGCTCCGGTTTAGGAGCGTCTTAATCGCCGTAGGGAAAACCTTCAACGATTTAACTTGTCAAATCGACAGGTTGATTAGTCTTTCTTTTCTTCCTTAACTTTGATTTCTTTGACCAAACGACCGCTATAGTACCCGCAGGTCGGACATACGCGGTGTGACAATTTCAATTCTCCGCAGTTTGGGCAAACTGTCATGCCGGGTGCTTTAATTTTGTAATGCGTACGGCGTTTTAATTTGCGTGTCTTGGAAGTACGACGTTGTTGAACAATTGCCATGATTTCCACCTCTTTTCTTATTTTTTGCTTAAGTTATCGTCAGAATAGGAACCGTCAAAAGTAATGCCTTGCTTAGCCAAAATTTCCTCTGCCCGTTCGTGAATTACCCGAATCGGTTTGTTGATTAGGATGGCGGACCAAACGATTTCGTCGAGGTTTAAGACGTTGTTTTCCAACAAATAATAATCTTCTTCCTCCGAACGATCTACGTCGATTCCGTGCCATTCTTCGATTTCCAAATGCATCGGATAATCAACCGGTTCCAAGGTTTTGGCACAGGCAAGCACCAAAGTAACATCAATGGTAAGATTCAAATAAAAAGAATCCAGGTTTTTGTGCGTAATCGAACCTTCGACTTTAACATCGGGGATTTCCAGGATATCGTCGATATTTTCGCTTTCCTTGGTGAAATCCATCACGGCACTAAAATCATAAGACTCAGGAAGCTTACGCAATTGACCGAGTGTCCATTTCATGAGACCACGCTCCTGACTTAACTATTATACATGAAAATATGTGATTTGTAAAGGAGATTGGTAATATTAATTTCGCTCTTTATCGTCGCCCGGGATACCGAACTGTCAAATTTAGGATGTGAAAAAACTTAAGACCCTATACCCTAAAAAAAGAAAAGCCCTGGCGGGCCCGAATCCTTATGCACTTAATAACACTTGTTTTCATACAATAAAACGGTGAAACAAATGCATAAAAAGTATCAAAAATGGCTGTTAATTTTACGCGAATATTTCCTAAGATGTCGCATCATCATTGCCTCTATTTTTTGGTGGCAGCTGTTTTTAACGGTCTTTTTTTTCCGCTGGTTTAATTTTTTGTTTTTGTTTTTTTGGGGATTAATCTATTTAGCCAACCAACTCGTTTATCCTTTCGATAGGAAATAACCACCCATCATTCACCGGAATCGGGAAACAGAGCAAAATACTTTTTGATTTGTTCGGCGTTTGCGATGAAATTTTGAGCGCTGATATGGTCCAGTTGATGCACCACGATTCTTTTGATGTAAATCACCAAGACCAGAAAGCGGAAATAATCGTAATAAAACGAATTGTTTTCGTTTTGGTAATAGTCTTTGATGATTTGGGAAAAGTCGATATTTAAATCCTGGTTTTCCACATAGAATTTGGCCAAATCCAAACTGTTGATGCCGATTTTCCCGTTTTCCAAACTCGTCAGATACTTGCTGCCTCGCACGATTAAAATATGGTCGAGTTTGGGATTATTGTGCAAGTACGAAAAAAACACGCTTTCTTTGTCTTTGACGGTGGAAATAACCCTTTTTTGTAAGCGGACCATTTCGGTTTTGGCATCCAAAAAATGGTGGTAGTTTTCCAAAATCGGCATACTGAAGGTTCCCAGGGGTTTCGCTTCGATGCTGCGGACAAAGTGCTCAAGCAGCCGAAATTTATAATCCAACTGATTGGTCAATTCGTCGAATTTGGGACGGGCTGTGCTCGCATCGAGTTGCCGGGCAAAAGAGGTCGCATGATGCAATTTTTTAAGTTCACGGTACATTTGACTCGCTTTGACTTCTTTGACGATGTTGGCTTCTTCCAAAAAGTCGCTAATGTATAAATAGCCCCCGTCAAAACCCGTTACGAATTCCTGGCTTAAATTGGGCTTGGGATACAAAACATTGTTGATTCCCAAATTGGCCAGGAATTGGTATTTTTCGTGAGCCAACCTGGTGGTGTGTTTGCAAAAATAGCAGTTTCCCTGTTCCGAAACGAGTTTATAGGATTTTGGGGAATGAATATTGCTTTGAACGATTTTGATGCCATACCGGTCTTCAATTAGGGGAACAACCTCGCGCATCATTTTAATCAATCCCGATAATCATCCTTTTTTCGTCCCGAGCCTTTTTTTGCTTGAGGACTTCTTCGATGCTTAAATCGTGCTTGCTGCAAAGATAATCCATCATTCGGTCATCCTTGTAATATAATATTTTGACGGTATCTTTTCCGGTTTTAAAAGAACGGCTTACTTCGTCGGCTTCTTTTTCCGCGGGAAAATTATCGGTTTTAGAACGCACCTTTTCCGATAGGATGATATCCATTTTGGTTGTAATCTGCTGTTTGATTTCGTCGTTTAGTGTTTGCGTTAACGATGGTTCTTCCGTATCTTCGGTATTTTCGTGATGTTCTTTAACCAAGTCTTCGATTAACCTGTCGTCCGCTTCCGGGATATTCGGTTCCTCGTGAAAAGAAATTTCTTCGGTTTCGGCGGCTGGATCGCTTATTTCTTCGGTTTCGCAAGGAACTTCGATAATCGTATCTCCTTCTCTGGTTTTTTCACGATAAGTTACTATTACGTCAAAACTGGTTTCGATACCCCGCCCGGCGACTTCATAATAATTGAAGTTTTCGCATTGCACATCATCGACCTCGTTTTGATCGTCTTTAAAAATGACCATAAACGGAACCTCCTCGGTAAAGGTTTGCGGTTTTTCGCTTAAGCCCTCCGAATCGAAAAAAGTTCCGGTTATGGATAATTTGCCTTCCAGGGTATCGCCGTGATATTGATAACCGCTGATGGTGCTTTCAATACTGGTCACCCCTAAAAGGTTCGGTAGTTTTACAAAAGCATTGCAATTGATTTTTAATTCCATCTTTATCACCAATAACAATATATGACTTGGCCCCGAAAATTAGAATATTTAAAAAAAGCAGTTCCTGCTTGGCAGGTAAACTGCTTAGAATAAGTCTGATTTATCAGGAGTCAGCGGTTTAAAGATGTCTCAATTATTCTTTGGACTTCTTCCAGTCCTTTTTTGGTTTCGGCGGAAACAAATAGCAATTCTTCATCGCTTAACTTGAGAGTATCTTTGATACTCTTTTTTTGTTTGGCAAACTGACTGTTTTTTAGTTTATCCGTTTTGGTGGCTAAGACTAAAGTAGGAATATTGTAATGGCGCAAATAATTAAGCATCAGGCAATCGTCTTCGGTGGGATTAATACGGGCATCGATGATTAAAAATGCGAGCTTTAATTGGGCACGCTCGTGCAAATATTCTTCGATCATCTTGCCAAATTTGAGCCGTTCTTCCAAACCCCGTTTGGCAAAACCGTACCCGGGCACATCCACAAACATAAAGCTGTTGTTGATGTGGTAAAAATTGAGGGCAATTGTTTTTCCCGGAACACTGGAAGTATAAGCTAATTTCTTTCGGTTGCATAAAGCATTTATCAAACTGCTTTTTCCGACATTGGAGCGTCCCAAAAACACAAATTCGCATCCCTCATGAACCGGATACTGCGCTTTTTCGACGGCACTGGTTAAGTAAAGCGCCGATTGAATAATCATTCTTTCCACCTCCTGATAATATACAAGTGGCAACCCAGGTTGCCACTTGGTATACTAATAATTTAATTTAACATAAGCCATATTCTGTAACCTAATTTGCATTAGGCGGTAATCATTTATCTTACACAAAAATTTTTGTGTCCAACTGTCGCCGTTCATTTCCGGGACAGTCGTGCCCCTACCATAATTTGGGTTGCTAGCTTGTGGGGTTTACCCGTTCCATTTGCAGGTTTCCCTGCAAGATCGTTTCTGTGGCACCTTAGGAACTAGATCATATTTGTCCATATGGACAAACTTAGACCATCGTTCGCCGTCAGCATTAAGCTGCCCTAACTTATTGTTTCGTTAGGCACAAACACTACAAGCTTCTCAGCTTGTGCTAGTATGGACTTTCCTAACTAAGTTTATAAAACTTAGCTCGATTACCGTTAAATTAAATTATTAGAAAAGGATCTCATTAAATCTTTTCTTTCAAATCATCGGTTATAATGCGTGCGATTCCCAATAGACCGCTGCCGATATGAGCGCCGACCGTCGGGGTAATAACCGAAATTTCGACGCGGGAAGCATTGTGGGCTTTCGCTTTGATGATTTTGGCAATTTCTTCGGCCCCTTCGTACCGGTTGGCGTGCTGAACGATATAAATAACGTTTTTGGCGTGTTTGCACGATTCCAAAGACAAATCAATCATCCGTTCGATGGCCCGCCGATGAGTTCTGATTTTTTCGAAAGGCACAATTCTTCCTTCGGTATCGATTTCCAAAATCGGTTTGATTTTGGCCAAAGTGCCGATTAATCCTGCCACGGTTGTTAACCGACCGCTTTTAACCAAATAGCGCAAATCATCGACAACGAAAAAGGCTTTGGTGGCGTCGCGAAGTTTGGCGACTTCCGCAAAAATACCTTTCACGTCATAATTTTTCGCAGCCAATATTTCCGCATAATAAGCTTGGTATCCTTCCATGATACAAGCGGTACGGGTATCAAAAACATGGAAATTAATCCCTTCAAACATTTCTTTGGCGAGGTTTTGCCAATTTAATCCATAGGAACTTAAATTAAACGAAATCGGAAAATGAATAACATCCGTATACCCTAACTTTTTATAAGTTTCAACGTGTTTTTCGATTTCACTCCAAGTCGGGGCACTGGTGGTCGGGATATAATCGCTTGCTTCGAGTCGTTTATAAAATTCATCTGAAGTAATATCTATTCCATCAATTAGGGTTTCGTTTTCGAAATGGATTGCAGTTCGGGTAATCCGAACATTGTGTTCGAATTGCGCATATTCAAGGCACGAGCTGCAATCAGCGGTAATTCCAATTTTCATGTTAATCTCCTGTAAATTAAAATTATTAGTTGAACAGCTTATTTTAAGGCATCTTTTCGAGACAATATTACTTTGCCTTTTTCGTCAAAGCCAATTACTTTGACAATAATTTCATCACCTTCGCGTACCACGTCTTCAACTTTGTTGACACGTTCTTTGGCTAGATTGGAAATGTGAACCAACCCTTCATAACCTGGCCACAACTCGACAAAAGCACCGAATTTCATGTTCTTAACCACTGTTGCTTTGTAGATTTCGCCGACTTTGGCTTCTTTGGTTAAATTTTCGATTATTTTCATGGCTTTATCGATATACTCGGTTTCCGGATGGGTAATAAAGATGCGACCGTCTTGTTCGATATCGATTTTTACATCATTGCATTCTTTGATAATATCCTGAATGATTTTGCCGCCCGAACCGATAACATCGCGAATCCGATCCGGATTGATGCGCATCATCTTGACTTTCGGGGCAAACGGGCTCAAATTCGGCCGAACTTCGGCAATCGTGCCCTTCATGTGTTCCAAAATCTGGAGCCGGCCGATCCGTGCTTGTTCCAAAGCTTCGGCAAGAATTTGTTTGGTTATTCCGTGAATCTTAATATCCATTTGGAGGGCGGTAATACCCTTTTCGGTTCCGGCAACTTTAAAGTCCATATCGCCGAAATGGTCTTCCAACCCTTGGATATCGGTCAGAATAGTGTACTTGTCGCCGTCGCTGATTAAACCCATGGCAATACCGGCGACCGGTGCTTTGATCGGTACTCCGGCAGCCATTAAAGCCATCGAACCGGAACAAATGGACGCTTGCGAGGAGGAACCGTTGGATTCCAAGATTTCGCTTACGACCCGTATCGTATAAGGGAATTCGTCTTCCGACGGAATTACCTGAAGAANNAAGAAGGGCTCTTTCGCCTAAAGCACCGTGACCGATTTCTCTACGTCCCGGCGACCCGTATCGTCCGACGGAACCAACGGAGAATTGCGGGAAATTGTAGTGGAACATAAAACGTTTGGAATCTTCCACTCCGAGTCCATCGATAATTTGGAACTCGCTGATGGAACCGAGGGTAACCACCGCGAGCGATTGGGTTTGGCCTCTGGTAAAGAGGGCTGAACCGTGGGTGCGTTCAAACAAATCGACCCGGGACGACAAGGGGCGGATTTCGTTAACCGCTCTTCCGTCGGGACGGATTTTTTCTTCGGTAATCAAACGGCGCACTTCGTTGGCAACAATCAATTCCAAATGCATTTTAACCCATTTGATTTTTTCTTCGCGCACGGATTCCAATTCTTCGGCCCAAAGCTCTTCGAAATGAGCCACGGTTTTTTCCGTAACCGAATCCATCGCTTCGCTTCTGGCTTGTTTTTCGTGCACCGAAATCGCTTGAATCATTTCTTCTTTCGCAAAAGCATCAACGGCGGAAGTGATTTCATCCGGAATTTTGAAGAGTTCAACCTTCATTTTTTCCTGTCCGACCGCTTTGATGATTTCTTTTTGGAACGCGACAAGGCGTTTGATTTCTTCGTGACCGAACATCAAAGCTTCCAAAATGTCAGCTTCGCTTACTTGTTTGGCTCCGGCTTCTACCATGTTGATGGCTTCTTCGGTACCGGCGACGGTAACATTCATGTCGGATGCTTCAAGTTCTTCCGTCGTCGGGTTGATGATGAATTTTCCGTTTACCCTTCCGACAATAACCCCGGCAATCGGTCCTTCAAAAGGGATTTTGGAAATGCAAAGGGCGATACTGGAACCGAGCATTGCGGCCATAGGGGCGGAATAGTCGGGATTGGCACTCATGACCATGTTGATAACCTGGACTTCGTTCCGGAATCCTTCCGCAAACAACGGTCTAATCGGACGGTCGATTAACCTGGACATCAGCGTTTCCTGTTCGGTCGGACGACCTTCCCGTTTCAAGAAACCGCCCGGAATTTTACCTCCGGCATACAGCCTTTCCTGATAGAGAACGGTTAACGGGAAAAAATCGGTATCCATTTTTTCGTCGCTTACAACCGCGGCGGATAAAACGGCGGTATCGTTGTAGCGAACCAAACACGCTCCGCTCGCTTGTTTAGCCAATTCACCGATTTCTACGATGATCTTTCGTCCGTTCTGATCATATTCAAAAACATGTTTTTCCATTTTTTTATCCTCTAATCTTTTTCAAATTTTGACAAATAATTGCAAGTAAAGAGGGCACATATGGTGCCCTCAATGCCTATTTACGTAAACCTAATTTGGCTATCAATTCGCGATAGCGGGCAACGTCTTTCATTCTTAAGTAATTTAAAAGATTACGACGATGTCCAACTTTCTTCATCAAACCGCGACGGGAATGGAAATCATGGGTGTGAACACTCAAATGTTCGTTTATCCGGTTGATTTCGGCAGTTAAAATCGCAATTTGAACTTCCGGTGAACCGGTGTCACCAGGAAAACGCGCAAATTCGCTAATGATTTTAGCCTTTTCGTCTTTCGTAATACAAGACATTTTCATTTCCTCCTTTATAGACTTTTCGCCAAAAACTTAGNNCATGTTAGTTTCCTCCTTTTTTTTAGATTTCGCCACAAACTTAGTAAAACGCCAGAAGGCTTCGTCAAACCAAGTCAAGGTCAGTATTATTGTATCATATTTTGCGATTATTTGCAAGGTATTTAAATGCCATTTTTTGCATTTAAAAGGGGGGTCACAAGCTGTTTGGTCGTCCGAATATCGGTTTCGATTTGTTTATGGAATTCCGATAAATTATCAAAAACCATTTCGTCCCGCAGCCATTTGACAAAGCGGACCTTAATCATTTGGGCATATAAATCCCCGTCAAAACCAAGCAAATGGACTTCCAGGCGTCGTTCTTTTTGGGTATTAAAGGTCGGATTGTAACCGATATTGCATACCCCGATATATTGATGGCCGTTAAACTCGACGATGGTAGCATAAACTCCCGACCGTAACGGCGCAAAATCCGGCCGGATGGCGAGGTTTGCGGTCGGGATGTTGAGTTTGCGACCGATTTGGCTTCCTGCGATGACTTGTCCTTCGACTTCGTAAAACCGTCCCAAAAGGGCGGTAACGTCTTCAATTTTTCCTTCGTTTAAGTAGCGGCGAATCAAAGTCGATCCGAGTTTTTGATTATCATATTTGATTTCGTCGATGACGGTAACTTCGATAAGCCCGTCCGAATCGGTTTTAATCGTCTGGCTGTTGCCCAGACCTTTATAACCGTAACGGTAGTCGAAACCGACCACGACTCCCCTGACACCCAAAGCCAGCAAATAAGACTTNNGGAAAGCCGCGCAACATCTTCATCGAATTCCACAATCATGAGGTAATCAACCCCCAGATTAGCGATAAAAGCACATTTTTTGTCGAGCGGGGTCAAATAGGATAAATCGGTTTGTTTTTTTAAAATAATATCCGGATGAGGATCAAACGAAACAACCGCGCTTTTACAGTTTTTTTCGCGGGCCAAAGCTACGGCTTTTTTAATCAAAACTTGGTGAGCTTCATGCAAACCGTCGAATTGGCCCAAAGCGACAATGAGGGATTCGTTCAATTGGGGATGAGTCGATAAATCTTTGCTTAATCTTATTATAACCATATTCTTACTGCCTTATAAACATTTTTGTTTTCTTCGAATTGATAAATCGCCAATAATTTTCCTTCGTCGGCGATAGCGAATTGCGATAATTTTTCCTTAAACCTTTCGGCAGGTAAAACCATTCCGTTTTTGACCCTTTTCAACATATCTTCGGTAACCGTAATAACCGGCAGGTTTAAAGCTTCCAACATCGGGATAAACCGAAGCTTATTTTGTTCCGCTTCCTCCAAGGTAGAAGCATCACTTAAATGAAACTTTCCACATCTAATACGGACCAAATCGCTCATAACCCCTGGTAATTCTAAGGCTTTGGCGATATCTTCGCACAAAGTGCGAATGTAAGTTCCTTTCGAAACATGGGCCACAAACCGGAAGGTGCAAAGTCCGTCTCGATAGTCAAGTTCGGATGTGCGTTCCAAACGGAAAATCTTCACGGTTCGCTGCGGGATTTCAACAGCTTGGTTTTTCCGGGCATATTCGTAGAGCTTTTTGCCCTCAACTTTTATTGCCGAATATTTCGGCGGTGTTTGTACGATTTCACCGGTAAATTGCCCCAAAACTTGGTCGATGATTTCGGGCGAAAAATTCGGAACCAGAGCTTCGGCTACGACTTCTCCCGCCAAATCGCCGGTCGAGGTCGCTTTCCCGAGCATGATTTCCACATCATAAACCTTATCGTCCTGTTCCAAAAACGGGACCAATTTGGTCGCTTCTCCCAAGCAAACAACCAAAAGCCCCCTTGCCAAAGGGTCCAAAGTTCCGGTGTGACCGATGCGCTTGATGCCGAATATTTTTCTTAAGCGATTTACGACATCGTGACTGGTCATCCCGCTGGGCTTATTGATCAAAATAACCTTGTTCATAGTCCCACCACTTGGTAAAAAATGATACCGAGCACACCCGATAAAATAATCAAAAAGATCGGGGATAAGGCTTTTTGTTTGATTTTTATTAAAGAGACGCCAAAAACCAAGATTCCGATAATCAAACTGAAATAATCAAACCCTTGTGCGGAAAGGTTCCAAAGATCCAAACCGGTTTGAAAAAGATTCTGATAAATCAAACCGATTACCACGACCGTGATTAGACCAATCACGACAGGACGAAGGCCTTTTAAAGCCGCCGTCGCATACTTGGTTTCCAATAACTTCTTTCCGAACGAAGCGATTAATACAAGAATTATCCAGGAAGGCAGGATGACCCCGAGGGTGGCAAAAAGTGCCCCGAAAAAACCGGCGTTTTGAAAGCCCAATAACGTCGCAATATTAACCGCAAACGGTCCCGGCGTTCCTTCCGCAATCCCCACCCAACTGTACAGTTCGGAAGCGGAAGCTATCCAACCTTCGCGCACCGCGACTTCTTCAATCATCGGAATCATCGCATAGCCGCCGCCGAAAGTAAACAGGCCGATCAAAAAGAAATTCCAAAATAAAGTCCAAAGATTTTTCATACTTTATGACCTTCCTTTTTCCAAATCAGGCCATAGATGATGCCGATAAGGGCACCGCTGATCAAAACATAAAAAACAATACCTTTAACCAACAAGGAAACCAAAACGGTTGCCAGAATCATCACCAGATTAAACGGGGTTAAACGGCAAATCTTGACTAATTTGACAATGGCCCGCATCAACAAAACAACCACTCCGGCCTTGATTCCTTTGAGGACAGCCTGAACAACAGCGCTGTCTTGATAAGCGGCCAAAACGGTCGACAATAAAAGGATAATTAAAAAAGCGGGCAAAACGACACTTAAAGTAGCGACAATGCTTCCCCAAAGCCCTGCCACTTTATAGCCAACGTAGGTGGCAAAATTAACCGCTAAGACACCCGGAGTAGATTCCGAGATCGCCACCATGTCAATTACTTCTTCGGGCTTTAGCCACTTTTTCTTTTCGACGATTTCCTGTTGCATCAGGGGAATCATCGCATAGCCGCCGCCGATGGTAAAGGCTCCGATTTTTAAAAAACTGAGAAAGAGTTCCGTGGTTTTTTTCATGTTTTTACCTCGCAGAAATAATATTGACCGGCTTAAGTAATATTATTCTATCATAATTTCTCCCAAATGGCAATTTATGTGAAAAACATTTAGGTGTTACCCTAAATGTTTCGGTGGCCGTTTGATTAAGCGATTAAGTAAAAAAAGCGTAAAAATCCCGAGTCCTACTCCCAAACCGATTTCCAAGGGAACCGCCCAAATTTGCCCGTCAAGCGGCAGTTTGGCAATCACCGAACCAATCGAACCGCTGATTAAGCCAAGAGAAAAAACGGTTAATTCTTCCGGATGGCGTTTGATAATTCCTTTCATGATTCGGGCAAAAAGGATTGTACCTATCCCTAAACTTAACCCAAAGGTGCCAAGGGAAAAAACCGTCTTTACCGAAGGAAAGGAAAAAGCCAAAGAAGACTTTAAGAATTCTTCCGCCATCTTAACCAAAGGAAAGAACAGGTTCAAAGCCATTAAAGTCAAACTGGCGCTGACTCCCGGCAATACAATCACAATTCCGGTTAAAACCCCGCCCGAAATCAGCCAAAAAATACTTACCGCTTCATCCCTTTTCCCGCCCGCCAACCATTCGATGCCAAGGATAATCAGCACTCCCAAAGCAAATAAAACCCCGCTTCTAAAAGTAACGGACCTAACACTCTTGGCTTCTATCCAGGTTCCGGAAAACACCAAGCCCAAAAAATAACAGGTCATCAAAAGCGGATAACAGGAAAATAGAATTGTTAAACCGAAAACCGAAAAAACCGTTCCGAGCACCATTCCGAAGACCAAAAAAAAGTTTTTTTTCAGTATTTTAAACGAGTACGGTTTGCTTAGGAGGTTAATCAGGTCGTCATAAGCCCCGAAAACCACGGCCATCGTGGCTCCGCTTACCCCGGGAATGGCATTGGCAATGCCGATTAACAGCCCCTGAAAGATTTTTTTCATGGCGTCCTTCCTTTCTGATTGCAAATTCCCGCCTTTTCATGTATAATATTATTTAAAGAGTGAACAAAAAATAACCCTTGAGGTGCATTATGCTGGTAATTTATCCCGCTTCGTTAAGCGGATCAATCACTGCCCCTGCCTCCAAAAGCCTGACCCATCGGTTTTTGATTGCCTGTGCCCTGGCCAAACAGCCTTCCGAAATCATTAATCCGCTGATTGCGGAAGACACCGCGGCTACCATCCAAGTTTTGGAACAATTGGGAGTCGATTTTGTTTTTCAGCAAAACGGTGCCTTAACCGTCATTCCGCCTCAGAAATTTTCAAATGTTACTACCCCAATCGATTGCAAGGAAAGCGGTTCGACTTTGCGCTTTTTGATTCCCCTGTTTTTGCATTTGCAAAAGGAAGCCGCCTTTTCGGGAAGCCAAAGATTGATGGAACGCCTTGACCCAAACGATTTGCAATCAATCGGAATCAGTTTTGAAAAAAGCGAGAACTTGTTAAAAGTAAAAATTGCGGGATTTCCGAATCAACTCACCATGAGCGATTCCTCAAGCACGCAATTAATCAGCGGCGTCTTGTTGACGGCACCTCTATTCAATAAACAAATTAGCATCACCGTTTTGAATCCTGTTTTGGATCCATATCTATCGATGACTTTGGCGGTTTTGAAAATATTCCGGGTAAAATATACTTTGGAAACAAATCCCGCTTCCTATACAATTACCATCCCCAAAAACCAAAATTATATCCCTACACAGATAAAGGTTGAAGGCGATTATTCGCAAATGGCCAATTTTCTGGTCGCGGGCAGTTTGGGGCGAGGAGTCACGGTCCATAATTTATCCTATCCTTCGGTGCAAGGCGACCATCGCATTGTTGAGATTTTGCAAACAAGCGGTGCGGAAATTTCAGTCGGTGATTCCTGGGTTTCGGTTCAACCGTCGACTTTAAAACCATTTAGGATCGATTTAACCCATATTCCGGATTTGGGTCCCATTCTGATGGGACTGGCCTCAACGATTGAAGGCACTTCTTCTTTTACCGGTTTAAAGCGTTTAATCAAAAAAGAATCCAACCGCCTACTTTCAACCATCCGGATTCTTAACCAATTTAGGGTAAAAACCGTCCTTTCGGACGATACTTTGACGATTACCGGTCAATCCGCTTTTCCGGGCGGAATTACAATTAATCCCGATAACGATCACCGCCTGGCAATGTTGGTTGCCTCGCTTGCCAGCCGCTTCGAACAACCGGTCAAATTGACTACCCCAAAAGCCGTCGACAAATCTTACCCGCATTTCTGGGAAGACTATCAGGCATTGGGCGGAAAAATCAGTTGGGAGGATTAACATGAAAACCATGCAAATACCCTATCAAAATTGCCATGTGACGATTAAGTGCGGCGAAAATATTGCGGAAACGGAATTAAAGAGTCTCTCCCAAATCCGGTCCCTTTTAATAATAACCGACGATAAGCTTAAAACACTATATTCCCACATTATCGGCGATCTTCCCGTCATTATTGTACCGGAAGGCGAAAAAGCCAAAAGCATCGAAACCTATTCTTTGGTTATTCGGGAGCTGCTTAACCGGCAAATCGATAAAACTTGGGTCCTAGTTGCCCTAGGGGGCGGTTCAATCAGCGATTTGACCGGTTTTGTCGCAAATACTTATAAACGAGGCTTAAGCTATGTCAACATTCCGACTACGCTTCTTGCCCAAATCGACGCTTCAATCGGGGGCAAAAATGCCCTCAATATCGGAAACATCAAAAACCAAATCGGCACTGTTTATCAGCCGAAAGAAATCATCATCGATTCGATTCTTTTATCGACTCTGCCCCAAATCCAATTCAATTCGGGAATGGCTGAAGCCATCAAATACGCTTTATTGTTTGACGAATCATTATTTGACCAAATCGAAAACAAATCCTTTACTTTACCGGAAATGATCTTCCGCTGCGCGGAACTGAAAGCACAAATCACGTCGAGGGATGAATTCGATTTATCCGAACGAAAAGCTTTAAATTTCGGCCATACCGTAGGCCATGCTTTGGAATCATTATCCCAATTTTACTTAAGCCACGGCGAAGCCGTTGCCTGGGGAATGATTTGGGAAATAAATCCGAACCTTCGTCCAAGACTTAAAAAAGTTTTAACCCAATATTCTCTCTTACCGGAAATTCCTTTTGGACCGGAGGTAATCTTTGGCCATATATTAACCGATAAAAAGAAAGAAAATGATTTCATCACTTTGGCCAAAATCGAAAAAATCGGCCGCTATCAATTGGTAAAACAAAATCTTGCCGCTTGGCAAAAGGAGTTAGCCCATGAACACCTTTGGTAAAAATGTCCGTATCAGCCTGTTCGGCGAATCACACGGTCCTTGTATCGGTATTACGATTGACGGTTTACCGGCAGGACTGTCTTTAAACCTGGAAAAAATTAACGAAGCTTTGCTTAGGCGGCAAGGCATGCCGGAAATTTCCACACCAAGGCGGGAAAAGGATGAATTTCAAATCGTCAGCGGTTATTTCGAAAACCACACTACCGGCGCCCCTTTAACGATTCAAATCCCCAACCAAGCCTTCGATTCTTCTCCTTATGAATACGGAGTGATTAGGCCGGGACATGCGGATTACCCGCTTTACAAAAAGTATCTGGGCAATCATGACTATTTAGGCGGCGGACATGCAAGCGGCCGGTTAACGGCACCTCTGGTTATACTCGGCAGTATTTGCGAAAAATTGCTGAACCAAAAAGGGATCTTTATTGCCAGCCGTATCAAATCGATTCGCCATATCCAAGATAAACCGCTGGACTATAATCAAATCGATTTGGATCTTTTGTTGAATTTGAAAAAGAGTCCGTTCCCGGTTCTCGACCAAAGGGCCCAAAACTTAATGCTTTCGGCCATCAAAAAAGCTTCGGCGGTCGGCGATTCGGTGGGCGGCACCGTTCAAACTTTTGTTTTCGGTTGCCCGGTCGGTTTGGGCGAACCGTTCTTCGACAGCGTCGAAAGTTATCTTTCCCACTTGATGTTTGCCATCCCTGGGGTCAAAGCCATCGAATTCGGGGAAGGGTTTGCGGGGACGGAAAGTTTGGGTTCCAAACAAAACGACCAAATGGAAAGCCATTTGGGAATCGTGAAGTTTTTATCGAATCATGCCGGAGGGATTAACGGGGGAATTACCAACGGAAACACGATCGTCTTTACCGTAGGCGTCAAACCACCTTCCAGCATCAAAAAACCTCAATCTACCATCAATGTCATAACCGACACCAATATCACAAAACAAATAACCGGCAAACACGACCCTTGCATTGTTCATCGGGTCTTACCGGTGGTCGAAGCCCTGACCGCTTTTGCCATTTACGATTTGTGGTTGGAGACTCAACATGGATAAACTGAAAGATTTACGCAATCAAATCGATTCTTTGGACGAAGAAATCATGGCCAAAATCGCTGCTCGGTTAAAGCTGATGCCCCTAGTAAAACAGGAAAAAAACCGCTTGGGTTTGGCTGTAACCGATGAAAAAAGGGAACAGGAAATCCTGGCGAAAACAAAGCAGTTCGAACATCCCGAAGCAATCGGCGCCATCTACACCGAAATCATCAGACAATCGAAAGCCGTCCAATCTTCCACGGGACTGGTGGGAAAAAGACTTTCCTATTCTTATTCCCTAAAAATCCACCAGGCTTTCGGCAATCCCGATTATCGGTTATGGGAAACGGATGACTTGGGTAATTTTATTGCCAACCGCCAATTAACCGGCGTAAACATCACCATTCCGTATAAAGTGCAAGCTACCAAATTTGCTCAAAGTTTATCGCCGATTGTCCGAAAGACCAAAATAACCAATGTCCTTACCTGGGAAAACGGCGAACTTCGGGCCGATAATGTCGATTATCTGGCTTTCCTGGAAATGACCGATTATTTTCAGATTGGCTTTTGCAACGAAAAAGTACTGATTTTGGGTAACGGCGCTACCGCCCAAACCGTTTATTGGGCTGTCAAAGACCGCGGTGCACAAACGGTTCAGAAATTAGGCCGAACCATTCATGAGGAAACCGACGATTTATTGTCCAATATCGCCAAATACCGCGACTTCACCGTTATCGTCAATACTATCCCTTTCGGTGTTCACCCGGAGTTGCAAACCGAATTTTTGGTTTCCTTTGACTCATTTTCCTGTCCCAAGGTGTTTATCGATGTCAATTACAATCCTTATCGCAGTGCCTTTTTGCAAGCGGGGGGAAAACTCAAAAGTATTTTTCCTAACCTAAAACTAATCAACGGTTTATACATGTTGGTTGCAGGGGGACGTTTGACGGAAGAAATTTGGCAAAAACAAGCAATTGTATTTCCGAAGACGCTTGATGTGGCTAAAAAAATCCATTTCCAGCAAATCAATATCGTGTTAATCGGTCTGCCTTTCAGCGGCAAAACGACCCTGGGAAAAGCCCTTGCTTATACTTTAAACAAAACTTTTTACGATTCCGACGAAATATTGGAACAAAACAAACAATCGATTCATGATCTTCCGACCATCGAAGCCTTTCGGGAGCACGAACGCGAAGTAATTGCGATGCTTGCCCAAAAACAAAATTCGGTAATCGCAACCGGAGGCGGGGTCGTCGAAAACGAAGAAAACATAGTAAGACTGGCCCAAAACGGCATCATCGTGTTGTTGAAAATTCCGTTTGATTTGTTAAGCGGTCGCATCGATGAAACAAGACCGCTGGCCGACACGAAAGAAAAACTTCAGGCGTTGGCCCAAAAAAGGGAAAAAATGTATCGGAAGTTTGCGGATATCGTAATTGAAAATCCTCATAATATTTTAAAAGAAACGGTGGATAAAATAAATGAATATCTTAATCATCAATGGGCCGAATCTTAATCTGCTGGGCAAACGCGAACCGGAAATTTATGGTTCCGCTACTTATGAGGATTTAGTCCAATATATCGACCGATTAAGCCGAGAATGGGGTTTTACCTATAAAATTGTTCAAACCAATCATGAGGGTACGATTATCGACTTCTTGCACGAGGCCATCGACCATTATCAGGGTATCGTAATCAATCCGGGTGCTTATACCCACTATTCGTATGCCATCCACGATGCCATTAAAGCCATTCAGATTCCGACAGTGGAAGTTCATTTGTCGGATATTACCAAGCGGGAATCTTTCCGCGCTGTTTCCGTAATTGCCCCCGCTTGCGTTACGCAATTTTACGGGGAACATTTTAAAAGCTATTACCGAGCCATCAAATATTTGCTTGAGGTGACAAATGTATAACTATCAATTAATTTACCAGGTTCAACCGAAAAATCTTTCCGAGATGGGTTTTGACCCGGCTTCTTTTGTTTTGATTGCCGGTCCCTGCGCGGTTGAAAACGAAAAAGACATAAAATTATACGCTCAATTTCTCCTAGAACACCAGATTAAGATGATGCGGGCCGGGGCTTTCAAGCCGCGGACTTCTCCTCATACCTTTCAGGGTTTGGGGTACGAAGCACTGGAAATCCTAAAAAACGTCAAAAATGAAACCGGCATCAAAATTGTCACCGAGATTACCGACTACCAGGATTTGCCGAAATATTTGGAATTCGTCGATATCTTGCAAATCGGTGCGCGCAATATGCAAAACTTCCCTTTGCTTAAAGCGGTAGGAAAAACCGACCGTACGGTGATTCTCAAACGAGGCTTTGCCAATACCGTGGAAGAATGGTTGGGGGCAGCAGAGTATATTTTGATGGAAGGAAATACCAATGTTATTTTGTGCGAAAGAGGGATCAGAACGTTCGAAACCTCCACCCGCAATACCCTTGACCTAAGCAGCGTAGCGTTGGTGAAACAATTAACCAAATTGCCGGTTATCGTCGATCCATCCCATGCGACAGGAAGAGACGATTTAATCATTCCGTTGTCGCTTGCGAGTGCGGCTTGCGGGGCCGACGGTCTGATGGTCAAAATTCATGCCGATCGTGCCCATGCCAAAAGCGACGGTGTCCAAGCTTTAAATTTGGAACAAGCAGAAACCCTGATTCAAAAAATCGATGGGTTACTTCCGGCGCTTTCCAAAACACGAAAATAAAGAAAACAAAGCCGGTTTTGACTAACTGGCTTTGTTTTTGTTTTCCTGATATTTCTGATAAGCAGCTTCGGTATAAATCGACCATTTGACCGTTTGGAGACGGTTTTGTATCGGCATAAAGTAATAAAATTGATTGTCATGGTAAATTTCAAAATCTTCGTTGCAGCCGAACAACAAAGTCGGCATGATGGAAATCGGGAAAAAGAGTTCCACCGGTTGATTGTTTTGCGTTCCGGTATATTTTAAACCTTCGCAGTTTAAAAAACATTTGCCTCTTCCGACTTCCAAAAGTTCGGTTTTTTTGCCGTTTTTAACCGGATTTTTGAGGATAACCTCGGTTTCCAAGGTCTTTCCCTGTTCTATTTCTTGAGTAACAACCTGCTTTTGATAATTAAACCAAGCCAAAATATTGGGAAAAATTACCGGCTGTTTGGTGCTTTCAAATTCATAACGGGAATTTAAAGTAACCTCGTATCCGCAATCCTCGCAAGTAAACTTGTGCCTTTCGGATTTTAAGGTAAATTCGCTTTGGCAATTCGGGCAGACATAAAGGATATTTTCCAAACTGCTTGCCAGGCTTTTACCCTTATAGGAAATTTCCGGATGTTCGGCAAGCCACAAAAAATCGTTATATTCAAGAGCCTGTTCGATTTTTTCGTGGATTTCTTCGGCCGATAAAGCGATAACTTCTTCTTTGGATAATAATACCGAAGCTGTCACTTCGATGCGACCGCGCCGTCTGGAAGTAATCCATTTACCTCCCGTAAAAAATGCTCCGTTGATTTTGACCAAAACAAGCGGAACTTCCAACTTTTTGACCAATTTATGAATTCCGTCCGGCATGATTCCTTTGGTTCCGTTGGAACTTAGCCTTCCTTCCGGCATCAACAAAACCGATCCGCCCTGTTTTACCACACCCATAATGCTTTTGATGGTGGAGTTATCGGGATTGAATAAATTTTTGGGAATAATCCGAAATCTTTTTAGCAAAGCATTTACTTTTGGAATATAAGTATAATACCTTGCCACCACCACGTTGAGCCGGTGAGGATACATAGCCGCAACACTGTAAACGAAATCCGGCCGCGACGGATGATTGGCGATAACAATCATCGGGCCTTTTATTTTACGAACCGCTTTACGGTTTATCCGTACGCGGTTTTTTATTTTAAAAATGGGATAAATTAACAAAAATGTCAAGTGATAAAGCAAACGATTGGGCCGTTTGTTGGGCTTAGCCATTTTTTCACCTCGTCCTTATGTTAGTCAAAATATTATACCATTTTAACAAGTTTTTGTCTACTGGACGAGTAAATAAAGGTTTAAAAACATAGAAAAATTCTTATTGAATAATAAGTTCTTTTTGACAACCATTCGGGTCATGGTAAATAAAGGAAAGGATGATGGCGGTGTCGTATTCTCCCGTTTCCGCTTCGGTTAATTCGAAAGTATAGTCGATTCTCCGTTTTTCCTGGTAATTGACCGTAACTTGGACGATAGCTTTCTTGGTTATCTCATCGAACTCGGTGGTCATCCGGTAATCGCTGTAATACTGCCATTTTAAATTGCTCAAAGCTTTTCCCATAAAATAGGCAAATTCGGCCGGTTGAAAATTGTTTTCCAATTCGTCGCTGTTATCCACCAACTTGGTTGTTAAAGGATATGCATAATTGCGTTGATAAGCCCCTTCAAGAATATATTCCACTATCATTTGCTTGATTTGAAAGGCAACTTGGTCGCATTCGGATTGTTGTTTTTTCTTTAAGTAATAATTGAAATGAGGGATGGTGATGGTGGCAAGGAGCGACAAAACCGAAACCACAATCACCAATTCGATAAGCGAAAAACCGTTAATCTTCCGCCGGAACAAAATCATCACGGAATGTCCGAGCAATATAGTCGTAGTAAGCCGTGCGATCGTTATGCGTATAGGCTAAAATGGTTCCCTCGTAGATTTTCAATTCGCCCGGAAGGGCAACTTCGGTTTCCAATTCGTAAATTTGCTTAAAGTCATCCGGTTTGGATAGATCGTAATAAGAAGTAACCGGTATGTCAAAACCTTCGCCGATATAAGCATTTCCGGACGCAATAGCCGTATCTATGACATGGATTATTTGGTTCAATTCGTGTTTAATGACGGCTTCTTCGCTCCTTTTGACATAGTCGCCGTATTGGACTACCATCATGGATGCCAAAATTCCCATAATCGTAACCGCGATTAACATTTCGATCATGGTAAAACCTTTTTTGGATTTGAGTAATTTCATATTTATCTTTCCTTTCTTTTTTAGATTATCCCTAATCGGATTAATTCGTAAACGGTGGTTTGGCCGGCAAGTAATAGGTCCATACAACCGTCACGCAAAGTTCGCATGCCTTTTTTAACGGCAAGGGAATTGACGAGTTCAATCGAAGCCTGATTACGGATTAGGCGCCTGATTTCTTCGTCAATCATCATTATTTCCATAACCGCTACCCTTCCTTCATATCCCGTCATTTGGCATTTCAAGCAGCCGTTTGCCCGAAATAATCGTTCGACTTCCCGGCCGATTTTCGCTTTTTCCCAGGAAGACGGTCGATAAGAAGTTTTGCAATAGGGACAAAGCTTTCTGATCAGTCTTTGCGATACCACACCGATTAAAGCCTCGGCCGTCAGATAAGGTTCGATCTTCATATCCAACAAACGGGTAACGGCGCTGCTCGCATGATTGGTATGCAAAGTAGCCAAAATCAAGTGGCCGGTAATGGCGGCCCGGGTGGCCATTTGCGCGGTTTCTTCGTCCCGGATTTCCCCAATCATGATAATATCGGGATCCTGACGCAAAATGCTGCGCAAAGCTTTGGCAAAAGTCACATCGATTGCCGGATTTACCTGCAATTGGTTAATGCCTTCCATCCGGTATTCAATCGGGTCTTCCACCGTTACGATATTGCATTCGCTTTTGTTTAATTCCTGAATAAAGGAGTAAAGCGTTGTCGTCTTCCCGCAGCCCGTAGGTCCGGTAACCAAAATCATTCCGTAAGGCGCAGCAAGCAGTTTGGCAATCAGTTTTTGATCGTGTTCGCTGATACCGATTTCCCGAAATTTCAAACCCAAACGCCGGTGGTCCAAAATGCGAATGACAATCTTTTCGCCGTCCGAAATCGGTAAAGTCGAGACCCGACAATCATATTCTTGGTTTTCCGAGAGGTACTTCATCCTTCCGTCTTGAGGGATACGTTTTTTGGTGATGTCAATGTTGGAGGCGATTTTGATGCGGGTTAAAAGGGAGGAATAAGTTTTGTGATTGAGCGAGGCTTTTTCGACCAAAATACCGTCGATTCGCATCCGCACCCGCACATTCCGTTCCATCGGTTCGAAATGAATATCGCTTGCCCCCAGGGAAATCGCTTCTTTGATTATCGCATCGACCAATTGAACAATCGGAGCCGAATCGATTTCCTGGTTTTCTTGGGTGGTTTCCGAAACCAAATTTTCGCCGTTTTGTTCGATATTGTTTAACAATGAATGCGTCTCCCGATGCGAAAAAAACATCTGGCAAATTCCTTCCCATACTTTTTTGGTCATTAAAACCGGTTGAAAGGGACCGTCCAACAGACCGACCAGTTTTTGATGACATAAAAGATTAAACCAATCTGTCACCGCAACCCAATATTTCCCGTTCCGAAAAGCAAGGGGTAAAATTTGGTTTTGAACGATAAAATCCATCGAAAACCTTTTAAGCATTTCGCCATCAAGCGCATGTTGGTTTTCGTCATAAAGCGGGATGTTCCAAACGGAAGCAACGATTTTTAACAGTTCTTCTTCGGAAATCAGTTTTTCGTTCAACAATTCAATATCGAGCCGAAAAGGTGATATTTCGTTTGGCAGTTGGTCGAAAAAATGCTTGACCTTTTTTCGCAAAGCGGGTGAATAATCAATAACTCGGTTGGCCAAAACATGGTTGAAAGTCATTTTGTTTCCTCAAAACCGGTATTTCATGATATTCATCAATGGAAAAAAGACAATCGACATGATTACTATGATTAAACAGGCAATCAGCACAATCAAAGTCGGTTCGATTAACCCCACCAAATTTTGCATGTTGTCAAGCACCTGCTCATCAAAGTAAGCGGTTGTCGCATCCAAAATCGCCCCCAACTCACCGCTTTGTTCTCCCACTTTAACCATTTCCAAAAAATCGGACCGAAAAAGATTGACCTCCTTTAAAGCTTGGGAAAAAGACGTCCCTTTCAAAACTTCGCTGAAAGCCTGATGCAATTTGGTTTCGATAAAACTGTTGGCCATCAGCGGAATGACAATCGGAAAACTATCCATCAGGTTGACGCTTGACTGCAACAATATACTCAAAGCGCGGGATAATTTGGAGGTTAAGGAAGAGATGAGAAACCGCTGATAAATCGGTACTTTGGTCTTGAATTGGTCGACGGCTTTTTTTATCTTCGGTTTACGGAAAAGATATTTGATTCCTCCGACGAAAACCAAGACTCCGAACAAAATAAAGGACCAACCCCTTTTAATTACCGAGGTAACAAAATTAATGATCCGAATAATCATAGGAACCGGTACCTGGAGTTTGTTGAACAGATTGGCAAACAGAGGCAAAATGAAAAAACTGATAATCAAAACCACGATGCCGCTGAAAAAAAGCAGAATTTTGGGATATTGAAAAGCTTGTTTCAGTTTTCGTTCGAGCCGGTCTTCATTTTCATAATAAACCGTCAACTGTTTTAAAACTAAGGGCAGATTACCGCTCATTTCGCCTACCTGAATCATGTGCACAAAAAAAGGCGTGAAAAAAGACGTAAATTTTCCCATAGCCACCGAAATATCGGTGCCCTTGGAAATGTCCACATAAAGCATCGTCAAAACACTTTTCATGACCCGGTTCTCGGAATGATCCCGTACCGTCTGCAAAGAGGTTCTGATATCCACACCGGAGGAAAGCATGGCAGACCATTGACGGCTAAAATTGGCGAGTTGCCTGAAAGTCAACCGCTTTCGAAATTTGGATGATAATTTTGAATTTTTTACGGCTTTGGCTTTGATTAAGAAAAACTTCTGTTCGGAAAGAATTGCCCGTAAATTGTTTTCATCTCCGGCTTCGATTACCCCGGTTATTTTGGTATTATCCATCGTTTTAGCCCGATAACGCCAATTCATCTTCTACTCCCCCTCCTTTTGTTTTAGTCATATTCCGCTTCATCTTGCGTAAATTCGGCGATTTTACCCCACCTGACGATTTTGGGGAAATTATTTTCCAAGGCAATGACCGCCCGATAGGTTTCCGAAAAGCGCGAATATAGCATAACATCAAAATAAAAACAGTCCTGTTGTTCGGTAATCCGGTATCGTAATGCCTGACCGTCGAGGGTCTCCACCCAACCGGCGGTGGGTTCCAGGAGACCTTTCCGATGATACAGATAACGCAAAACATAGTTTTTATAGACAATCGGTGCAATTTTTTCGTCAATTTTTCCCTGTTCTTCTCCCACGGTAAAGGTCAGTTCAGTAATAAAAACCACCGAAGTCAAGGCAATCAATAGAATCATCATTATTACCCCGAGCATGGTGTAACCTTGATTATTTTTAACCATCGAATTCCTCCTCATTGATTGCCACTGCCGGGTAAAGTTCCGCATCCGTAAAATAAGGCAATTGCCCATAGGTAGTACTTAAAGCATTGATGTATAAAAGGTATACCTTGGGGTTGGTTTGAGGATCGGGATAATAAATGATTTCGAAATAAAAGTTTGCTTCAGCTGGTGATTTCATCGGTCGCAAGTACTCATCGTAATAAAGATAATAATAACAGATGCCGTTTTTGGTATTCCAAACCGGATTGGGATGAAGGAGACTTTTAATGTTTTCGACATTGCTGAAAAAAGCCCAGTCGCTCACGTGGGTTTCATTGATTAAACAGGCGGTATCAAAAATAAAAGTCAATTTGGCTTTATGGGTTTTCACGGAATAATAAGCAAGCAACATAGTTCCGATCATACCAAGCAAAGCGGATGCAAGCATAATCGACATCAGCGATTCCAAAATGGTAAACCCTTTAGCACTGATTACCCTTTTTTTCATTGTTGACCACCGTTTCCAATCGTTTACTCAGTTTGAGAAAGCTCGTCAGGTTGGGCTTTTTTTTAAACCAGCTTTCCCGGATTTCTTTGATATTGGTGCCAAAAAGGCTTTTCGCCATCTCCAAAAACTGTTTTTCCCAATCTTTGGGCAGAGTTTGATCGAAATAAAGTCCGATATAATCAAAAGGAAGCTGATTTAAAAGCCCATGGTGAACGCGCATTAAAGTTAATTTTACCTCTTCTTTGGTAAAACCATCAGAAAAACCGTATTGAAAAAAACCGACCAAATGTTTTCGGTTAAAAATTTGGATTTGCAACTTTTGAGCACGAGGGATTATTACCAAACTATTTCCTTTGGGAATTTGATTGATTTTCCAAGGATTTAGCATAACCACGTTTTTTTTGTCTGCTAAATCCAAGCTGTTTAAAGCTTTTTTCAAAAAGCTCGTCAAATTATCGAAGGCTTTTTGGTTAATCAGGGAAGTGATGAAATAAATTCTCTCTTTTTCCTTTATCCTTTCATGCCGATAAAAAAAGTCCTCCTGGTAACCGGGATAACGTTTTGCAAGTTCCAATTCCAAATGGGCATATTGTTGCCTGAAGGGCAAATCAGGAATAACGGTAATTTCCTGGAACCAGTGCACCAAATCGCACACAATGGTTAGGCTTACTTTTTTTCCGGAATTTTTCTTTAACCGTTCTTTGGCAATCGAAAAGTCTCCCACGACAAATTGATCGATTAATCTTTGCTTTTTTAGTCCTTTTTCGATTAACGAAACTTCCAAGGTAAACAAGTCATTTTTGTCAACGGCTTTTAAATTTTCACCGACCCAAAGCACCAAGCGTTTCATCCGATTCCACCTATGACATAAAAAGCTTTCTTACGGGGCGAGCCGCCCGTTTTTTGAAAGGTAAAGATTACCAGGTGCGGATTAACGATCTCTGCTTTTATCGGTTCAATTTTGTGGACAAAAAAAGGGAATTTGGTGCCGTTACTGCCCTTTGGTCCGATCAAAACTTCCATTTTACCTTTCTCACCGAGAAAAATACGCTGTTCTTCAAGATAAACCGAGAGAGTATCATCGTCTTGGGTTAAAGAAACCGGTTTTCCTTCGCTGTTCACCCACGCAAACAACTGTTCAAGTATTTTCTCGGCTTCTTCCAATTCTTTTTGGGCCCGGTAATCGTTGTTGATGGCTTGTTCCTGGTAAAAAACATTGTTGCCGAGTTGCAGAAACGCCACAAACACCGCAATAGTAACGCTAAAGCTGACCAGCAGTTCCAACATCGTAAACCCGGCTTGGTTTATTCTTTTTGCCAATGTCATCACCAAAAATAGTATAGCATCGGTCAAACCGCTTTGCATAGGACGTGCTAAGTATTTGCCATTCAAGAAAAATTTCGCAAAAAACACTCCTCCAGGGCGTCCGAAAAGTAAAAAACCCCTTTAGGACCACTTAAAAAAATAAAAAAACCGCTTTAGCGGCTGGGATAGCGGAAAAGCAAAGGCAGTTCAAAAGCGGTTTTCAGAGTTTTTGTCCATAACGTAAGATTAATTCGATTTTGGAATTAACCTCCAATTTTTTATAAATATTCTTGTAATGGAAGTTAACGGCGTCATATTTCATCTTGAGTTCCCCGGCAATCTGTCTTAAAGTTAATCCCATCAACAACAATTCAAAGACTTTGGTTTCTTTTGGAGTCAAAACATTGTAAGGATTAACGTAGAGTGATTCTGGTTCCGCGGTTTTAACCGGTTCGATTTTGGCAACCGGACGGCTCCGCCATTGTAAAAAGGCGTAAATCATATAGGAGACAATCGCAACCGTCATAAATAAGGAAACAAATTGCATGACGGAAAACAGATTGGTCATCTGGGTTCCCCGGATATAGAGTACGACGATCCGGGAAATCAATAGGCATACACCTAGGATAATCGATACCACTTTTAAGACTCGGATATGGGTTTTGTCTTCAAAAAGTTTTCCGACCATCATGATGGAAGTAAATGCTCCCACAATATTGGCAAAACCGATGGTCAAATACATTAAATAATACAAAAGACCCGAATTGCCGTTCAATAAAGCCGACATACCGAATTGATAAGCGACAGTGGTAAAGATTGCCCAAATAATCCAGGCAAGGAAAATAGCATACCGGTTAAAGAAATGTAAAATGACGACGACCACCAAACCGAGAAATACTCCGATATAAAAGAAGACATTTGTCCAAATCGGATTAACCAAGTTAGCCGGTACTTTGATGCCGGTAAAGATAGCGGTGAAGATAATATAGATGGCCACCATTATTACCATGGTCAAAACCGGAAGCCAGGTAATTTTTTCTTCGCGCACTTCGAGTTCGGTTACATCATACGGATCGACAAAAAAGAGCGTCAGATAAAGAGCGCACATGATTAAAAGTGGCAAAACAAAGGAACCAAGGTATGGGTGGACGAGCGAGCAGGCCCGTTCAAATACGAAATAGATTACCGATGAACCGACCAAAAAGAACGACGAAACCAATCTTTCGGTTGAATTCAAAGAGTAAATGAACAATAACACGGCTGCGCTGGCGATAATTCCGATTCCCGCCGCAATCATAATCGTGGAAATCAAACCCAAAACAACCAAACGACCGCGAATAATAAAGGAAAAGATAAAAAAGACAATGACAACGGGAATCGAAATGTACAACGACTTATTTACGTTGCGTGGTTTAAAAACCAAGACTCCCAAACAGGCCATGGAAACCATGACCAAAAAGAAAATCGATTTGGTATGACTTTCCACGAATAAAGTGAAGGAATCATGGTTGAAATCGAAGTAACCTAAGTACATCATACTGACAAGTGTCAACATTAACATCATCACAAAGAAACTCGTAAAAGACAGTTTTTTGATATTGCTTCTACGTTCTTCCATTCTTTGTTCAGTGAAAGTAACAATCGTTTCTGCAAATGATTCCCTGGTGATATCAGAAACAGACATTTAAATCCCCCTTTTACGCTTAAATCCGTTATTCTGTAAGCCTTTTTTTGCTTTTCCGAACATATATGATTCGGAAAACAATCATACCACTAATCCCGACAATCGCAACGCCTACCAAAACAACGGTAAGAATCAGATTGCCGCTCAAGATTGAACCGGTAAGGGAAGTTGATAGAATGATGGAAGGAAGCGCTCCTAATGTGGTTATTAGCGAATAAGGAATAAAACGAAGTTTCGACCTTGAGGCAATATAAGCAATTAAGCCATAGGGAAAAACCGGGACAAAATATAAGATTAAAATATCGATTATCCGATTGGAATGGCTTTTCTTAAGCAAAACTTTTTCTTCCCATTTGGCATAAAAAGGAACGCAATCAATTACCCCATTCCCCAATTTTTTGAACATCAGATAAATGATGGTATTGGCAATAAAAACGCCAATCAAGCAAATAATCGGGCCATATAGCATGCCGTAAGAAATTCCTGCAACCATTTGGACGGGTTCAGCCGGTAAGACAGCTAAAATCACAGTAACAATTTGGAGAATCACAAGAATGATGGCACGATAAATACCGATATTTTCCATGTATTGATCGATTGCTTGATCTAAATGCTTCGGGTCATTGATTAAACTGTTAAAGACCGGACGAAGTTCGTAAATCGTAACCCCTAATATTATCAATAAGGTAGTAAAGGCTATGGCAAATAGCACGATGCTGGTTTTCTTACTCATAGTATGGTGCTTTTCCTTTACCGAAAGAGTATTAATTGGTAAAGCTGATTTTCCTTTCTTATATTATTATGCAGTATGTTTAAGACAATTTATTCGCAATTATTGCAAATATGCTATAGGCTGAAACTACTTAGTTGAAGAAATCAAACTAAAACAGTCAAGATTATTTGTCAATTTGTTAATGCCTTATTGTCAATATTTTACCACATTTGACAAAAAAAGAGAAGCAAAAGCATAATTAAAAAAATGGCGAACTTTTGGGGGAAAAACTAATCAAATGGTTTTTTTCCCCAAAAGAAAACAACACCTTGCGGTTATACCTGTGGGTATTACCGGTTGGTGTTTGGGTGTTTGTTTCTAAAAATCCCTTCTTTTTAAAAAATCGGTTATTTGAAAAATCAGGGAATGAGCGGATTGAAAACCGGCCATTTCGAGCAAAGGTTGATCTTCCCAATATAAAACCGTAACGGGCAACTCCAAAAAACCCCAGTTTCGATAAGCTTCCGTTTCGCTCAATACCTGAATTTGGTTTACTTTCAATGATTGGGAAAGTTTGGTTTTTACTTGGTTGACGGCTTGAAAAGCCAAAGAAGATAAAAAATCGCCGGTCATTCCGTAAGCGATTAAAGTCAGGTTCGGATTTGTTTTCATCGTTTCACCTCTATCCTCAAGCATACCAAATAAACCCGGCTCTTTTTGTCAAAAGGTGAAAAAGTATTTTAACAGCGTTAAAATGCGATTTTTGGTATAATATAATACGTAAACGCAAAGGATAATTCAGTTCTTCCTTTGTGCAAAGGAGCGTTGTATGGAACCGGTCGTATTGGGAATGGTTGTCGAATTTAACCCTTATCACTTGGGCCATCAATATTTTCTTACTCAGGCCAAAACTTTAATCAACCCCGATGTCGTAATCGCCGTTACTTCCACTTCGTTTACGATGCGGGGGGAAGTCGCCATCGTCGACAAATTTGCCAAGACAAAACAAATGTTGTCGGAGGGTATTGATATTGTTTTGGAACTGCCTTGCGCCAAAAGCGTCCAAAGCGCCGATTTTTTTGCCTATCACTCCGTCAAAGCTTTATCCCAAATGCAAATCACAGATTTGGCTTTCGGGGTGGAAAACGAGGACCTTGCTAAACTTTATCAACTGTTGGCGATTATTCAAACCCCGAACTTTCAAAAACACTTGCAAAAAGCTTTAAAGACTTTCACCAGTTACAAAAAGGCTTATTCCCGGGCTCTTGAGGAAAGCGGTACCGCTTCCGAATTAATCGCCTTATTCAACCAACCGAATATTACCTTGGCCTTGCAATACCTGAAAGCCATCCAGGACTTAGAATTGAACATCAGAGTTCATGCCATCAAGCGGCAGGGAAGCCACTATCACGATACCGAAATTACGCACCCTTTTGCAAGCGCAAGCGGGATTCGAAAAGCCCTCAGATCTGGAAAGGAAATAACGGGGTATGTTCCCGAATCAACGTTAAAACAATCCTTTGCCAACCAAAATTTGACGGAAGAAAGAATGTTTGCCCTTTTGCAATATGCGCTTTTGGTCAATCAACAGGGACAAAAAGCGATTATCGGCCTCTCGGAAGGCATCGAGTATTATTTAATCGCCCATCTAAAAAGCGCTTCGTCTTATGCGGATTTAATTGACCGGATAAAGAACAAACGTTACAGCATTTCCAAATTTCAAAGAATTTTCCTGTACCTCCTTTTGGAAATTCCCAAAACGTTTGATCAGTTTCAACCATATCTACGAGTCTTGGGGTTTTCCGAACAAGGCGAAAAATACCTCGGCACTTTGCCGAAGGAAACCAAAAGCGAAATTATCACTTCCTTAAAAAATACCAAAAACCCGATTGGTTTAATCGAACTAAAAGCAACCCAATTATATGAAATATTGACCGACAAACAGGGATTGACACAAACCGAATTTTTGATTCCCTTGAAAAGAAAGGATTAATATGATCGAACAAATTAGAACAGCTTTAGAACAAATTATCGACCCTTCCCTCAAACAAACCTTAAAAGATACCGGCGGCATCAAACACATCGGTTATGACAACGAAAAAGACGTTGTGGTTTTGATTATCGCCATGGGCAGAAAAGGCGGAGAAAACGAAAAAAACTTGCGTAAAGAAATCGCCAAACTCATCAAAATCGATCTGCAGCACAGGGGTTTGAAATTGGAAATTGAGGAACACCGCGTGGTCAACAGCATTACCCACAGCAAAACCGTCTTCATCGGTATTGCCAGCGGCAAAGGCGGCGTCGGCAAATCAACCGTAACGGCCAATATTGCTTATCGTTTGATGAAGAAAGGCTACAATGTCGGGGTAATGGATGCGGATATCTACGGTTCGAGCATTCCCCAGTTACTGGAAATCCCGCATCAAAACCCCAAAGCCTCGGAAGATAAAAAAATCCTTCCGCTTGCCAAAGACAATATGGAAGTTATTTCCACCGAATTTTTTACCAACCCGAATCAGCCGGTCATTTGGCGAGGAGCCATGCTTAACAGCATGTTATCCTATTTCTTTTACGAAGTAAAATGGAACAAAAAGACCGATTTCATGTTAATCGATATGCCGCCCGGAACCGGAGATATCGCTCTTAACATTCATTCCTTTGCACCGCAAACACAAATGATTATCGTCACCACGCCGCATCCTTCCGCCGCAAACGTCGCCATCAAAGCCGGTGTGGCTGCCCAGCAAATGAAACACGACCTTTTAGGGGTAATCGAAAATATGTCCTACTACCAAAATCCGGCCACCCAACAACCGGAATACCTCTTCGGTAAGGGCGGAGGCGAAATGGTAGCCAATTCTTTGCAAACCGAATTAATCGCTTCGATTCCGATCAATCAACCGCTTCATCACACCGCTTTGTATGAGTTGGACGAAGAAATCGGTCGGATTTACGATATGATTGCGGATTACATTATCATCAAAACACTAAGTGAATAACACTAAGCGAATTACGCTTAACGTAAAATAAAAAGGGGTAATGCTTTTGCATTAAGCCCCTTTTTCATTAATTATTTGCAATCTTCGCAATTGTCGTCATCGTCACATTCGCCGCAGCAATCTTCGTCGTCTTCGCAATCTTCGCAGCAATCATGTTCATGATCGTGATGATGATGGTGATGATGTTCTTCTTCATCTTCTTCCGCTAAAACGGAATCCTCGAAATCGGCCAATACCTGTTCGAGATAACGCCATTCGGCTTCGTCTTCGATTTCGAAAAGTTGACCGATGCCATCGCCGTCTTCTGTGTAGCTCGCAGCCATCACCGCAATATTCTCTTCGTCGTCTCCATCGGATTCAATTGGAAAAAACAAAACATATTTTTTGTTGAATTCCTCAGACTCGAAAGTGAATAGGATTTGACATAAAGTCTCATTGCCTTGCTCATCGATAATGGTCAATTGTTGATTTGGGTTACGTAAATTTTTCATTGTTTTCCTCTTTCTAGCTTATCGCTATATTTTTATGGTCGCTTTCGATCAAGATAGCTTTGCAAGATGAGGGTTGCTGCTAACTTATCGATAGCTTGTTTGCGCTTCCTGCGACTGATATCGGCTTCCAACATGACTTTATTGGCTTGCGAAGTGGTCAAACGTTCATCTTCTAAAATGATTTCGCATTCCACAACCTGTTCCAACATCGCTTTGAATTTTAGGACATATTCGCCCTGAAAACCGACCGAACCGTCCATGTTTTTCGGAAGACCCAAGATTATTTTATCAATCTGTTTGGTCGCGCATAATATTTTAACATAATCTACCGCTTTTGGCAAATCATTCTCTCTAAAATGATAAGTTTCCAATCCAAAAGCTATTTTTCCCTGGTCATCGCTGATGGCAATACCGAGGGTTCGCGTTCCCAAGTCAAGACCCAAGCAACGCATTAAAGGCCAATCTCCTTCTTAACCAAATTTAAAGCCTCATCGAGACGGGTTTCGTCTTTACCGCCCGCTTGGGCAAAGTCGCTACGGCCGCCGCCGTTACCTTGCGTATGAACCGCTGCAAGTTTCACCAAGTTTCCAGCATGTTCTTCCACATTTTTGGCTTTGCAGATAAAGACGATTTTTCCGGATTCCACGACATTCGCAAAAAACACCAAAGCCCGAGCGGCCTTTTCGGCCAATTTATCGACGATGTCTTTTACCACGTTCGTGTCCCAGCCTTCTACCTTTTGTATTATAACCATCTTATCATTTTTATATGTTGCATTTTGCAAAAATTGTTGGTAATTGGAAGTTTTGGCTTGCCGGTACAGGCGATCGAATTGCTTTTCGGCTTCTTTGACGATGCGACTCGCTTCCTGGTATTTGATTTGGGTATTGATGATATCCTGATAGCTGAGTAAAAGCGGGAATTCCGGGAACGGTTCTTTTTTGATTTCGATGCCTTCGGCTTCTGCTTCTTTGATGATACGATCCAATTTGATTTCCAAATAGGCGATATTTTCCGCGGTAGCCTTGGTAACCCGGGCAATTTGTTCCTTGAGGGCCGGATAGGTTGCTGCTTCGATTCTAAAGACCCCTGAACCCTTGGATTCCAAACCGAGAATGGCAAACTGTTTCAAATCGCGCGTATTTTCCACATGGGTTCCGCCACACAATTCGATGCTGAACTGATTGTCGACCACCCGCACGACTTCGCCGTATTTTTCGCCGAACAAGGCTTGGGCGCCGAGTTTCAAAGCTTCGGCCATCGGCATTTCTTTGATTTGAACCGGAAGAGCTTTTTGGATGACTTGATTGACTTCTTTTTCGATCGATAATATTTCTTCTACGGTAACGTTTTGATAATGGTTGAAATCGAAACGAAGCGTTTTATCGCTGACCTGCGAACCTTGTTGAACAACATGGCTGCCCAAATGGTTTCGAAGCGATTGGTTCAAAAGGTGGGTAGCCGTATGGTTGCGCATGATGGCCATCCTCCGGTCTCGGTCTACGGTCAACTGAACGCTCATGCCTTCCGAAACCTGATCGATACCCATATCCACAACATGGGCATGTTGTCCTTGGGGAAGTTTGAAAGTATCGAGTACCTGATGTTCGCGTCCGTCAACGGAAACGATTCCGGTATCGCCGATTTGTCCCCCGCTTTCCGCATAAAACGGCGTAACATCGGTCGTAATGACGACTTCGCCGCTGCCGGTTTTGACTCTTTCCCCGTTAACAAAAACCCCGGTGACCAAACCTTGCGCGCTTAATTGCTCGTAACCAACAAAGCGGCAAAAAGAAGCAAATTTCAAATAAGCTTCGTTTTGGATGTTCATCGACTGTTCCTGTTGCCGGCTGGCCCGTGCCCGCAGTTTTTGTTCCTGGAGGGCTTGTTCGAAACCTTCGGTATCAACCGTATAGGAACGTTCTTGGGCTATTTCCATCGTTAATTCGAGCGGAAAACCAAAGGTATCATAAAGCAGGAAGGCGTCGGAGCCCGACAATTTTTTGGTCGGGCTTTTTTCGAGCAGTTCGTAAAGTTTCCGTTCGCCGTTTTCGAGGGTTTTTAGGAAGTTTTCTTCTTCGTTGAGAATCATTTTTTGCACAATGGATTGTTTTTCGGCCAAATTCGGATAAAAATCTTTCATCATGGCGATTACAACCGGAACCATCTCATGCAAGAACGGTTCTGTCAAACCGAGTTGCTTGCCGAAACGCATGGCCCGCCGCAAAATCCGCCGCAGAACATACCCTCTGCTTTCGTTTGAGAAAGTAGCGCCGTCCGTCAAAGCAAAAGTTACGCTCCTGATGTGGTCCGCAATCACCCGAAAAGACATTTGACCCGTATAAGGAACTTTGGTTTTTTGTTCCAACCATTGAATGAGCGGAAAGAAAAGGTCCGTTTCATAGTTGGTATCGACACCTTGCATAATGCAGGCCATCCGTTCCAAACCCATACCGGTATCGATATTTTTGCTCGGGAGTTCGGGATATTCGCTTCTTTGAAGTCCCGGTTTTGCATTGTATTGGCTGAAAACAATATTCCAGATTTCGATGTAACGATCGTTGTCGATATCGTCGGTCAACATGCGAACGCCGAGATTTTCGGGGTCAAAACGCGTTCCCCGATCGTAGAATATTTCCGTACACGGTCCGCAAGGCCCTTCCCCGATTTCCCAGAAATTGCCTTCGAGCGGAATCAGGTGGTCGGGTCTTACTCCCAATTTGATCCACAAATCTCTTGTCTCATAATCGGTCGGATAATAGGTCATGTAAAGTTTGTCTTTTTCAAAACCGAACCACTCGTCGGAAAACAGGATTTCGCAGGCCCAGGTAAGAGCTTCCTGCCGGAAATAATCCCCAATGGAGAAATTTCCCAACATTTCGAAAAACGTATGGTGCCGGGCTGTCCGTCCGACATTGTCGATATCGTTGGTCCGAATGGACTTTTGAACATTGGTCATGCGCGGGTTAGTCGGTTTTTCGCGTCCGTCAAAGTATTTCTTTAAAGGCGCAATCCCCGCATTTATCCATAATAACGTCGGGTCCTCATATGGTACAAGAGGGGCACTCGGTATGATCGCATGATTTTTAGTCTGAAAAAATGTGAGCCACATTTTCCGGATTTCATTTCCTGTTAATTTTTTCATTCTTTTCTCTCTCCTTTATTGCACAAAAAAATCGTCCCTAAGCTAGGAACGAGTTTTTCGCGGTACCATCCTAATTTACAAAATAAATTTGTACACCTTTTACGGTTTTAACGCTAACCAGCGGGAAGGATTAGTTCCACTCCGAAGGAGCTTCAAATAAAGACGGATACGGTTTCGCATCAGCCAACCGCTTTCTGGAATCCGCTTCTTTATTCTACTTATCTTCATCAACGTTTTGATTATGCAGCTTCTTTAGGTGTTGAACTTCCAGGTTCTTGGGCAGCTTTTTTGGCTGCGTCTTCCTGAGCTTTCTTTTCGGCTTTTTCAGCCTGAGCTTTTAATTTGGCTTCTTCTTTTTCTTTTTGTTTGCGCAAACGTTCGGCTTCTCTTTCCTTTTCCTTTTGCGCTTTCAATTTAGCCGCTTCCCGCTCTTTTTGGGCTTTAAGACGAGCTTTTTCCCGTTCTTTTTCCCGTTGGGCTTTTAATCTTGCCTTTTCTTTTTCCTTCTGGGCGAGGATTTTTTGACGTTCTTTTTCCTTTTCCCGTTGGGCTTTTAATCTTGCCTTTTCTTTTTCCTTCTGGGCGAGGATTTTTTGACGTTCTTTTTCCTTTTCCCGTTGGATTCTGAGCTTTTCGGCTTCTCTTTCTTTTTGTTTACGCATCCGTTCGGCTTCTCTGGCTTTTTCCTTTTCCAAACGGATAGCTTCACGTTCGCGAATCTTGGCTTCTAATTTGGCCAAACGAGCCTGTTCTTTGGCTTGCAATTTCCGTTCTTCAAGGATTTCCAACATCCGATGCGATTTGTCGACAACATCAAAGATTTGGTCTTCTGTGTAATCGCCTTTGTTGGTAAGTTTAAACCAATTGTCGCCTTTTGGGGATTTGGCTTTTACAACGTTTGGCGTATTGACGATTAAATCAACGATTTCATCGAGTTCGTACAAGAAAGTAATCTTGTAATCTTTCGGCGAATTTTGCATCATAAGGAACGGTTTATTGCCAATCATAAACCGATAGGAAGTTTGCGTGGCATTGGCTTTTTCGGTAATGTCCGGAATAGCCCGAACGTAATTCAAAACTTCTTCGAAGGAAGGCTTAATATCTTTGACAACCGGTGGGGTCTTAGGTTTGCGTTCTTTGGCAGCTGCAGCGGCTAATTTTTCTTCCACTTGTGCCAATTCCTTTTCGACTTCCATCAATTGTTCGAGTTTGGCTTTTTGCATTTCTTCGAGTTCTTGACGTTCTTCTTGCAATGCTTTTTGTTCTTTTTGGATAAGCTCCAATTCGACTTCATTGATTACTTCCACAACCCGTTTGACAACAACCGGTTCTGGTTTGACAACCAACGGTACCGGTTCTTCAACTATTGGCTGTTCGGTCGCCGGTTTTTCTTCGACAACTTCTTCAGGAACCGGTTCTACCTTGACAGGTTCTTCGACCGGTTTTTCTTCAACTACTTCTTCCGGAGCTGCTTCTTCTTTGACCGGTTCTTCCGGTTTTTCTTCTTCGGCAGCGGGTTCTTCGTCTTGGGATTCTAATTCTTCGATGATTTCCTCATACAAATCATCGAGTTCATCGGATAAGCCCAACTCGTTTTTGGAAAAAGAATACAAACCGTAAAGAATGTCGACTTCGGCTTCGGAATATATTTTTTCCCTTTCGGCTTTCCAATTAGCCACCAATTCTTTGTGGGATACCATTTTGAAACTTTCCTTGGAAGAATGCAAATACATGATTCGCAAAACATGGAAAGCCGCAAACAATAACCCGAATACAAGCGGTACGATAATGTAAAGAATCGATTCGGCTTGGAGTACCGCACCGACATGGTTGGAAACCGTGTTGTGCAAAACGAATGTCAGGAAAATTGCCAAAATGAGCAATACCGTGTCCACAATCATCAATTCGTTTTTGGTGAAAACCAAAATCCACCGATGAATCATATGGTTGACGATGGCAACCAACACGAAAGCGGTAACTAGCACAATCAAGGTCAGGAGCCATTGATAATAATGGCTATAACCGTTGGTGGTACGGATGAGGGCCAATAAAGTACTGAAGAGGCTTGCCCCAACATATGAGAAAAACGGGGTGTAAGCCGAAACAAAGATGAACTTATTGGCAGGTTGAAAATTATTATATTTTGTGTAAGTAGTAATACCGACCAAAACTGCGATTAGAATAGGGGCAACGATAAATTTTGCAATCAATTCAAATGAGGTCACACTCGTTTTACCGAAAGGAACACACACGATAAGGCTAATCACAATGGCAATAATATTACTTATTAACAATGTATTTTTTTCTTTATTACTCAACATAATTAATTCTCCTCCTTATCTCGTGTGATTACTCTTTGGCTTTCGCTTGAGCACGTGAGGCTAATTTTTCTTCACGCTTCTTGTCCTCGAGGATTTGAATCGTTGCATAAGCATTGTCGATAATCGAATATAGGTCTTCTTCTAGGAATTCCCCCTTATTTACGAGTTTAAACCAGTTTTCACCTTTAGGAGTTTTTGCTTTGACAACGATTGGATATTTGATCATCAAATCGACAATTTTGTCCAAATCGTAAAGGAAGGTAAAGCGGTAATCGGCGTCGGTTTCGTTGGCAATCAGGAAGAGTTTCTTTCCTACCATAAACCGCATCCGTTTCTTATCCTCACTTTCGATCACGGTAATTCCCGGGATGCTCTTCGCATAATTGGTTACGACTTTAAAACTCGGTTGAATTTTCAACGGTTCTTTTTCAACCGGTGGTTTTGGTTCTTTCGGTCTTTCCGGTTTCGGTTTTTCGACCGGAAGTTCCTTTTTCTTTTCTTCGAGCATCTTTTGTTTTTCAATCAAAAGAGCTTCCTGTTCGGCTAACAAGGCTTTGGCCTGTTCGAGTTTGAGGCGTTCTTCCTCAACTTCTTTTTGTTTCTGAGGTTCGACCGGAACTTGCACTTCCACAACTTCCTCAATAATTTCAGGTTCGCCTTCCACAATAACCGGTTGAGCCACAGTCGGTTTTTCTTCCGCTACAGGTTCGGCTGGAGCGGCAGGTTTTTCTTGAGGTACCGGTTCAACCGTAACCGTTGGTTCAGGTTCAACCGGAGCAGCAGGTTCTTCTGCAACCTCAACTTCCGCACTTGGCTCTTCCTGCATAACCGCTTGTGGTTCGGTAGCAGGTTCGGCTTTTGGCAAGATAATTTCTTCTTCACATTCTTCTTTCTTGAGTTCGGCTTCCGGTGCTGCTTCTGCTTTTTCGGTTTCCGGTTTCGTTTCTTCTTCGGCTGCGTTTTCTTCTTCGCCGATGCTCATGAATTGTTGTTCAAAGCGAGTCAAAATTTCGTTGTAAGCGCGATTGAATTCGGCCATTCTGACTCTTTCTTTGTTAACATCGTAATCTTTAGGGTTCAAACTGATCAAAACTTCATTTTCCCGAATCAAAGTGCCGATTTTGGCCAAAGAAATGCCGAAGAACAACACATAAAGCAAGAAAATAAAGAACAGTTCGATTTCGCCCATGTTTCCGGTTCTCGGAACATAAAGAGCAAAGTAATCGCGATAGATTATATTAATCCGATGCGATAAGACGATGAAGAATACCACAATTACGAATAAGCAAACATCAAAAATGATATGTTCTTTGGTGTCGAGTTGCATTTCGAAACGATGGAAAAACGGGAAAGCAACGAGCAGAAAGACGATTGTTGCTATCATAATGACTAACCATAATGAGTGGGCCCCCATTCCTAAACCGTGGTCGAGGAAAGGATCTGCACCTTTCATAAGCGTGTAAACGCTATGAACAAGTAAGCCTAATAGATAGCAGACAATAGGAAAATAACTCATTACACTGATAATTTTCGATTGCTCGCGATATCTTGCGACCTGACGGTACTTAAAGATTGTCGGTTCAATCGAAATTAAGATAACGATTACCGGTATAATGAGAAGTTTGATGATGAATTCTAATGTGAATAGATTTGCTTTTGGCCAAAATGCACGGTATGGAACTATAACCGCTAGTGCAAGTAGCAAGGATAATAGTCCAATAGAATACATCCTAATTTTCTGCCATTTGAATAACATAGACACACTCCTCAAAAATTTTTTCGTTTACTTTAAGTTTAAAACATTTTCATGAATTTATTATAACATAAAAATAAAAATTTG